>JAZQUX010000044.1:0-9046 GCA_045631585.1 Eubacteriales bacterium | reverse complement strand
ATCAGCTCCTCCGCCCACATTCACTTGGAAAAGAACGGCAACCGTCTGGAGGGTATCACCATCGGTGACGGTCCCATTGATGCCGCTTTCATGGCTATTGAGCAAATTATCGGCCACCACTACGATCTGGATGATTTTCAGATCCAATCGGTTACCCAGGGGCACGAAGCGATGGGTAATGCGTTGGTCCGACTACGCAGCGGCGGCAAAATCTATTCCGGCAACGGTATCTCGACAGATATCATCGGCGCAAGTATTCGAGCTTACTTGAATGCTTTGAATAAAATTGTCTATGAGGAGGCAACCGAATGAAACTCTCCTTTTCCACCAAAGGCTGGCAGCAACTCGGATGGGAGCGCCTATATGAACTGGCACGCGACGTTAAGCTGTCCGGCATAGAAATACATGATCCTTTTGATCCCGTAATGAGCGATCGCGTACTTGATACGCAAAACGTCCCCGTCTCCCGCCGCCAGCTGCAAGAGGCCGGTCTTCAAGTCGCTTGCGTAGATCTTCCTGTTGATCTGGCGGATGACAACGGCGATTTTCTATCCAAACTGGAGCAAACTATCACGGCCGCAGTTAATATGCGCACGTCGCACATTCGTATTCATACTCTCTCGCAAAGTGATAACGGACAAGTTCCCGAAGCAATGATGACTTTGCTTTCTGCCGCGTTGAATAAAGCAGAAAAAGCCAATATCACTCTGTTGCTTGAAACGGCTGGTATGTTTTCGGATACCAATCTGCTCAAGAACACGCTGGACACCTACGCCAGCGACAATCTTGCCGCGCTGTGGGATATGCACAACACCTTCTTCATGGCCAACGAAGACCCTCAAAAGACCATCGAGAACCTCGGAGCTTATGTACGTCATGTCCACATCAAAGATGCGATTGTCACGGAATCGAGTCATCAGTATTGTCTTGTTGGTGGTGGTACATTACCCGCAGAGGATATGATGCGAGCATTGCGCTCAGTCAATTACGATGGCTTTGTATCCTTGGAGTGGAATCCCAACTGGTTGCCTGACATTGACGACCCCGAAATCATTTTCTCTCATTTCGTTCATGTCATGAATCGCTTTGATCCTACCTCCCGCAAAAAGAATACATTGTTTTCCAATGCGGCGGGAACGGGTGTTTATCCTTGGAAAAAGGATACGCTACTTGACCACACCTTCCCGCAGGTATTGGATCGCATTGTAGAAGAGTTCCCCGATCAGTATGCGTTCCGCTACACGACTCTGGATTATACTCGCACCTATGCTGAATTCCGCGACGATGTAGATGATTTCGCACGCGTTTTAGTCTCCATGGGCGTTCGCGCCGGGCACAAAGTGACTGTTTGGTTGACCAACCTCCCACAGTGGTATATTGCCTTTTGGGCAACCACAAAAATCGGCGCGATATTGGTTACCATGAACACCGCCTACAAAATTCACGAGGCAGAATATCTGCTCCGTCAGTCGGATACCCACACACTGCTCATGATCGAAAACTACCGTGATTCCGATTACAGCGGCATCATGCAGGAACTTTGCCCCGAATTAAAGTCCACAAAGCCTGGACAGCCCCTTCATTCCAAACGCCTCCCCTTCCTTCGAAACATCATCACGGTCGGATTCCGCATGGACGGCTGTCTGACGTGGGAAGAATCGCTGACAAGAAAGAACTTGGTTCCCGTGGAGGAAATTCAGCGTATGGCCGCCGCTGTTGATAAAAACGACGTTTGCAATATGCAATACACCTCCGGTACGACAGGATTCCCCAAGGGTGTCATGCTCACCCACTACAATGTTGTCAATAACGGTAAGTATATCGGTGACCACATGGATCTTTCTACGGCAGACCGCATGATGATTCAGGTTCCCATGTTCCATTGTTTCGGCATGGTTCTTTCCATGACGGCATCCATGACACATGGTACGACGATGTGCCCGCTTCCCTATTTCTCCCCCAAATCCGCTCTGGCTTGCATCAACCAAGAGAAAATCACCACCTTTAACGGTGTTCCCACCATGTTCATCGCTATGATGCAACACTCTGACTTCGAAAAGACCGATTTCTCTCATATTCGTACAGGTATCATGGCAGGAGCCAACTGCCCCGCGGAGTTGATGAAAAAGGCAACCGAAGTCATGAACATGAAGCAGATTGTCAGCGTTTATGGTCAGACCGAGGCATCTCCCGGTTGCACCATGAGCAGCTTTACCGATCCGCTCGACGTTCGTACCGATACCGTCGGTTCCGCTTTTGCCAACGTGGAATGTAAAATTGTCGATCCCGAAACCGGCGAAGAATGTCCCGTCGGTGTCAACGGCGAGTTCGTCGCACGCGGCTACAACATCATGAAGGGCTACTACAAGATGCCTGCCGCAACAGCCGCTGCCATCGACGCAGACGGTTGGTTGCACACGGGCGACCTTGCCGCCAAGGATGAAAACGGCAACTATCGTATTACCGGCCGTTTGAAAGATATGATTATCCGCGGAGGAGAAAACCTGTATCCCAAGGAAATCGAAGAATTTTTCTACACTCATCCGAAAGTACGTGACGTCCAGGTTATCGGCGTTCCCGATGAACGCTACGGCGAGGAAGCTATGGCCTGCATCATTTTGAAAAAAGACGTAGAGGCAACCATCGATGAGTTGCGCGAATATGCCAACGCTCACATGGCACGCCACAAAGTTCCTCGCTATATCGAGTTTGTCAGCGAATTCCCCATGAATGCCGCCGGCAAGATCTTAAAGTACAAAATGCGCGAGCAAGCCATTGAAAGACTCGGGCTAAAAAAATAATCCATACAAGGAGATTTCATCATGGATATCAGATTTGAGAAAACAACCAATCCCGCCGCTAAGCCGGACAGCAGCAAGCTGGGCTTCGGCCGTTATTTCACCGACCATATGTTTATTATGGATTATTCCCCCGATCAGGGTTGGCACGATGCTCGCATTGTGCCGTTTGGTAACTTGTCTCTCCATCCTGCCGCTACCGTATTCCATTATGGTGCTGAAGTCTTTGAGGGAATGAAGGCTTATCGTCGCGCTGACGGCACGGTTCAGCTGTTCCGTCCCATGGAAAACGTCAAGCGTCTGAACACCTCCGCTGAGCGTCTGTGTCTGCCCCAGCTGAACGAGCAGGACGCACTTGACGCGATCATGAAGTTTGTTGAAGTCGAGCAGGATTGGGTTCCCTCCAATCCAGGCACCTCTCTGTATTTGCGTCCCTTCCTGTTCGGTTCGGATGAACAGTTGGGTCTCCACACCATTCAAAATGCGATGTTTATTATTATCGCGTCTCCGGTTGGCAGTTACTACGCCGCCGGCATCAACCCCGTCCGTATCATGATTGAAACCGAAGACGTCCGTGCCGTCAAGGGTGGTACCGGCTACACCAAGTGCGGCGGTAATTACGCCGCCAGCAACCGTGCCGCAGCACGCGCCGAAGAAAAGGGATATTCTCAGGTTCTTTGGTTGGACGGTATTCACCGCAAGTACATCGAGGAAGTCGGTGCCATGAACGTCATGTTCCGTATTGGCGACGAGATTATCACCCCTGAATTGTCCGGCTCTATTCTCCCCGGCATTACCCGCAAGTCCTGCTTGGATGTCCTGCGTAACGAAGGTTACCGGGTCAGCGAGCGCAAAATTAGCGTAGACGAGCTGGTTGAAGCTATGCAAAACGGTACGCTCAAAGAAGCTTGGGGCTGCGGAACCGCCGCCGTTGTATCTCCCATCGGAGAGCTGGCATACGGTGACATGAAGTATACCGTCAACAATTTCGAAATCGGTGAAGTCACTCAGCATCTGTACAACACGCTGACCGGAATCCAGTGGGGCAAGCTGCCCGACACCTACGACTGGACCGTCGAAATTCCCGCGAACAAATAAGGAGTTATCATGTCTGATCGCAACAATCGTTTTCCCATGGCAACCATGGACGGCAATGAAGCAGCCGCCCATGTAGCCTATGCCTTTACTGAGATCGCGGCCATCTATCCCATCACTCCGTCTTCCCCCATGGCAGGTAAGACGGATGCATGGAGTGCGCACGGCAAGAAAAATCTGTTTGGTCAAACCGTTAGTTTGGTTGAAATGCAATCCGAGGCGGGCGCAGTCGCCGCCGTTCACGGCGCACTGGAAACAGGCGCGCTTGCAACGACGTTTACGTCCTCGCAGGGACTAATGCTCATGATCCCTGTCATGCATCGCATTTCCGGCGAGAGATTGCCCGGTGTACTTCATGTAGCTTCCCGTACTGTTGGTACGCATGCATTGTCCATTTTCGGAGATCACAGCGACGTAATGAACTGCCGTCAAACAGGATTTGCTCTCTTGTCCACGGGAAGCGTGCAGGAAATTATGGATTTGGCCCCCGTGGCGCATCTTTCTGCCATCAAAGGAAGAATTCCGTTCCTTCACTTCTTCGACGGTTTCCGCACTTCTCATGAAATCAATAAAATCGAAGTCCTCCCTCACGAGGAGATGGGCAAGTTGCTTGACCGCACAGCGCTAGATGCCTTCCGTGCCCAAGCACTCAACCCTGAGCATCCGAGACTGCGTGCTACCGTTCAAAATGGTGACGTATATTTCCAAGTAAGAGAGGCCAACAACGGCTTTTATGATGCGCTTCCCGAAATTGTCGATGAATATATGAGTCAAATCGGCGAACTGACCGGTCGTCGCTATCATCTGTTTGACTATTATGGCGATCCTGATGCAACCGATGTGGTCATCGCGATGGGATCTGTCAGCGGTACCATCTGTGAAGCAGTAGATGCTTTGAGAGTCCAGGGCCGCAAGGTCGGTTTTCTTCAGGTCCATCTGTTCCGTCCTTTTTCCGTAAAGCATTTGATGGATGCACTTCCCAAGAGTGTCCGCCGCGTCGCGGTTTTGGATCGCTGCAAGGAAATGGGCGCACTTGGCGAGCCTTTGTATCAGGATATTTGTACCGCCTTTTCGGGACGCTCCGACATTACGATTGTTGGCGGCCGCTATGGTCTTTCGTCCAAAGATACCGCTC
This sequence comes from Eubacteriales bacterium, assembly GCA_045631585.1. Taxonomy (GTDB): domain Bacteria; phylum Bacillota; class Clostridia; order Oscillospirales; family CAG-272; genus SIG644. The sequence continues at coordinate 4,018 of JAZQUX010000044.1, read as the reverse complement.
CCTCGCAAATCGTTGCCGTGTTTGACAATCTTGCCGCAGATGCCCCGAAAAACTCTTTCAGCATCGGCATTGTCGATGACGTAACGTTCCGTTCGTTGCCGGTTGGTTCTTCCGTTGCGGAAAAGAATGATACCTTCACTTGTAAATTCTGGGGCTTAGGCTCTGACGGAACAGTAGGCGCTAACAAAAATACCGTTGAAATCATCAACGATCACACGAACAATTATGCGCAAGCGTATTTTGAATATGATGCCAAGAAGTCATTTGGTGTCACCAAATCGCACCTGCGCGTTTCCCCCAATCCAATTACTTCCTCCTATTATGTCAAGCAAGCTGATTTTGTTGCTTGCCATCACCAAAGCTACATAGGAAAATATGACATGGCAGGCGAACTTAAGCAAGGGGGCGCTATGTTGCTCAACTGCACTTGGTCCGCCGAGGAATTGGGAGAAAACCTCCCCTCCGATGTCCGCCGCACACTGGCACAAAAGAACGCCAAGTTGTACATCATCAATGCCACCGAGATCGCCTCTCGTCTGGGGCTGGGATCACACACCAACACGGTTCTCCAAGCGGCTTTCTTCCACATCTCCTCTATTTTGGACGAAGACGTTGCCATCGGATACATGAAGGACGCCGTTCGTAAGACCTATTTTGCCAAGGGCGATGCGGTTGTTGATCGAAATATCGCCGCAATTGATGCAGGTGTAGCAGAGGTTCAATGTGTAACCATTCCGGCTGAATGGGCCGATGCCGATGACGCTACGGCTCTTGAAGACGAAAACAAGCCTTCCGTTGTTCGCAACATTTTGGAGCCCATCAACGCACAAAAGGGAGATGATCTTCCCGTCAGCGCGTTTAAGGGATATGAAGATGGTTCCATCGATGTGGGACTGACCGCATTCGAAAAACGAAATATTGCAGCTAAAGTACCCGTTTGGGATGCTGCCGCTTGTTTGCAGTGCAACCGTTGCGCACTGGTCTGCCCTCACGCGGCTCTTCGCCCCTATCTGTTGACCGATGAGGAACTTTCTACTGCTCCTGCCGGTCTGGTCGCCATTCCTGCCAAGGGCGGCGCAGCCAAAGGATATCATTACACACTTCAAATCAGCACGGCAGATTGCACCGGTTGCGGCAGCTGTGTTGCCTCTTGTCCCGCAAAAAACAAGGCCATCGAAATGGTTGGAAACACCTTCCCCATCAACTCCCCCGTATGGTCTTATACCTTGGGTCTTGACGACAAATCGGAGTTGTTTGACCGCTACACCGTCAAAGGATCGCAGTTCTGCCGTCCGCTCCTTGAATTTTCCGCCGCCTGTGCGGGCTGTGGAGAAACGCCTTACGCTAAGCTGCTCACCCAGTTGTTTGGCGATCGCGTCTACTGGGCAAACGCTACGGGTTGCTCGCAGGCTTGGGGCTCTCCCATGCCGGGTATCCCTTATACCACCAACAAAAAGGGACACGGTCCCGCTTGGTCGAACTCCCTGTTTGAAAACAACGCCGAGTTCAGCCTCGGTATGTTCCTGTCCGTTCGTCAGCAAAGAGCGGCACAAAAGATGCGCATTGAGCAGTTGATCAACACATCCGATGGCGCGTTGCGCGAGTATGCTGTGGCATGGCTGGATGGCTTTGAGGACTACGATGCCTCCCCCGCCCTGAGTGAAGCTTTGTGCAACGCATTGGAGCAGGCTCGTCCTACGATGAAAGACGAGCAGGGCGCGCTTGCCGACGATATTCTCCGCTACCGCGACCAGCTGACCAAAAAGAGCTTTTGGATGTTCGGCGGTGACGGATGGGCGTACGATATCGGCTTTGGTGGTTTGGACCACGTGGTGGCCAGCGGTGAGGATGTTAACATGTTCATCGTCGACACCGAGGTATACTCCAACACGGGCGGTCAATCCTCCAAGGCAACCCCCATCGGTGCCGTGGCGCAGTTTGCCAACTCGGGCAAGAAGACGCTCAAGAAGGATCTGGGCGCGATGCTCATGACCTACGGCAACGTTTACGTAGCGCAGGTGGCCATGGGAGCCGATCCCAATCAGCTGATGAAGGCACTCAAGGAGGCGGCATCTTATCCCGGCCCGTCCGTCATCATCGCCTACACGCCTTGCGTATCGCACGGCATCAAGGGTGGCATGAGCGGTGTTCAGGCTGAGATGAAGCGCGCCGTTGACGCGGGATATTGGCATCTGTACCGCTACGATCCCCGCGCTGACAAGCCCTTTACCCTCGACAGCGGCGAGGCGACCATGTCCTACCGCGACTTCCTTGACGGCGAGGTGCGTTACAGCGCCCTTGTCCGCACCTTCCCCGACGAAGCCAAGACCTTGTTCGAGCAGGGCGAGGACGCAGCGAAGCGGAAGTATGAAAATTATAAGAAAATGTAAAAAATCATTTTTTAATAACAAAGATCGCCTCCGACAAGGAATTTTCCGAGTCGGAGGCGATCTTTATTTTGCCCAACGATTGAGCATTTTCATATATTGCGAATTTTCGCGCAACTTTGCGAATTTGGCATGCGGCGAGCTCAATAAACAATTCAACTGCCAAGCAATGATATCGTCCGTTTTATACGTGGTCTGAATTTGCTCTTTGAGAACCTCATCGCTTTCTGCAAGCTTCATTACTTTCCCCATTGAAGCAAACTGCCTTTCTCTTATGCGAATAACATCTTCTATGGGGGTGTTGTCCGCCGTAAGCATTCCCGCCAAAATCGCATAGAGAGCCTGCTCCCCAATACAGAAAAATTCAAGGTCTTTCCGTTTGCTCATTTCCGCAAAGGCTTCTGCCATCGGCTCGAGACGTTCAATCTTTTCTGCAACCGAAAGTGTAGGATTGAAACGAATAAAGCGAGCAAGCTTGATAGACATTACATCCATCAGACCATAGCAATTCTTTTTGTTCCAATAACGATATTCAGCAGTATCTTTTCCGAAAAGCTGCTCCTTAACTATCGGCGCGTACCATGCAGGAAGTTTTGATAGAATTTCAAGAGCCGCATTGGTATTACCCGCCGCATGAAGCAATTTTGCTTTCATATTGATGGCTTCGGCGCGAAGATCATCTTGAGTACAACCTTCCAAAATACAGTCGCACAGTTGTGTCAATTCGTCCTTGTTCGTCAGTAAAGTTTGAGAATCGTTTCCGGCACTTCCACCGGCAATATCCCACATATACTTATTCATAATACGGTAATCATGAGGATATTTTTTCCGCGCATTGATAATCAAATCCTTGCCTTCGTTAAATCTCCCATCTACGCATAAACGCTGATATTCGGCAAGTATTTTGTCCACATCCGCTTTTGCTTTCGCTTCGTCGTATCCTAAAAGTTCGTCAACGGTAACTCCGAATATCTCCGCGAGCGGAAACAGCATCGTAATATCCGGATAGGTGTTTTTAGCTTCCCATTTACTTACTGCCGCTGTTGAGATCGTCAAAAGCTCTGCAAGCTGCTCTTGCGTTAACCCTTTAGCAAGACGCAACCTTTTAATGTTCATTCCAATATTCAATTCCATAATCATTCTCCTTGTAGGTAAAGTAAACAGGCCCGTTTCTGATTATATTATATCATAAATCTGAACATTTACAAGCGAAGCATAGGCAACAAAAATTTAACTAACGGTTAATTATTTTAAACGATAAAAACGCCTCCGACAATGAATTTCTCAATCGGAGGCGTTTTCAAATTCAAATTACCCTTCCGTCTTTGCCAGCCAATCAGCAACGACGAAATCCTGCAGCTTGCGCAAGGTTACGGGGTCCTTACCGCCGACGGGCTTGCCGTCCAGCTCACACGCGGCAAGGCAAAGAGACCCTGCGCTGGAGACGATGATCTCGTCCGCGTCGCGCAATTCGTCCATCGTGAAGATGCGTTCCTCGACGGGAATGCCGAGCGTCTTGGACGCCGCAATCAGGTGGGCTCTACCGACACCGGGCAGGATATATTCATCGGTGGGAGGCGTGATAAAGGCGCCGCCCTTGAGGATAGACACGTTGGAATGCGAGCATTCGG
>JAZQUX010000043.1:0-1530 GCA_045631585.1 Eubacteriales bacterium | reverse complement strand
TTCTAAGGGGCTTGCCCCTTAGTCCGCTTTCTTGGTTCGTTCTTTGTCGGATGACAAAGAATGAACATCATGTTCACCGAGCGCGCGCAGCTGTGCGAGGCTGTAGGAGAAGATGTAAAAAATTAAGCTTTATAAACCACTTTCCCATCGTAAACGGTCAACACGCATTTACCAAACACCTTTGCTCCTTCAAACGGCGTCGCACGCCCCATCGAAGCAAACTCCGCCGGATCAATCGCGTATTCCTCGTCCAAATCCCAAACGGAAAATTCCGTGCCGGGCGCAAGACCAAATCTCCTGCGAGGGTTGTCCACCAACAGCTTGATCAGCTGCTCCATCGTCATTCTGCCCGTCTTGACAAAATGCGTGTACATCATGGGAAATGCCGTTTCCAAACCGACAATGCCAAACGCGCTCTTTTCCAATCCCCGCGATTTTTCTTCGGCGGAGTGCGGCGCATGGTCGGTCGCAATCATATCAATGGTGCCGTCGAGAATGCCCTCGATCAGCGCCTCTCGATCCGTTCGCGAACGCAAGGGAGGATTCATTTTATATTTGCCGTCTTCACGAAGGTCGCTGTCGTCCAGTAGCAGGTAATGAGGGCCCGTTTCGCAAGTGACGTCCACGCCTCTTGCTTTTGCCTCGCGAATCAGCGCCACGCTTTCCTTGGTGGAAATGTGACAGACGTGATAAGGACAGCCCGTTTCCTCCGCCAGCTTCAAATCGCGGGCGATGGGACCCCATTCGCTCTCGGAGCAAATGCCGCGGTGTCCGTGCGCTTTGGCATAGTCACCGTCGTGAATGTAGCCGCCGCGAAGCTGGGAATTGTCCTCGCAATGGGCGACGATCATCTTGCCAAGTCGCTTGGCCTCGATCATAGCCGCTCTCATCAAATCCTCGTCCTGCACGCCGCGCCCGTCGTCCGAAAACGCAATCGCGCGATCGCACATGGCGGAAAAGTCGGACAATGCCTCGCCCTTTTGACCCACCGTGATGGAGGCGTAGGGGTAAACACCGATGGTCGCGTTCCGATCGATGAGGTCGGTCTGCTCCTTCAAATGCTCGGCGCTGTCCGGCACGGGGTTGAGATTCGGCATGGTGCAAACGGCGGTGTAGCCGCCCCTTGCGGCCGCCGCGCAACCCGAGGCAATGGTCTCTTTATAAGAAAAACCCGGTTCGCGAAAATGCACGTGCACATCACAAAAACCGGGAAAAACAGCATATTTCGGGGAAGAAAAAACACCGATATCAGCGGCAGGCAGAGACAGCAACGTCGCATGAATGGTGTCAATCATCTTGGTGTCGGAGCATCCGAAAACATTGATTTTCATACGATCTGCCATGGTAGGGCCTCCTCTTTTCATCGGTGGTGAGGGCGGGGGATTTTCCTCCGCGCGTATTTTTGTTATTATAACATAAAGGGGAGAGTTTGTCAATCGGCGTTGTGCTGTTTTTCCTGTTTTTTTGAATGAAATTTTATGAATTTTTGACAACGCGGGGGCCGGAAGTCGGGTCGTGGCCAGGGCGGTC
>JAZQUX010000042.1:0-11826 GCA_045631585.1 Eubacteriales bacterium | reverse complement strand
AAGCCGATCATCGGATGCGAGGTGTATGTCGCTCCGGGATCGCGGTTTGATAAAAGCGCTTCGCGAGGCCAACGCACGGGCTACCATTTGGTGTTGCTGTGCAAAAATATGACGGGGTATCAAAACTTGATGTATTTGGTTTCCAAAGGATTTACGGAGGGCTTTTACAGCAAGCCGCGAATCGATATGGAACTCCTCCGCTTGCATTCCGAAGGATTGATTGCTTTGTCCGGATGTTTGGCGGGGAGGGTGCCTCAACTTTTGTTGTCCGGAAATTATGAGGGCGCCGTCCTGGCGGCCAAGGAACAGGCCGCGCTGTTTGCGCCGGGAGATTTCTATATTGAAATTCAAAATCACGGTCTTGCCGACCAAAGGCAGATTCTTCCCGATTTGATTCGTTTGGCAGAACAGTGTGATCTGCCATTGGTGGCGACCAATGACTGCCACTATTTACGCCGTGAGGATGCAGCGACACAGGCGATCTTGATGTGCATTCAGACCAATACCACCATCGAAGAGGGGCGCCCCATCGGCTTTGAAACGGATGAGTTTTACTATAAATCCACAGAGGAAATGGCGAGATTGTTTTTCTCGCATCCCGAAGCGCTGGAAAATACCGTTCGCATCGCAGACAAATGTCATCTTGAATTGGATTTTGGCGCGGTTCATCTGCCGCATTTCCCCTGTCCCGGTGGTCTTTCTTCGGGCGAATATTTGCGCCGCTTGACCGAAGAAGGATATATTCGTCGCAAAGAGACGAGAATGTTGGGCTATGGAAGCGGAGCGGTGGTACATCCGGAGGAAGAATACCGCGCCCGCATGGAATATGAATTGTCCGTCATTGAATCCATGGGGTACGCAGACTATTTTCTGATTGTTGCCGATTACGTTAATTTTGCCAAAAGCCGCGGCATACCCGTTGGCCCGGGACGTGGTTCGGGCGCGGGAAGTTTGGTCGCCTTTTTGCTGGGAATTACCGACGTGGATTCCATTGCGTTTGACCTTTTGTTTGAACGATTCCTCAACCCTGAGCGCGTCAGTATGCCTGATATCGATATGGATTTCTGCAACAACCGCCGAGGAGAGGTGATTGATTACGACATTGACAAATACGGCTCCGATCACGTCAGCCAAATTGTCACCTTCGGTACCTTGGCCGCTCGCGCCGCCATTCGAGATGTCGGACGCGCGCTGGGACTGCCGTACAGCACCGTGGATCCCGTTGCCCGCGCAGTACCGCAGGAATTGGGGATTACCATCGAAAAAGCGCTCCGTTTGCCCGAACTTAAGGCACTCTACGAGGATTCGGCGGAGATTCGCCGCTTGGTGGATACGGCAATGGCCTTGGAGGGAATGCCGCGCAATATGTCGGTTCATGCGGCCGGTATTTTGATCACGGAGCATCCCCTGTATGATTTTGTACCGTTGGCTGTCAGCAACGATGCGGTGGTTTGCCAGTATGATATGGATACCATCGCGGGGCTGGGGCTTTTGAAATTTGACTTTTTGGGACTTCGCTATTTGACCATCTGCCACGATGCCGAGATGCAGATTCGCGAGCGGGAGCCGAGCTTTGCGCTGGAGAATGTCTCGCTTTCGGACAAATCGACCTTTGAATTGATCTCGCGTGGCGATACGGGTGGTGTGTTCCAGCTGGAATCGGGCGGAATGCGCCAAATGCTGACCGAACTGAAACCGCGTACGTTGGATGACGTGCAGGCGGCCATTGCGTTGTACCGTCCCGGTCCGATGGACTCCATTCCGACTTATATTGAAAACAGTAAACACCCCGATGCCATCACCTACGCCACCCCAAAACTCAAGCCGATATTGGAGTCAACCTACGGCTGTATCGTGTACCAAGAGCAGGTTATGAATATTTTTCGTACCATTGCCGGCTACTCCTTCGGTCATGCGGATATTGTAAGGCGAGCAATGTCCAAGAAAAAAGCGTCGGTGCTGGAGGCGGAGAGGGAGAGCTTTTTGTCTGGCGCGGCGCAAAATGCCATCCCGAACGATGTGGCCAACGAGCTGTTTGACAGCATGGCCGATTTTGCCAACTATGCGTTCAATAAATCCCACGCCGCTTCTTATGCGCTGATTTCCTATCGTACCGCCTACCTCAAGGCCCATTATCCCAGAGAGTATATGGCGGCGCTTTTGACCAGCGTGCTGGGGAACATTCCCAAAACGGGCGAGTATATTGCCGAATGCCATCGCCATGGCATTACGGTGTTCGCGCCGGATATCAATCGAAGTTTTGCTCAGTTTCACGCCGATGGAGGTTCGTTGCCCGGCATCCGCTTTGGCTTGGCGGCATTGAAAAATATCGGCCCATCCTTCATTGATGCCGTTGTGCGTGAGCGAGAGGCACAAGGAAACTTTACTTCGCTCGACGATTTCGTCGGACGTATGTCCGTAAGAGAATTGAACAAGCGTCAGCTGGAGGCTTTGATCAAGGCCGGAGCTTTTGATGGCCTTGGCGGGATCAACCGTCGCCAAATGCTGGCTTCCTACGAGAAGATCGTCGATCTGACGCAGGAGCGTTCCCGTCGGAATTTGGATGGCCAGATGGATATGTTCTCCATGACAATCGCCGAGGAGGCCAGTACGGTAGCGCCCGGCTTTGATTATCCCGATTTGCCCGATTTTTCGCTCAAAGAGAAATTGATGCAGGAAAAGGAGGCGTCCGGAATGTATTTCTCCGGACAAATGCTGGATCACTATCAAAACCACATTCGCGCGCTGTCTCCTTCGGATATTTCAACGCTTTTGGAACAGGATGAGAATGGAGATTTTACCGTTTCAGAGCGCACCCGCGTAACGCTGGCCGGTATGATCAGCCACGTGACCATGAAAACCACGCGCAAGGAAGAACGTATGGCGTTCTTCACACTGGAGGATCGCTACGCCGAAATTGAGTGCTTGGTGTTCCCCAAGGTTTATACGAGTTACAGCGATAGCATTCATCCCGATACTCCTGTTTGCGTGCGGGGAACGGTCACTTGTCGGGAAAACGAGGAACCGAAAATTTTAGTGGATCAAATGCTTTTGCTGATAGATAATGACGTTTATCGTGACGTGCCGACAGCTTCCGCTCCGGCGCCGACGTCCGAACAGCAAGCAAAACCATCCGCTGTCCCATCGAAGCAACAGCCCACACGCCAGAGCGTGCAAGGGAAGGTGGGAAAACTGTATCTGCGCCTGCCGAACAGCCACGGACACTCTTATCTCAAGGCGGTGAACTTGGTTGAAATTTTCCCCGGCACCACTCCTGTTGTCTTTTATGACGGCGAGACAAAAGCGTATCGCGCATGGCGAGGCGGAATTACTTTGACGGATTACCTGATGAATGAGTTCGTTCGTCTTTTGGGCGAGAAAAACGTCATATTCAAATAACAAAAAAATGACACGTGCCGATGGCGCGTGTCATTTTTTGGGGGTAAAATTATTGGGCTGCAAGATATTCTTCCAGAGTAATGCCGCGCTCGGTGATGGCAATGGCGGCTTCTTTTCCGACAAAACGGAAATGCCAGGATTCGTAAGAATAGCCGGTAGTATCGACCTTATCCTTGGGATAACGCAAAATAAAACCAAACTGGCAGGCGTTTTCCTGCAACCAACGGAATGCGGCGGTGGGTTCAAAGCCGGCATTGGTAAGGCCGGTCATGTTTGCGGTGATGAAATCTACGCAAAGGCCCGTTTGATGTTCGCTGTATCCGGGAGGGGCAGAGTAGGACAGGACAAGTGCGCGAGCGTCCTCCAAGGTCAATTTGTTAATGCCTTGAGACAGATAGAAATTTTGAATATAATCGTAACCAAAATAGAGGAATGCCTCCGCGGAAATGCCGGCGCGTTCCTTCAAAATATAGCCGTTATGTGTATCCAACTGATATTTATAGGAGCGATAAGCGCTGGTGACATAGGTGTTGGTGATGCCATCGGCTCGCATACACATCATCATCGCGTGCAACGCAAGAGCGGCCGTTTCATCCAACTGATAATTTTCCCCGCCTGTATCTTCACGGTTGAGATAGACCAGGTTGGAAGGGACATAGTATTCACCCAAAGGATTGGTTTTGTTGACTAAGAGCAAGTCCTGGCGATCATATTTTTTGTTGATGGCATCCATGTAAAAAGATACGTCGCAGGAGTACTGATAATTCGGGACAACCACAGGCGGATTGTCCACGGGAGGATTGTCTACAGGCGGATCGACTACAGGAGGATTGATCACGGGAGGATCGACCACGGGAGGATCGTCTGTTGCGGGCGGATCATCCGGGGAAGGATCGTCTTGGGAAGGGGTGTCCTGCGAAGGATCATCCTGCGAGGGATCATCCGGAGAAGGATCGTTCTGCGAAGGATCCTTTTCGGCCGGAGCATCCGCCTCTGGCTTGTCCGCCGGAGGCGTAGCGTCTTGATATAAGGGACCGCCCGGGCTGACCAAATACAGCGCGCCGCATAACAACGCGATGATCAAAAGCAGTGGGAGAATATGTTTTGTTTGTCGCATAAAGAAAAAATACCTTTCTATACTCAGGGATACGCGTATCAGTTCTTTTTCGGCTTGGTCTCAACCATGATGAAAAAGGGGGAGGTAGGAGAGTTGATGATCTTGACCAGCGTTGCGCAAACCTTGTGACGGGAAATACCGGCCAGATAATCGCAGATCATCTTTCCCTCGGCCTCTCCTTCCTCGTGTCCGGGATATACGGCGATGTTGAGAATTCCGTCGGGGCCGAGCAGATCGATGGCCGCCTCAATGGCAGGCATGGTCGTTTCGCGCATGGTTGTGATGCGCTTATCTCCGCCGGGAAGATAGCCAAGATTGAACATTCCGGCTTTGATCGGCTCTTTGACATAGTCCTTGACCTGATGGTGTGAGGCGTGAATCAGGGTGTAGTTCTCGGGGCACCCCCATTCTTTCAGGTTTTTCGCGGTCGATTCGACAGCTTGTGCCTGAATGTCAAACGCATACACGCGGCCGCTCTCGCCAACGGTGCGGGAAAGAAACGCGGTATCGTGGCCGTTGCCCATGGTGAAATCAACCGCAACGTCACCCTCACCCAAGTGAGTTAAAATAAATTTTTTGTGCAGATCCAAAAGATCGATCATGATATATCCTCTCTTGATTAACGTCTTTTCTGATTGTTTTTGTGAAGGTCGGAGCGAAGGAACCGCACCGCGCGCTCAATGGCGTCCTTGGAATCATACCAGGGCTCGGCATCATAGCGGTAGTCAAACTTTTTGCAGAACCAGCTGACGTCTTTTTGCAGCTTATCGAAGTAAGGCAGTACCACTCCCGCGCAAACAGAGGCGAACTCTGCCTGCTTTTTCTTGTTTAAGCGATGATGCGCGCACTCAAGCAATCGACGGTAGTGCGGCAGGCAAAAATAAGGCTGTGCCTTGAGCTTAGCAGGAAAATCCTCGTCGGTTTCCCACAAAAGCACCACGGTCTCCACCATGCGGGCATAGTTATGCTCGATGCGTCCGCAGACGTAACAGCTTTTTTCCAGCGCGTTGATTCGTTTGACAGGTTTTTCACCGCGTGGTTGGATCAGCGGCAGGGAAGTTTCTGTGATTTCTTTGCGAAGATCGGCCAAATGGCTCTCCAATGTCAGTGCCATGCCGAGTCTGTTTTGGCGGGCGATCATCATATCGTAATGGGTACGGCAAAAGCCGGTTTCGTTGGTCTTGATGCGAATATCAGGCTCCATCATGGAAGCACCCAGGATCAGTTCCAATTCATCGTTTTCCAGTTTGTTATACAGCGCGCACATGGGACAGCCGCAGCTGGCATCGTCGCGGGAAGCTTCAAAAGCTTCGTTTACGGGTATGGTATAGATCTGTTCCATGACATCCTCCAATACTAAGCACAAAAATACATTTTACATTATACAATATTTTTTTTGCTTTCGCAAGGCATAAACACAAAAATTCACAATGCGGTAATAAAATTTTGCCTGTGTCAAACTTTCGCTTCTTGCATACTTGATTTTTGGCGGGGAATATGTTACACTATTGAGAGATGAGAAAGGAGGGGATCGGATGAACAATAGTGACAACAATAAGCTTGACATGAGTGACGTGACTGCTTTTTTGGGCGTCCGTTCTCCTGCACAACTGAAGCTCTTGGCCAAAAAAGACATCCCCGATTTGTGTGACCGTTTGCGTCGAGTGTTGATCGAGCAAACGTGTAAAGGCGGGGGACATTTGGCTTCCAATTTGGGCGTAGTGGAAATCACGGTGGCCATTCATCGGGTATTTGACTCACCAAAAGACCATATTGTCTTTGACGTTGGACATCAGAGCTATGTTCATAAACTGCTCACGGGGCGGGCCGATGCTTTTGCCACGTTGAGGGCGCCGGGCGGATTATCCGGTTTTCCGCGTAGAGAAGAGAGTGAGCATGATGCGTTCGGCACGGGACACGCTTCGACTTCGCTGTCTGCGGCGCTGGGACTTGCCAGGGCGGAGCGGCTCAAGGGCTCGGAGGCCTTTACCGTCGCTGTTCTGGGTGACGGCGCATTTACGGGCGGCATGGTTCACGAGGCTCTCAATAACTGTGAGGGCGACCTGCGCTTGATCATCCTGCTCAATGAAAACGAAATGTCCATTTCCAAAAACGTCGGACGATTTGCAAGGCTGTTGACCAAGCTCCGCACGGCTCCGAGCTACTCACGCACCAAATCTTTTTTGGATGGTATTTTATCTCATATTCCGTTGATTGGCCGACCGTTGAAGAACGGATTGCGAGGCATCAAGCGCGGCATCAAGCGTCTGTTGTATCGCAGCAACTATTTTGAAGCGATGGGACTCAATTATCTTGGCCCCGTGGACGGCCACGACGAGCGGGCTGTGGAGCGTATCTTGCGCTCGGCCAAAGGAAAACACGGATGTAGCATCGTTCATGTCAAAACGGTCAAGGGAAAAGGCTATGCGCCTGCAGAACAGCACCCCGATGCCTATCATGGATTGTCTGCGGCAGATAAAACGGCGGACGCACCTACCTTTTCTAAAGCGTTTGGTCAAACGCTGGTCGAGCTTGCCGAGCACAATGATCGCCTGTGCGCAATCACCGCGGCCATGCCCGACGGCACGGGACTTTTACCTTTTGCCGCGGCGTATCCCGATCGATTCTTTGATGTTGGAATTGCCGAAGAACACGCTGTTACCTTTGCGGCAGGTTTGGCGGCAGGGGGCTGTACACCGGTTGTAGCCATCTATTCTACGTTCTTACAAAGGGCGTATGACCAGATTCTGCACGATGTATCCCTCCAAAAGCTTCCTGTTTTGTTTGCGATCGACCGCGCGGGACTCAACCCTGCCGATGGCTTGACGCACCATGGCATTTACGATGTAGCCTTTTTGTCGGAGATTCCCGGTGTGACGATCTGGCATCCTCTGACCATCGATTCCCTGAAGACCCGCTTGCGTGCGCTGTTGACCGAAGGTTTGTCGGGGCCTACCGCTCTGCGATATCCTTCGGGGACAGATTCGGAGGCAGTGGTCGCTTATCTGAATACGGCCTCGGTATGCCCCGTTTGTACGGGTGTTGTGGCCGACTTTGATATAGAAAATCCACCAGCCAGAGTGATTGTCACCTACGGTCGCTTGCTTGGCGAAGCGTTGACGGCTGCTGGGAAATGCGACGAGACAGTCGGTGTGATGGTTGTGGAGCTGCTTCGCCCCTGTACGGCATTGGCGGATACGCTGATCGATATGGTATCGCGCGGGACACGGCGAATTGTTGTGTGTGAAGAGGGCATCCGCAGCGGAGGCTTTGGCATGACTTTGGCCGATACGCTAACAGCACGTGCTTCGGGAAAAGAGCGCATTGACGTACGCATTGTTGCCATCGACAACGATAGCATTACACCCGATGCAAGCGAAACGCAGGATTCGTTCTCGGCGGCAGGAATTGGCGCGAGCGAGATCGTCCGTGCACTCAAGTAAATGATCATTTTATTTGGCTCCCCACCAATGCTTGGTCGGGGAGCCAAAAGTTTAAAAAGCGCTTAATTCGTGCGCGAGGAGCTAAATGGTATTGACATTCATCAGGGCAAATGATATAATGAAAGCGTAGCGGAGATGCGGTGATACACTGCGTGGATTTCGCTCAAATAACTTCAAAGGAGAATGGTCATGAAAAAATGGATGTCGTTGTTATTGGTTTTGGGACTGCTTTGCTCGCTGTCTTTGTCGCTGGGGTCTTGTGCTAAAAAGCCTGCAGCAACCGTTGTTGAGGCCTTGGCAAAAACTGCGGCTCTTGAAGAATATGAAGCCGAAGTGGTCATGAAAGTGGTCATGGAAATGGATGGCGTGAAGGTCGAAATCCCGGTTGAGATGGACATGAAGGTGAAGGATGCCAAGAGTGAACATCCCACGGCTTTCATGGAGATGGAAATGGAAGTCATGGGCGCGGGTGTGAATACCGACGTGTATGTTGAGGGCGAATGGGCCTATATCTCTATGGGTCTTATCAAGTATAAGGCCAAGGCAGAGGACGCAGGCATGGAGCCTACGTATTCGGAAGACATCCTCAAAGAGCTTCCCATGGAAATTTTGGAGACGGCCGAGGTTGTTGAGAATGCAGACGGCAGTGTGACGTTGAGCATGAATATTCCTGAGGACGTGTTTGAAGATATCTTTGAAAAAATGATTGAGAGCATGAACGAAACGGCAGGAGCTTCGTTCACAGATTTGAAGCTGAAGGATACGCACGTGAAAATCACGGTCAAGGATGGTTATGTAACGGTTTACCAGATTGACTATACCATGGAAATGTCGGTGCTGGGATCGACGGTTGAAGCACAGGCGTCTGCGGTTATGACCTATAAGAACATTGGCCAGCCTGTCACCATTACACCTCCAGAAAACTATCAAGATTTCCCCGAAAATTCATTGTACTGATACAAAATGAAACAACAACACAACAGATGGAGACCGAATGGTCTGCCGCTGTTGTGTTGTTGTGCGTTCACTTTGCTTCTCCGGTCAAACAAATGTTGTCCAGTTTCACGGTATACGCGCCGTTCCCAAGTTTGGTTGTATCAATGATATAGAAACGGATGAAATCGATTTGCGAAATGTCAAATTTGTCTGCGGTGATGCCGGTTTCCTGAGCCATGCTCAGCGGGAATACTACGTGGTTCCAACCCTGCTTGAGCTCCTGACCCGCCAGACCGTACCGTACGATATCTTCCCATATAAAGGTTAATTCTTCGTAATCACAGGTACCACCGGAGGTGATCTCCAGCGCGGCGGTGGTAGAGGGGAAGAATTTTCCCGTCAGAAGAGAAACGTCGGACACGTACAGATCAAACTCCAGCATATCCATGCCGGTGGCATCGATGGGAGACGAGAGCTTGTTAGGAGAAACAATGGGGGTGCCCAGGGAGATCTCGCCGGACGCGCATCCGCTGCCGTGCAGCGCGTTTTGGGTGTCCAGCTCCATATGATCCAGAGGCGTGTCGCAATCCAACAAGGGAATGCTGACGCGGTTGTCCCCAAGGACGGGAGGCGTGTAGTTGTCTTCCGGCTTGGCATGATAATCGATCGCGATGTAATAGTGTATGGTCTGTTCTGTGCCTGCGTAAGTTGTACTGCAGGTAAGATCTACATAGTAAATTCCGTACTCGTCAGGAATTCCGATGCGGTCATACCACGGGATCCAAGGCCCTTCGCTGATCAAAGTGCCGTCCGGCCGATACACTTGGTAGGAAAGAAGGCAGGCGAGGCTTGACATGGAAAACAAGGGGACATCGGTAAAAGACAAGGGAGTCAGCTGTCGGAATATTTCAAAGCGGGGCAGTTCAAACCGGTATGTCATGCCGTTGTAAGAGAATTCCTCAAAATAGAAGTTGGAGATATATGCCTTCTCCTCTGTTCGGGTGTCATTATTCAAAACGGTAACATGGTGATGCGTGGATGACAAGCGCTTGAAGGTATCGGTGTAATTTCCATACGACACAATCAACTTTTTGTTGGCAGTATCCACCCGGATATCGATATTATTTTCCTTTGTCCAGCGGATGCCATCTCGACACGAATATACGTCGACACGGTCATCCGTGACGGAATAGCGGCCAATGGTGCTTCGATTGGTTTTGGTGTTCCAAATATATACGCGACCATCCGGCTGGAAGGCAAACCATAGAGGAATCTTGACTTCGCGATAGCCGTCCAATGCCGAAGGATACCATACATCTCCGAGATACGATTGGTAATAGCTTGCATCAGGCAAGATGAGTTCGGGATCGGGAGGAGTTTGAGACGGCGTGTATGCCGGAACGACATTCTTCTCCGATTGCTTGACAGCAAAGTAGGCATGCATGACGTACTGAAGACCGTCGCTGTACAGGGAGCTTTTCAGATATCGAATGTGGTAATAATAGACTTGACCGTCGGGAATGAGCGGAATACCGTTGAGTGAATACGAGTCTTGGCGGGAAAAATCAAATTCCGCTTGCTCGTATATCGTTCCGTCCGCGCGATATATCGTGTAGGAGGCAATATTTCCAAGGTCATCCGGTCGAATGGTATAGGTTCCTGCTCCAATGGGAATGGGGGTCATTCCGTTGAAAATCTCGGTATCATCGTAATCAAAATTAAATTCAAAATGCTTATGCGGATCATCGTTGTACAAGGTTACGTTGATGGACTCGATGTAGTATTTCGGCGCGTAAGACGAGAATTTGGCATGATGATCGAAAATACCGTAGGCATTCCTTCCTCCTGCGAGGAAATCAACGACGTTCACCTTGGTGCGTGAATAGGATGTCTTGCCGTCCTCACCCGTGACGTGAAGCTTATAGTTTTCAAGGCCCTGTCCCGAACCTTTCATCTGGATTTCAAAGGGGTATTCTTGCCATGTTCCTTCTTCGTCCAAAATCCAAGCAGTAACATTTGTCCGGTACTGTCCTTCGGGATGCGCTGCTGAGGTGTAGACACCCTGCACGCTCTCACCGGTTTCGGTGTTGATCATATAAAACCGACTTGTCGGCGTAAAGATAACATACGACGGGCCGCGCGTGGAAGAATCCTCGATATCAAGATACCACACGGTACACAGATCCGACATAAAGGAGTTGGCGGGGATGGATGGTTGTTCCGGTCCATCCGTACCGGGGGGGTCTGTACCGGGCTCATCCGGTGGTATCACGGGCTCATCTGGCTCGCCAATTTGAATGGCGACATAGTAATGCATCAGATAACGTGAAAAGCCTTCTTCAAAATTATCAGTCAGGTCATAGGTAATATCAAGGTAATATAGGCCGTCCTCGATCGGAATTGGCGAGGGATGAGAGTGATCGAGAATATCATAAGCGTCTTCAGCTATCAGGTTTCCGTTCTTATCGTATAGCGCATAGAAACCGCTACTCTCACCAATGTTTCCAAAAAAGGCGGGTGCTTCATCAAATACTAACGGCTCAAGCTGCTTTAAAGTCTCGAAATCCGGCAAATCGAACGTGAATACAACGGGGGACTCTCCAACAGTTTTAATTTCTTCATAATAGAAGTTGTCGAGGTAATAGAGAGGAGAGTACTGATTGTTTACCATGTTAAAAATCCAAATGGTGGGCTCGCTACGGTGATAACGAATATAAGGAAACGTACCATTCGGAGAGGTGACTTTGCCGTTTGTATCCATAGATAATTCGGATACTTCCCATCCGCTGTTTTCTTTGAATAACCAAATCTCGATCTCGTCTTGCTGCCATGAATAACGCCCCATTTTAGCTTCGCCGCTTTCCAAATCCAAAATGTATATGCGGCCGTCCGGTTGGAATGACAAGCAATAGTTATCGGGGGATTCGGGGG
>JAZQUX010000041.1:0-1935 GCA_045631585.1 Eubacteriales bacterium | reverse complement strand
GCGCTTTTCAAAATAGGGAGTACAGGTCTCCCAAACCTTCGTTTCAGGGTGCAGAGCCTCGTCCTCCTGCCACGCGCCGTAGCCGATGCCCTTGGTGTGCTCCTCGGGGGAAACGAACAGAATCTCCAGCTCGTTGTGGTTCGTTTCCTTGTCGATTTTCAGGATCACACCGCCAACCTTTCGCCCGTCCAAAACAATGCGGTAGGTCTCGCTATCGGGCGAGTCGATACAACGCTCGATGGTTTTGCGAGAGATGATCTCACCGTCAAAATCAAGATGATCATCGCGTTTTCCGAACTCCTCGATCGCCCCGTACTTAAACGCCCACTGATTGTCGAGGATAAATTGCTCGCGGTCGTCCTCCGTTAAGGGAACAAGTGTAACTTTGGTATTTTTCATATCTTCCTCCAAAACAAAAAATAGAGCTCGGGCTTTGCAAATGCAATAACCCAAGCTCACTTGGACACCTAATCCGGCATTACGGTACTACGGTACACAGCCTCCGGTGACTAATATTAACACAGTTATTATACCACAAATATAGATATATGTCAATCAAACGATTGTGATTTTTGCTTTCTATCGCATTGATATTTTAATTGGATTTCTTGTTTTTTACCTATTAAGTAAAGGCTTTGCAAGGATATCATCCCTTCTGTCGATCAGATCATTTCCGTTGATTGCCGCTTCGAGTGTGTCCGCGCCGAGTCTGTCGATTGCCGCGCCAAGACGCTCCTTGACATATCCGTTTTCCTTATACCAAAGCATAACCTTTTCAATAACGGTCGGAACTTCATCTGCCGAATATACGTTATTCAAGAGCGTTCCCATACGCTGAGTCTTTCCCCAAGTTCCACCCACAAAGATACGGCAGACAGATGCCGTTTCCTTGGGAACAGCGCCGAAAGGACATTTTCCAACGCAAACGCCGCAGCTTGTGCATTTAGACGTATCGATAACCGCCTTTCCGTTGACAACGGATGCTGCCTTTGTCGGACAGCTTTCAGCAACGGCACATTTTTTACATCCTCGGCAAAGCTCACCGTCAAAGGAAAACGCACGGCATCCCTCAACGCCTACGTCATTAAGACTCGGCTTCATACAGCTGTTCGGACAGCCGCCTACTCCGATCTTGAATTTATGCGGAAGCTTCACGTCGCGCATCCCTATGTAAAACTTATCGTATATAACCTTTGCAAGCGCCTGTGTATCAATGTTTCCGTAAACGCAGGTCGTGCCTTTACAAGCGGTAATAGGACGAACTTTTGCGCCCGTGCCGCCAAAATACAATCCACGCTCTGCCATAAAGGCTTCCGCTTCGGGAATTTTATCAAACGGAATTCCAACGATCTCTGCGGCAAGTCTTGCGGTAAATATTACTTTGCCGTTGCCGTATTTCTCGGAGCATTCGGCGATAGCGTGAAGCTGGTCGGGAGTAAAAAGTCCTGCGACCGTAACAATCCTGCCTGAGAAGCAGTCGGTTCCTCTGTTTCTGAGAAAGCCTCTTCCTTTAACACTTGTTATTTGTTCATTCGTCAACATAGATGTTTACCTCGATTTCATTGACTTACATCTGTTTTTATGATATAATATCATATCACATTTTCCGTGATTTGTCAATGAAATACGCCATTTAAGAGGATATATGAAGAAAGTAAAAACAATAAAGAACATCGTCGCTTTTCTGTTGATCACAGCAGTTCTGTTTTCTATGTTAGCGTGTAACGGTCAACCGAAAAACGAGAACAAAAATACGGTAGTCTTTACCGATGCCCTCGGTCGAGAGTTGAATATCAAAAAGAACCCCGAGCGAGTTGCCGCCCTTCTTGGAAGCTTCGCGGACGTTTGGATGCTTGCGGGCGGCAAGCTTTGCGCATCTGCTGAGGAAGTCGGATCGTAGCCATGTCGTTCTGTGAGCCAAGGGGTTGCTGTTTG
>JAZQUX010000040.1:0-6069 GCA_045631585.1 Eubacteriales bacterium | reverse complement strand
ATGTTCCACAGCGTTCCGCCGGAACGCCATGGCATGACCACCAATATATTTATGCCTCAAGTACACCCCGTGCGCGGCCTGTTTGAGCAGATCAGTAGCATGGGCGGATCCTGTGCCATGTACTATGGTTGGGAACCGTTGCGCGACATTTCCCGTCCCGGCTCTCTGCGGTATGCCGAGTACATTCACTCCTACGCCGAAGATGCAACAGACGGCATTCTGACCGACAGAGCGCTTGCCCGCATCGACAAAGACCAGCCCGATTTCGTCTTTCTGTACATGGTCGAAACAGATGAAAAAGGCGGGCATGACAGCGGTTGGATGACCGAGACCTATCTGTCCTACATCCGCGCGGCCATCGACAACGTACGCCGCGTCTATGAGGCTGTAGGTGATAAATACACCATCATCGTCACGGCAGACCACGGCGGTCACGGGCGCGGCCACGGATCGAACACCCCCGAGGACATGACCATTCCCGTGTTTTTCGTCGGTCAAGAATTTGAGGCCGGTCAGGCACTTTCGGATGTCTCCATTCTTGATTTGGCTCCTACCATTGCCAAAATTCTTGGCGTTCCTGCCGCTCCCGAATGGGAAGGCAAAGCGCTCATTTGACACGACATAAAAAAATCCGCGAACATATTTCGCGGATTTTTTTATGTAATTATACGTTATACGCAGCCCTGAGCCTTCATTGCTTCGGCAACCTTGATGAATCCTGCGATGTTCGCACCGGCCACCAGGTCATCCTCAAGGCCATATTCCTTTGCTGCCTTGACGGAGTTGTCAAAGATATTCTTCATGATCGTCTTCAGCTTTTCGTCAACCTCTTCTGCCGACCAGCTGTAACGCATGGAGTTCTGGCTCATTTCCAAGCCGGATACGGAAACACCGCCGGCATTGACTGCCTTAGAAGGAGCAACCACAGTACCGTTGGCCTTCAGGTAAGCCACCGCCTCATTGGTGGTAGGCATATTGGAGACTTCAACGTAGTACTTTACGCCGTTGGCAACAATCTTCTCTGCCTCTGCCATACCGACTTCGTTCTGTGTTGCGCAAGGCATCACGACGTCAACCTTAACGCCCCAAGGCTTCTCACCCTTGAAGAAAGGAACGCCAAACTTATCTGCATAGTCCTCAACTCTGTTGCGGCAGGATGCGCGCATTTCGAGCATGTAGTTGATCTTTTCTTCCGTGGAAACACCGTCAGCATCGTAGATATAGCCGTCGGGACCGGAAATGGTTACAACCTTACCGCCCAGCTCGTTGATCTTCTTGACTGCGCCCCAAGCAACGTTACCGAAACCGGAGATCGCAAAGGTCTTACCCTTGATATCGTCTTTGAAGTGCTTGAGCATCTCAACGGTATAGTAAACGGCGCCATAGCCCGTAGCCTCGGGACGGATGAGCGAACCGCCATAAGGAATACCCTTGCCCGTCAGAACGCCGGTAAACTCGTTGGCCAGTCTCTTGTACTGACCGAACAGATAACCAACCTCGCGCGCACCAACGCCGATATCACCGGCAGGAACGTCGGTATCAGGGCCAATGTGACGGAACAACTCGGTCATGAAGCTTTGGCAGAAGCGCATAACCTCGGCATCCGACTTACCCTGAGGATCAAAGTCGGAACCGCCCTTACCGCCGCCCATGGGGAGCGAGGTCAGAGAATTCTTGAAGGTCTGCTCAAAGCCGAGGAACTTCATAATGGAAGAGTTAACAGAGGGGTGGAAACGCAAGCCGCCCTTGTAAGGACCGATCGCGCTGTTAAACTGGACGCGGAAACCGCGGTTGACCTGGGGCTTGCCCTGATCATCTACCCACGGAACACGGAACGTGATCTGACGTTCCGGCTCTACCATGCGATCAACTACGCCGGCAGCCACCAAATCGGGGCGACGATCGATCACAGGCTCGATGGACTCAAATACTTCGGTGACTGTCTGAATAAACTCAGGCTCACCGGGATTACGCTTCTTTACCGCCTCAAGGACGTCCAAAAGATATTGGTTTTTCATGTTAAATTCCTCCATAAACAATCAAAAAAACAGGCTGTGGCAAGTCTCTTTTCAAGAGCTCTTCACCGTTCCCTATGTTGGTATTATATACCGAGATGCTCTTTTTGTCAATAGTTTTTTGCAAGAAACGCGACACAAACTTTCAAATTTTGACAGAAAAAGGGGAGTTGCGGCGCAACTCCCCTTGAAAAAAGACAGATTACTTAGAATAAATTTGCGTGCCCTGTCCGGACTGGATGACCAAGTCAAACAGCGTATAGGGATCGACGTACATATAGGTGTAGCCATCGTCCTTTGCGTTAGCATACTCAATGAAGCCCTTGATGCAGTTGATTACATCCGTCGGGCTCTTAACTACGGTACGGTATGCCGAGAAGTTGGTGCCCGTTTTGGTGATGTACTCGTATATCTTGTCGTAGGTGGATCTGCCGGTTTCATCCTTGACGTCGGGGTTGACTGGATCAATGCCGTTCATCAGGTGCATATACACCGTCTCGCCGTTGAGTACGGTCAGTTTTTTGCCGCTGTCGTTATGGAAGGAACCCACAGGAGCAATCTCTGCATACGCCTCAAAAATCTCATTCGTCATCTTATTGTTACCATTGATGATAAAGCCGACAATATCCAAATCAAAGCGTTCCATGTAAGGCTGGTTGAACTCCACCCAAGTATCCAACTCAGGCAATGCAGAAGGAATGACATAACCTGCACCGCTATCGCCCGTAACGATGTAATCGCTACCCAGATTTTCATAGACATAGTCAAAAATCATAGGAACACGGTCAGACAGGTTGGGGTTAAAGCCCCACATCAGAGGATATTCCTCGCAACGAGAATAGTCGCGGAAGTAGGCGGGAACGTACTGCTTGAGCCATGCCGAAGAGTCATAGTCGCCCATGTAAATGGTGAAATAGCGGACCTTTTTGTCAAAAATCTCGCTGGCATCCGACTCGTTGTTATCATAATATTCGTAAGAACTCTCGTACTGGCAATAGATAGAAGCGTTGGTCATCCAAGCGGGATGCGCGGCATCTGCCTCCTTCATGCAGTTGTACTTCGAAATAAATTCAACAAACGCCCACTCCAACTCGGTCGGTTTGAGAATCGTTCCCATGCCGTTGTGCGTCGTGTACTTCATGTACCAAGGGGGGAAGCCCATGAACTTGATCATCTTTCCGTTATTGCGCTCGGACAACGTGCTCAAAACCAGTTCCAGCGTTGCAGCATCCGTGCCCAGCGGCTGATCGGGATCGTCGCAAGGAGCCTCCTCGGTGACACAGGTCAAGTCAATAAAGAAACATTCGTTGTAGATGTAATAGTCATGGCTGTACAGCTGATTATTGTTCGCACCGGGAGCACCGCCCTTTTCATAGACATAGTTACCGGGTACGCAAGAAGCGCCATCCAGCACGTACGCGATCATAGAGGTATTGCAACGATCCATATAGTGTTCCAGTGCCCAAATATAGGGGTCACACTTGATGGAGCCGGTCGAAGGAATATCCGTATCGGGAATCATTCCCTTACCGGTGAACATATCGGTCAGGTCCATCTTTACGGGAACATCCTTATCCATCAACCACTGATACAGGCTATCGGGGCTTTCATTGTAGCGAACAGGCAGATAGCCCTCCACGCTACAAATGGTAGCGGCAACATTGGCCGTCGAGGGAACGTTGGGATCCCACAGAACGATACCAGCCTTAATCACTTCATCGCCGAAGACCTCCCAAAAGTCGGTCCAGGTTTGAATGGTATCCTGGATGCATCCGTCCAGCATCTTGCCTTCCTCGGAAATATAATTCAACCAGAAGGTATCCTGCGGGTCGTAATTCCAGTAAATATACTTTCTATTCTCTGCCGCGGTCTTGTTCCAACGGCCCTGGAAGCTGGAAATCAAACGAACAATGTCGTTTTCATTCTTGGTACCGTCCTTATTTCCCAGCGATTTCAAGCCACCGTTGATCACATACACAACAGCGGGGTATTCGAGCTTGGTCAGGTAGTTCAGATTCTCCGGCAGAGCCAAATCGGTCTTCGCGTAGGTATCCGTAGCTTCATCATAGCCCAAATAGGTCGTAAGGAAGTAGGTAATGGCCTGTTCAAAGGCATACTCAGAGCCTGCATCGATCAGGATCTTTTTTCCGGTGAACAGAATCACAAACTCTTCTCTTTCCAGTTTTTCAGGCAACAGAGCTGTTTCGGGACGATTGGTACGTCCGACGAGAATTTCATATTTCTGGCTCTCATTGTCTTTTTCCCAGTCATCCGAGATGTCAATATTTGCCGAAGTAGCCGTAATGATGGCGGCACGCAAACGTGCAGCAGCCTGCGTATCCGGTGCCTTATTGGCGGAACGCTCGCTACGAACGACGGTATAGTTGGTCTTTCCATCTTTGATGATGTCAACCAACACCTGCGGTTCGGGCTCTTGTTCGCCGGGCTGATCGTCTCCGGGAGTATCCGCGCCGGGGGTGTCATCTCCCGGAGTATCGGGAGTTGAGCTTTGGCAGCCAAAGACGCTTGTCAGAACAAACAACAGCGCCAAGAGCAGTGCCAAACATTGGGTAAAACGTTTCATAATAACCTCCGTTTACTTGATAGTTCTATTATAACGGATTTCTCCCCAAAAAGCAATAGAAAGTGAAAAGAAAATTCGGGAGTTTAGCAGGAACTCCCGAATTGTTTGGTTATTTGAAATATTTTCGGTTCAGCCGAAAGAGCAGTTCGGAAACGGGGACAATAAACAAGCCCGCTGCCAAGTTGCCGATAAAATGCAACAGGTCAAAGTAGAAGCCCGATGCAATCCACGCGATCATTCCCGCCCATCCGGTACCGGAAATCAAAGCGTGGAACGGTGCGTACAATACGCCGAAAAACAACCCATGCAAGGCGCAAACCGTTGTATACACGGGATACGACAGCCATCGCGGCATACGACGCGGCAGTAGCATGACCGCGCCCCAAAGAATCGTCCAAATATAGAGATATGGCACCCACCAAGTGGCGAATCCGCAAAATGCCCCCATGAGCAGAACATAAATGTAGATCGGAATCAACGCCTTGTGCCGAAAAACAATGGTATATACTACAATCAGCATACCCAGCAAATGAATGTTGGGTAAGGCTTCCATGATAATATCGGAGCAAAACATCAACGCCCCCAGCATCGCAAACAAGACCATTTCAAAAATATGTCTTGACGTACGATGACGAACGGAGGTGGATGCTCGGCCATTATTTTGCGTAGGTGATTTCATAATGCTCGCCGCCCGAGATGGGTTCCATATCCACGCCCGTCAACAAATCAACGCCGCTCTTGCTAAAGGACCAATAGCGCTGATTGACATCATAGTCCGCCAGCATACCGTTGACCTTTTTCACATACAAGCCATACGGGCCTTCCTCGCCCTCGATAATGCCGAGTTCCAACAAGGCTTCTCCCAGCGTTCCTTTGTCGGTATGGACGGTAAAGGTTACTGATTGATCCTCCACCTTGACGACAAGCTCGATGGTCTTATCCCCTTCCCCGAATTCTCGGTCGGAGCGATAGGTCGCCTCTGCCCAAACGCCGGCGGCGTCCACCTGCTCTGCGCAGGCAACGAGGCAAATTATGCACACAAGGCACAACAATACTGCCACAACGGATTTCATTTGATTTTTCATGATATTTCATTTCCTTTCGTGTTTTGGTACACATCAAGGATAAAACAAAAGCACCCTCCCCGGGGTGCGTGCTCATGACGAAAAAGGATACCCTGCCGTATCCACCTGTCCTGACCGCCACTCCCCATCTGCCCAAGAGTTTTTTGTCAATCACAGACCGATAAGCATTCCGACTAAGGAGTGACCTCCATCACGGCAATGGCTGTTGCCGCGGATTTGCACCGCGTTTCCTTATCCCCGAGCCTTGCCGTCTCGCAGCAAGCCCGATTTTCCATACGACATGGAACGATCTGCGTTATTCTTTTGTGTACCTGAATTATAACACACCGGGACGAAAAAGTCAATAGGAAATCGATATTCTTCGTAAGACAACATCCGCGAGGGC
>JAZQUX010000039.1:0-3947 GCA_045631585.1 Eubacteriales bacterium | reverse complement strand
GATGCTGATGGTATCACCGGCCATAATGGTAAAATCACCGGAGGGAATGAAAACGTCCTCGCCGCGGCGGATGATGCAGACCAGCACGCGCACGCCGAACAGCGCGGACAGCGAGTGAAGCTGCTTGCCTGCCAAGGGATGACCCTCGGGAATATAGATCTCAGCCATATCGACTTGTCCCTTGGCAAAGGCGTCTACCTTGAGGGCGGCGGGGAAGCGGATCAAGCGGGCGATCTCACGGGCGGTATCGTATTCGGGGTTGACGACAACGTCGATACCCAGATGATTACGAAGGAAGTCCTTCTCTCGAGAATATTCAGGGTCGCGCACACGGGCAATGGTATGGGCAGCGCCCAGGCTTTTGGCCATCATACAACAGACCATGTTAAGCTCGTCCGTGTTGGCCACGGCGATGAACAGGTCGGCGTTTTGTACGCCCGCTTCCACTTGAACGGCGTGGCTGGCTCCGTTGCCCACAACGCCCTGAACGTCGTATTGATTGACAACGCGGTTGATCAGATTCGGATTTTGATCAATGACGGTGACGCTGTGACCTTCGCCCGAAATATACTGGACAAGGGTGTCTCCTACCGTTCCGTCGCCTACGATAATGATGTTCATAAAGGCTCCTTTTCTTGAGAAAAGATGGAATATAAATATATTATAACGCTGTTTTTGAAAAAATGCAAGAGATTTGTCGGCTTTTTATCTCTTGTTTGATATGAACGGCCGATTTTCGTGTCGGTGTGTGCGTTTGTTAAAACAAAAAGGAGCTTCTCGGAAAGCTCCTTCTTGCATTTGAACGGTTATTTCGAATAAAAATCTTCCACCGCGCGGAAAAATGCGTCGATGTTGTCCCAGTTGGCGTGGGGAGGAACGTCGCATCCCGTGGAAATGACAAAGTTGCGGTGCTCGCTGCAACGCTCCAAGAGCTCCTTGGTCGCCGCGTACGTTCCTTCCGGCGTTCCTTCCGTCAGTTGCGCCACAGGGTCAATGTTGCCCATAACAACGACGTCATCGGGCATTTTCTCCAGCATCATCTTCATGTCTACCGCGTTTCCAAAATGATAAGCCATAGCGCCGCAGGAAACGATCGAATCCACCAGCCTCGGCACAGCGCCGCCGCAGTTGTGGTATACGACGATAAAATCGTCATCCTGTACCGCATCGACCAGCTGCTTCATGTAAGGCGCGGCAAACTCTTTCATCAGGGCAGGGGATAACAGCCCTGCCAGCGGCTCGGCGACAACCACGCCGCCGGCTCCCGCTTCCTTGTAGGCCAGCGCGTACCCAATCAGGAACTTTGTGGCCTTTTCCAGAACCGTGTGTACCATGTCAGGCTCGTCATAGCACAGCATCATGATTTCGGTGACGTCCAACAGACGACCCGCCAGCGAGAAAGGACCGATGGTGCCCGCCAATACGGGACGGTCGGTGATCAACGTGCAGGCCTTGCGGATGGCCTCTACATACAACCCCGTGCGCGCCGTGCGAAGGTCGGGAATGGCCAAATCCATGGCCTCTTGCTCGGTACTGATGATGTGACCCGTGACAGCGGGAATCTCGTGGTCGGTGACGGTTACGGTCGAACCAAATGCCTCGGCCTCCACCGACAAATCCATCATGCTGACGGAAGCCGCGCTGTCCAGGCGATCTGCAATTCTCTTCATGCCGTCGGCCTGCGTGTCGGGCGAAGCAATGAGCTCTCGGACGGTGGTATGTATCAGCTGAATGGAAGGGAACGACAAAATGGGCAATGCTCGCTTGCGCGGCGAGGCGGCCATGTCGTTGATCCATTGTTTCATGTTCATGTTATTGTTCTCCTTAATGGAAATGTGGAAACGCTTGGTACAGTATACATGATTTTTCTGCGTTTGTAAAGTTTTTTGAGAAAAATATATTGACATTTTTTATGACAAAAAAGGGCGATGGTCGTTTCAACCACCGCCCAAAGGAGTAAAATCAATGGGAATTCGCCTTGCCGCGAAGCAGGGCGAACAAAAACATCGCAAGACTGGCCAACACCAAAACCGAAATCGTGCGAGGCAACAGATCCGAAGAATCCGCCGCTGTTTCGTCTGTCCCGGGCGGTGTTGTCTCCTCGGAGGAATCGTCCGCCCCGGCCCCTGAGCGATCCGAGGGATCGCTCAGGGTTGCCGCCCGCGGAGCGGATGCTATTTCCTTGGCGGCGTTTGGTGTCTTTGCTTGCGAGAAAGATTGGCTCATAACGGCAAGGGCGGCAACGTCTCGCTCGCTGACGCGAGCCAGCCGGGGCGACGTCTGCCCCGCCGCGCTGTTCCAATACCATAGCGCGCACAGCGCCAAACACAGGATCAGTACAAGAAACATCGGCCCCGCGGGCCCCGCTTGTCGTTTCATGAGAACATCGTTCCTTTGTTTTTTTGTTTGCCGGTCGGACGTGTGGAGCGCCTACGACCGAAGACGCTCGCACACCCGATGAAGAGAAATGCGTTGCGTCACTCTTAGTATGGATGGACCTTTTTTGATGTATGCGTCGCAGAAAAAGGGAAATATCTGCCAAAATCGCGAAAAAGACGCAAAAAAGTGAGAAAAACTTTGATTTTACCACACAAAACCGCTTGACAAAAGGCGAAGAATGTGATATAATCGTTCTACCTCTGCGCAGCAGGCTTTTTTGTCGTGCCCTGCGCCATCCGAAAGGAAGGGCTCACATACTCTGCCGGAGGGAGGTACACATATTCTGTCTGCAAGGATGGAATAAATCAAGATTACAGGAGGTGCCGATAACCATGGCGAATGACGTAAGAGTCAAGGTCACTCTGGTATGCACTGAGTGCAAGCAGAGAAATTATGACACAAAGAAAAACAAAAAGAACGACCCGGACAGAATCGAACTGAAGAAGTACTGCCGCTTCTGTCGTAAGCACACGGCTCATAAAGAGTCCAAGTAATCAGGGGAGGTAAATTCATGGAAGAGATGAACAAAAAGGCTCCCGCTGCAAAAGAAACCAAGCCCGCAAAGAAGGACAAGAAGCCTCTGGGCGAGCGCATCGGTCACTTTTTCCGCAGCTATAAGAGCGAGATCAAAAAGATCGTTTGGAGTCCCTGGAAGCAGGTTCGCAAAAACTCCCTTGTTGTTCTTGCAGTCGTTGTTGCTTGCGCCGCAGTCATCTGCGCGCTGGACCTCGCTTTCTCCGAGGCTCTGCTGAGCCTTGCAGATTTGTTCTGAGGCAACATCAGGCATGAGCGATATCAATCAAATGAACGTAGGCCCTCGTTGGTATGTGGCGCACACCTATTCGGGCTACGAAAACAAAGTCAAGGATAACCTTGAAAAAATCGTCGAGAACCGCGCACTGGGACATCTGATTTTTGATATCCGTATCCCCGTGGAAAAGGTAATCGAGAAGAACGGCGACGTGGAAAAGGAAGTCGAGTACAAGATTTTCCCCAGCTATGTCTACATTAAAATGTGTATGACAGACGAGAGCTGGCACGCAGTCCGTAACATTACCGGTGTGACCGGCTTTGTCGGCCCCGGATCCCGTCCGACGCCCCTGAGCGAGGAAGAAGTAGCTGCGCTGTGCTTCGAAGAGGCCGTCCGCGTAACGCTGTCCTACCAAGAGGGCGATATGGTCGAAATTATCAGTGGCGTATTCGAAGGCCACGGTGGTGTCGTTCAGGCCATTTCTGACGACATGAAGACGGTAACTGTGCTGGTGAAGCGCGGTCGCCGTGATATGCCCGTTGAGCTGGAAGCAACCGCTCTTCGTTTGGCAGCAAAAAAAGCATAAGGAATCCTTATGCGCACTGTGTTTACGCATTTGCCGCGTAAAGCAGGTGGGAGGGGGAAAAATTTTGAAGTCCCCCGGAATGACCACATTTGGAGGTGTATTGAATTATGGCAAAGAAAATTTTGGGTTATATCAAATTGCAGCTTCCCGCAGGCAAGGCGACTCCCCAGC
>JAZQUX010000038.1:0-3886 GCA_045631585.1 Eubacteriales bacterium | reverse complement strand
CCCGCCGAATTCGGCGTGCGTCGAACGGGATTTATTTCACCGTTGCATATAGATTCAAATCCCACGCAGGGATATATGGATACCGTCTGACATACAGGCGATATTCGGGGCAAAGCGATTGAATCTGCAAGATCAGCTCATGCAAATCCTCGGTGCGGTGATAGAGCGAGATGAGCAGATCCGGCTTTTGCTCGCGGATAATGCGCGCCGTTCCCTCAATGGCCTCGCGCTCACTTCCCTCCACATCGTACTTGATATAATCGATATGTTCGTCCTTGCGCACGTCATCCAACGGCAAGGCCGGCACCTCAATTGTGCGCCGCGCCGTGCCGTCATCCACCCCGGCGTTGCGATTGCCGCTGTCATCAAAGATGAGCGTTGTTTTTTGATTCCACGCGGCGGCGTTGACGGGCAAAATTCTCGCCTCTCCCTCGGCGCAAGCAGAGAGCTTACGGAAGTTGCGGCGATCGGGCTCAAAGGCGTAAATGCGCTCGATTCCGGGGCACAGTTCGATCAACTCGCGGGCGGTGTCACCGTCGTACGCGCCGGCATCAACGGCGACCTTGTAGTCGCTCAGATGCAACAACTTGCGCATGACACTCTCGCGGTCATCTTGCGTGGCAAGCAAAACATCCAGCTTGCCCGTGCGGCGAAACTCGACCACGCCGCGAAATACCTCGCGCGACCGCTCGTCAAACAGCGCATCGCAAGCAGCTTGCAGCTCGTGCGCGTGCTCACGCTCATAGGCTTCACAAAACAGCGTGTCGCCCTTGACGGGAACGTCGGGGATGTACGTCTCACACACGCTTGCCACGCGTGCGATGTTCGCCATCACCTCGGGCAAAGAGGACGCAAAGGAGACCAGCACAATCAAGTTTTCCGCGCCGTACTGCTCGCACACATCCGAAAAGCGGCGCACGGTTTTGCCGTGGAACTGCTGACCGCGCACGAAATCGTCGCTGGCAAAAAATTCCTTGACTTCAATTCCGTACCGCTCGCACACCGCCAATATTTTGTCTGCGCCGTTGCCCATGCCGTACATCACGACGGTCTTGTCCGTCGCGGCCAGTGTTTGCCACAAATCCATCTGTAACTTCCTCCGATTTTTGCCGCCGCCCGTTGACATTTGAGGCGGCGCGTGGTATACTCTATTTGTATTATATCACAAAATTCGCCGCCACGCAAGAGCGTCGGGGGGCACAAAGGAGAAATATCATGAACGATTGCCTGTTTTGCAAAATCATCGCGGGGGTAATTCCCTCGAAGAAGGTATACGAGGACGAAAACGTCTATGCTTTTTACGACATCGCGCCTCAAGCGCCCGTCCACATTCTCGTCATTCCCAAGACCCACATTGCCTCGGCCGACGAGGTCACGGCTGATACCGCCGCCTGCGTGGCCGCCGTCTTCACGGCCATCCCGCAAATCGCCAAGGCCGCAGGACTGGAAAACGGCTACCGCGTCATCACCAACGTCGGCGAGGACGGCTGCCAAAGCGTCCGTCACCTGCACTTCCACGTGCTGGGCGGCAAGAAGCTGAGCGAGAATATGGCGTGAACTAACAAAAAACAGGGCTGAAACAGCCCTGTTTTTTGTTTCGTTATTGGTTGATCGGCACGTCGCCGTCGGTGCAGTGGACGACGATATGTGAGACCATATCTTTGTTGTAGCCATATAATTGCCCATAAACATCACTTTTTTGAATCTTGCCCCAATCTTCCATGGAGCCTCCATAAGTAATATTAACCAAATTATCACAGTTTGTAAAAGCATATATATCAATACTTTGGATGCTTTTAGGAAGTGTGATATTCGTCAAATCTTGGCAATACCAAAATGCTAGAAACCCAATAGACGAAACACCCTCTGGAATGTCAAGACTTGTCAAACCTGTGCAACCGGCAAATGCTTCGTAGGCGATACTTGCGACACTATCAGGGATGATACTCGCCTTACAACCCAAAATTAGGGTATGGGTGTCTTTTTCAATCAAGCAATTTCCACCACTGTAATACTTAGTATTATTTCCCTCTACTTCTATGCTAACCAAACCGGCACAACCGGAAAACGCTCCGGATTCAATACTGGTAACACTATCCGGAATGGTAATGCCGGTTAATCTTGTGCAACCACGAAAAGCAACACTTCCGATACTTGTAACACTATTGGGGAGGGTAACGTTGGTCAATCCCGTACATTGTTCGAAAGCAGAGCTTTCAATGCTTATAACACTATTGGGAATGATAATATTCGTCAATCCCGTGCATTGATAGAATGCGGATTTTCCAATATGTAAAACATCTTCAGGAATAACACTGGTTTTGCATCCCAAAATCAAGGTTTGGTATTTTTTCTCTCCGGCTATAACGGCGGTATTATCCGTCGCATTGCCTAATCCATTGATATTTACGGATAGCTTGCTCTCGCGCTCAATCAAACAATTTTCTTCACTGTAGTAATTTACGTTTTCTTTGTCAACGACAATACTTTCCAGTGCTGTACATCCACTAAACACGGGGAATGAAATCGACGATTTTGACCCACCAACAATATCAAGGCCTTTGCCAATTGAAATACTTTTAAGACCGGAACAATTATAAAATGCGGACGACTCAATTTTGGTTACACTATCCGGAATATCAATGTTTGTTAAACCGGAGCAACCACTAAATGCGCTATCACCAATGACCGTAACATCGCTCGGAATAATACTTGTCTTGCATCCAACGATTAAAGTTTTGGTTGCGTTTTTTTCAATTAAACAATTGTTCTCACTATAGTAATAAGGATTATTTTCATCCACCGTAATTGAGGATAAACTTTCGCAATTCGCAAAAGGATTCTTCCCGCTAGCGTCTAGAAGTGCCAAGCCGATAGATTCACCTATGGCCATAACGCTGGCAGGGATTTTAATACTTTTTAAAGAAGAACAACCTCTAAACGCACCGCTTCCTATTTTTTCAAGCCCCTCAGAAAACACTATGTTTTCTAATGAAGTATAGCCCGAAAATGTTTCAGACCCAATTGTTTTAAGGGTTGGAGGAAACGAAATATCAGTAATGGTGGAGTGTTCTCCGCCCCAAATGGTGAAGCTGAGAGCAACAACGGTATGTCCATCGAGCTCAGATGGAATGATCAATTTCGTACCTTCTAATGATGAAATACCTGTGATAGTACAAGTTTTTCCATCTTCATTGATAGAATAAAAGAATCCTTTACTTTCTTCGAAATCGAACGGCAAATCTTTTGTGTCCGATCCACATGAAACAAAAAGGAACATCATTGCCAGCGCCATCAGTACAGCTAAAAATTTGTTTGTTTTCATATTGTCCTCCAAATAAATAAAAAGTGCGCAGCCGAAGCCGCGCACGAAAAATG
The DNA here is from genome assembly GCA_045631585.1 of Eubacteriales bacterium. GTDB lineage: Bacteria > Bacillota > Clostridia > Oscillospirales > CAG-272 > SIG644. The sequence goes on along the minus strand of JAZQUX010000038.1, from coordinate 508 downwards.
CATAGCTCCAATTGCTGCGACACAAGTGATTTCGATACGCAAGAAAGGTATACGAAACAGAGCATACATTTTTACCAAAGTAAAAATGTACACCTAACTTGCGCGTGTATTCACTTATGTCGCACTTGCATTATATCACACTTATTCTACATTGTAAACCCCAAAATAAAAAATCCCGACCAAAAAGTCGGGATTTTCGTCATTTATTTCAACAAGCCCCAGCCATACATCTTTTCAAAGCAGGCTTTACATAGTTTTTGATTGGAGCTGTAGGGCAAAATACCGCCGCATTGGGTACAACGCTTGGCATAGCGCCGCTTGCCCTTTTGCAACTGTTCGTCGATGGCGTCCTCCAACTCGCGTCGGCGGCGGGTAAGATAGTCGTAATCATAGCCGCGCCTCAAGCGCCCGTCCACATTCTCGTCATTCCCAAGACCCACATTGCCTCGGCCGACGAGGTCACGGCTGATACCGCCGCCTGCGTGGCCGCCGTCTTCACGGCCATCCC
>JAZQUX010000037.1:0-2326 GCA_045631585.1 Eubacteriales bacterium | reverse complement strand
AGGCGGATTTTCTGCCCACTTCTTTTGATATTCAGCATATCGTTCTTCGATATATTTATCTTTTTCAGATGGCATATCAAGTCCTTTTGATTTTGTTTTATCTGTCATTGCGGTCATCCTTTCTCTTTTTCTCCTCTCTTGCTTGCTGAACAATCTGCGGGAACTCGATGCGCTCGACCGTCTTTTCAATATCATCACTGCGGTCGTAAATATCCTTGCACATTGCATATTCCTTACGAAGAGGCTTGAGCTTGTCGGAGATAGCAAAGATCTGTTCGCGTATCGGTTGCATCTCCGTGGGATCCTTCATCCATCGCAATTTGTTGCGGAGCTTCTGTCGTTCCTTACACAGAGAACTCATTTGTTCACGGATCCCAAGTGCGTGCTGAATAAGATCGTCCTTGGTGTCAAGGCAATACTTGCCGAGAAATTTTGCTTGCTCCGAATACATACGGGCGCGGCGCACGTCCTCTTTGATGGCAGCATAGGCTTCGGGATTTTTTGGAATGAACTTTGGTATTACGCCAAGGAGATAACAGTAATGGAGATAGAGCGCATAAAGACCTCTCGGCTTCTCCCGTAAGGTTGGCTCGTAATACGTGATTGGCGTCCATTGGCGCGCCCTCGCGTTGTTCCTTATCCTTGCCTCAATATCCTCTTCGGTATATCCTGCGCCGAGCTTGTCCAAACGGAAGAACTTGTTATATCCGTATGGCTTGATGCGGAGGAACTCCCCGCGCTGCTCAATCGTATAACCGAAACTCCGCATACGGTTGTAAAAGTTTCTGATAGTAAATTCCCGTCTTGCTACCACGTCGATGTCGGCACGTATTTGATCGCGCATGGTTGGGATACCTTTCTTTTCGGCGTGAACCTCTGCGATGTGCTTGGAGCCTTGCTGCTTCGGATTTTCTATGACCGATAATCCGTACTCCCTGCAAAGTCTATCCGAGGTGTCGCGCATCAGCTTGTAAGTAGCGTTACAATCGTGATACCGCTTTCCCGAAAATCCCGTTGCCGATAGGCAAAAATGATTATGCACGTGCTCCTTATCGATATGAGTGGCGACGATCACGGGAAAGTCCTCGCCCCACAGCTCATTTGCAAGTTGAACACCAATGGCGTGAGCGACGTCGGGCGTTACCTCACCGGGCTTAAAAGATTGATATCCGTGATAGGCTTGGATGTCTGACGGCGACGTACCTTCCAAGAGCGTCAGCATAACCTCGTTGGCATTCTCGGGGGTGCAGTTGATGCCCGTGACGAATTTCTTTTCCTCGTGTAAGAAATGCTCGGGCGGTAATCCGAGTATCTCGGCGGCAAGATTCTCGGCTTCATTATCGCTTTTAACCTCCAACTCCATCGTGGTTTTATTTTTGTTCGCAACGTATGCAAGTAGCTTACTGACATGCGCCTTCACATCCCAAATCTTAGTGGTTGCCAATCAGCTTCACTCCTTTCTTGGCGTACTCTTGTTGGATAGCACCAAGAACCTTCATTACCTCATCGGCATAGCGGCGATATTCAAGATCATCCACAAAGCCGAGCGTGTTCGCTCGCGCCGCGATCTGATTCATACTCACGCCCAAGCGGCGAAGCTCGCGGGTAAACTCCTTGACTTCCACCGAGGGCGGTGCAACCGGCTCGATCCATTCGATAAGCAAGCGCAGATATTTGCTCTTATCACGATTGAATGTCTCCGCATCCCTGCACAGCTTTTCATATTCATCATCACTCAAATAGACCTTGACGAGGTGGGTTCGCTTGCGCCCACCTTTTACTTTTTCCTCTGTCTGTTTCATTTTGTTTTTACTCCTTTGCTACAAATTTTCATTATAAATTTTTCAGTACGGGGGTCTGGGGTTCTCCCCATCTTCGCATTTTGTGTCCACAAATGCAGTGCTTGTCAAGAAAAGTAGACGGACTACAAGTCCGTATCATTTTGAGGTAAATTTCATTTTCATTCTCCTTTCCTTCGATAAATTTCGACATTGAAAGCGCAAAAAAAGGGCAGGTATCACTTACAACCGCCACAACAAAACATAATAGGAATTGAATCCGATTATGCGTGTGATGATATGTAACTGATACCTACCCTTAAGATCCCATATTCACAGATGGGAGGATGGATCACTAAAAATATGTTTTATTTAATTGTGAATTTTGAAAAGCGATATGTATTATTGAGCGCTATTTACTTTCGAATATTGGTGGTTTGGCAGCCAAATGCTTTGCACGGTCGGATGTTCTTCCTGTGCTTCGCCAGTATCGTTATTGATCTCACCATAAAAGATACGAGTGCCCATAGGGATTTCACCGTCTTGAT
>JAZQUX010000036.1:0-23291 GCA_045631585.1 Eubacteriales bacterium | reverse complement strand
GGCAGTATCGGTATCATCGGTATCGCACTCATCTTGGCTCTTTCCAACGGTGTCAATCTGTTCATCGCGACGGTACAGGAGGACACGCTGTCCACCTATCCTTTGACCATCCAAAAAGAAACGCAGGATTTTTCCGCCATGTTGGGTGCGATGACCGCCGTGGACAATTCCCATGATTACAGCAATTCGGGCATGATTTATGTGGACGATTCCCTGGGAACCATGATGTCTGCCATGAACGCTACCGTTAAAAACGATCTGGCTCCGTTTAAGCAGTACATTGATGCTCACATGGACGAGTTGCGTCCCTATATCAATGATATCCAGTACACTTATGATTTCGATCTTCAGGTGTTTACCTCGGACGGCAAAACTCAAGTCAACCCCACGGAGATTTTTGACAACATGGGCGATGCCTTTGCGGGCATGACCGAGTTGTTGCAGGCATCTCCCATGAGCGGCATGAGCATTATGAGTGAAATGATCAACAACCAAGCCCTTCTGGATCAGCAGTACGAGGTGTTGGCAGGTCACTGGCCCACCGCCGCTGACGAGGTCGTGCTGGTTGTCAGCAGCAACAACCAGATCAGCAAAATGGCCCTGTATATGCTAGGCGTGCTGGATCAGGGAGAGTTGGAAGATATCATGAAGGAGCTCCTTGAGAACAAAACCATTGATACCACTCCCATGGATCCCTTCACTTACGAAGATTTCCTCAATATGTCCTTCCGTTTGGTAAACACCGCGGACTTCTTTGTTGAAAAAGAGGGCATGACCTACACCGTGGACGGCGTCACCTACCCCGTTTGGGAAGACGTGCGCGAGGACGTATTGCATTACGATCAAGAGAAATTTGTCACCGAAAACGGCATTGAGCTCAAGATTGCCGGTATTGTTCGTCCTCAGAAGGGCGTCGCCGCCTCTTCCATCACGGGCGCCATCGGTTACACCAAGGCTCTGACCGATTATATTCTGGAGCAGAATACAAAGAGCGCTGTCATCGCACAGCAAAAGGCCGCGCCCGAATATAACGTTCTGACCGGTTTGAAGTTTGAGCGCACCGTTTACACCAAAGAAAATATCGGCGACTTGATCCGCACCATCGACAGAAAGACCATGGATGCGCTGTACGCCTTTATGACCGAGCAAATTCACGCGATGTTTGCGGAAAATCCTCCCGTCAATGCAGAAAGCTTTATCGGCTTTGCCGCTATGATGAACAACGAACAGCTCGGTGCCCTGATCACCCAAATGCTGGCGGTTGCCAAGGCCAATCCGAACAACGCCATGTCGTTGAATATTCTGACCGCGGCCCTCTCGCAGATGATGCCCGGCGTTCAGATTACGGCTGACAACCTGATCACCCTGCTCCCCGCGATGTCCTTGGAACAGATCATGGTTGCCATCGGAGGCATTCCCAAGTCCGAGCAGGTTCCCATGGATATCAAGGGTCTGCAGGCGATGTGCGGCGAGGAAGCCATGGCAAGCATCTACAGCTACATGAACGAGCAGTTGCTCTTGATGTCTGTCGATGATACCAACTTCACCACCCTGCTTCGCATGATGGATGACGAGCAGTTCAACACCTTCCAGAACACGCTGTATGATCTTGCACCTCAAACGGATGCCACCTACGACTCCAACCTGACGGTGTTGGGCGATTCCGTCAAGGAAGATCCCGCCTCCATCAACTTCTATGCCGTAGACTTCGACTCCAAAGAATATTTGGTGAATTTCATTGCCAAGTATAACGAGTCCGTGGAAGAAAACAAGGAGTTGCAATATACCGACGTCGTAGGAAATTTGATGTCCTCCGTTACCATTATCGTTGACGCCATTTCCTACGTGCTGATCGCCTTCGTTTCCATTTCGTTGGTCGTTTCTTCCATCATGATCGGTATCATCACCTATATCTCGGTATTGGAGCGTATCAAGGAAATCGGTATCCTCCGAGCCATCGGTGCTTCCAAGCGAGACATCTCCCGCGTGTTCAATGCGGAGACGCTCATCGTTGGCTTTGCGGCCGGCGCCATCGGTATCGGATTTACCGCACTAATTTGTATCCCCATCTCTTGGATTCTCCGCTCGCTGACAGAGATTTCCAGCATCACGGCGGTCATGCCGCTGGGTGGTGCCATCGCTCTGATTATCATCAGCATGGTACTGACCTTCATCGCAGGACTTGTCCCCGCGCGTATTGCATCCCGCAAGGATCCCGTCATTGCTCTGAGAGCAGAATAAAACAATCTCATCCCCACTGCCTTTCCACAGGCGGTGGGGATTTTTTCGCCCGCGCATAAAATGGGAACTGCCGCCCGTATACTACAAAGCAGGGCAAGTAATAGCAACCGACCATGATTTTTTAACTTTTTCCAAAAAATCCTTGACAAGTCAAAAAAAATGTGATATACTATGCAAGTTAACAGCATCCGACCCATTAGCTCAGGCGGTAGAGCACTTGACTTTTAATCAAGGTGTCCGGGGTTCGATTCCCCGATGGGTCACCAACAAACGAAAAACCTGCCCTTGGGCAGGTTTTTTGTTTGTTATCGATTCTGAAGTGGGTCGATCCCCGCAATATGCAAAATGCAACTTTTGCATATTGCATTGCGTGCGATTCGCCAAGCTTTCGCATTTGCACACATTATGCCGCACGCAGGGGTCCTGATTCCCCGATGGGTCACCAACAAAAGGCAAATCACACAGCGTGTGGTTTGCCTTTTGTTGTTATCTTTCGGGATGAGTACCCCGATGAAAGAATATCGTCCTTGCCCTGCAAGGCGCGGGCGTTCAGCACGCGAGATATTCTTTTTGAGCTCGCGTAGCGAGGTCTGGGTTCGATTCCCCGATGGGTCACCAACAAACAAAAAACCTGCCCTTGCGCAACTTCTCATAAGGAAGTTGCGCAGTTTTATTCGCCTTTGGCGAGTGATATTGCAAGCAGTGATATTTGGGCTTCGCCCAAGTGATATTCGCTGCGTGAGTTTGGGAGGCGAATAAAATATCACTGAAGCCGCAAGGCTTCAATATCACTATTGCGATAGCAATAATATCACTCCGACGAAGTCGGAATATCACTCTTGCTTTTTCTGCCGATTTGTGTTATAATGGGACTAACGAAAAGCTCCCTCCGAGAGGGAGCCTATGGTTGCGCTCGCGCATCTTTAGGGGTATGGGCTTTGCCCGATGTGCCTTTGTATTACAAAGGCGAAACTGGTAATAAAAAAGACGATGTGTTTGAATTCGGGAGGGATGAGATGCAATATCATGAAAATACAGTAAAATACAAATTTCGCGATACCGATGATATAGGAGAGGATGATTACGATATTGAGGGAGAGGACTATCGAGAGCTGATAGATATTTGCTGTCAATATTGTTCTGTTGTTTCATTTGATCTATATCCACAATGGGCAGATGCGGAATATCTCATGCAGATACAGCAACACTTAATCAAGCGTGATAATACATATAGGAGAGTGGTTGAAGAATTCGGATCGTACGTTACAGGGGCTGATAAACGATATTATACCGTTTGCGCGGAGATGTGCGAATTATTGAAAAAAGGAAATAATATTTTCTCTTGGTTTTGGGAAAAAGAGCCCCCATTTCATTTCGAAAACCTGACTTTTTATAGGAATGACGGAACCGTATTTTTTGAGTCTATCACGCATGAAGGAGAATGTTATCTTTATGCTAAGGAAACGGAGGATGTAATCCGAATCGTATCAAACGAACACTGGGAGAAAAATCCTAAGCCGTTGCAGGGCGATTTTTACAGTCTATATTTGGAGGCAATAGAAAAGCTCAAAAAGAAAGATTGACGGAGCAGAGTTACATTGCAAAATAACCCCGACAGAATCTGTCGGGGTTATTTTGCAATGTATCAATTTTCGCGCTAACGGACAGTCGAGGACGCCTGTCCCTACAATACTACTTGCTAACTTCCTTATGAGAACCTGCCTTTGGGCAGGTTTTTTTGTTTGTTATCGATTCTGAAGTGGGTCGATCCCCGCAATATGCAAAATGCAACTTTTGCATATTGCATTGCGTGCGATTCGCCAAGCTTTCGCATTTGCACACATTATGCCGCACGCAGGGGTTCTGATTCCCCGATGGGTTAACGAAAAAAATTTAAACCACACTCCGGTTGACAAGCAACTTTTTCTATGATACAATGAAGGCAGTGCCATACAGTTATAGAAGGAGGCATTCAAATGATCATAGATATCTACCTTAATGAAGTCAATAAAGGCACTCCAGACAATTACCATGCCAAAGGCACCTACAATACTGATACCAATGTTACAACCATTTTGCAAGGTTCCAAATGGAAAACAACGCAAGGCGGGTCTCTGCCCCGCAATTTATCTCCGTTACGAGACAAACTCATCAACAACGGAGATGTTGACAGTAATGGTGTTTTTCAAAGAAATGTAGAAATCAAAACAAAAAGGAGAAGATACACTTCCCTTTCACCGGCCGCATCTTTAATTGCCAACGGCGCTTCCTCGGGCATAGGCTCATGGCAAACCGACGTTAACGGGATCTCCATGGCCATCGGCGATCATCTGAAAGAAATCGGCGTTTTTAATGCTGATGGAAGATATGTCCCCCCTGCTTCAGTTTTCCAATCTATTTGTGAAAACGAAGAACAAATCGTATCCGATTCACTTAAAGACATACTGCGCAAAAACATTATCTTCTACGGTGTCCCGGGATGTGGCAAAAGCCACTACATTAATGAACTTTTAGGTCTTTACAACGGCGACGAAACCGGCAGGATGCCCGCTCAATACTACAAACGCATTCTCTTTCATCCCGAATATTCCTACAGCGAATTCGTTGGACAAACCATGCCGCAGGCAACACCGAACGGCGGCATCCAATACAAATTCTGCCCGGGCCCATTTGTAGAAATTTTGTGTGATGCATATCTCAACAGAGAACAAAAATATTTTCTGATCATCGAAGAGATCAACCGCGGCAATGCTCCCGCCATCTTCGGTGACCTCTTTCAACTTTTGGATCGAACAGATGCAGGCAAGAGTGAATATGGCATATACAACAAAGACATTCTTGAGCAGCTTGAGCAGGTAGACCCGACAATCGAAGAAGTACGCATCCCTGAAAATCTAACCATTCTCGCCACAATGAACACCTGCGACCAAAACGTATTCACCCTTGATACGGCGTTCAAACGCAGATGGATTATGAAGCGTATCAAAAACGATTTCGACAACGATGATTTCAGCAAGACCTCACTTGCCAAAACAGAGATTGTTTCGGGCTCTGGCATCACATGGAAAGAGTTTGGCAAAGCTGTGAACGATGCCATCGTGACAAACTGCAATGACGGAACTTCCACGGAAGACAAGCAGCTTGGAACCTATTTTGTTCGAGAAAGTGAAGCAAAAGATCCTGAAATTTTTGCTGAAAAGGTCATGATGTATCTTTGGGATGACGTTGCCAAGTACGACAAATCGCAGCTGTTTGACACAAAGCTCTACCCCACGCTGGACAGCGTCATCGATGGCTTTGTCAACGGAAAAAATGTTTTTTCGGAAAGCTGTGAAAAGCTTTATAAGCTGTACGAAAATCCGAATCAACCGTGATAACCGATATGAACAATTCCATCAGATTCATCGTTCCGCAAAATAAGCGAGAGTATGGCTACGTGGGTTTTGACATTGAGGCGGATCATTCAAAATTCATATTCCCCTGCCAATATCTGCCTGACACTGCCAGCGAATCGCTGTGCAAATCAGAAGCCAAAAAAATCATTTCTCTGATCAAGACCGTCCAAAAGGATTATTTTCTCGGTGATAGCCACAACGAAACTTCTCGCTTTTACTCCATGATGTGGCTCGTCCGCGATTTTTTGGAAAAGGGCTATTACATGGAAATGGAAAGAATCATCAAAAAATCCGAAAATGGGAAAATCCACTGGAAAAAGACCATAAAAAATAACAGCATTTATTTCGAGGACGGCAACATCATTTATAAAACCTTTTTCAGATACAAAAACACGCTGAACACCGGTAATCTTTTGACCCAAATTTACAAATTCTGCCTTTACTATTCCGTCAAACAAGTCGGTTTTTTGTATGGCGTAAACGAAACCGAAAAGTCCGTATTCAAGGATTGTTCAGATGAAATCAATTTCATGTGTCACATTCTTAAAAAGGAGTTTTCTTCCACCCATAACTCCTACAAAAAGATGCTGATCAATCACTTGCTGACGATACTGAAGGGCATGCAGGGCAAAACAAAAGCAATCAGTCTCTGTATGAGAGATGAGGAGTTCGAGTACGTTTTTGAATGTTTGGTCAACTCCGTATTTGGTACAGAAGACGTCAAGCTGTATTACAACCAATGCTCCTACATTATCGGCGAAGCGAACCATCGCGCATCCAAGCTCCGACCGGATACCGTTATGAAAAACCCCCTCGAAAAAACACCCAGTTTCTTTGTCATCGATGCCAAATATTATAATTACGGATACACCGGCATCCCGGGCGATCTTCCGCAATCGTCCTCAATCACCAAACAAATCGGATATAATCATTACCTTGAAGATAAAATGAAAGAAAGCGGCGAAACGTTTTACTCTGTTTTTCTCTTGCCATATTCCGGCGGAAAAAATAAGCAGCGCATCGAATATGTGGGGTATGCCAAAGCTGAAACTGATACCCCAAGCGTTTTTGAAAACAAGGTCGCTGTATGTTTGGTTGATTTGAAAACGCTGGTGGATACCTATTTTGGTGTTGGCACATCAAAGCAAGCTTTGCAAAAAGAACTCGCCGAACTTGTCATACAACGTTGCTTTGCCCCCAAGCAACCCCTCCCGAAAAATTCAGACTAATATTGTTTCAAAAACCGTGTACTCCATGTGCACGGTTTTTGATGTTTTGGGGTCTTCATTTCAAATCTACAACACACCTTTTTTCCCAACCTCCTTGACGCGCTTTGTTCTGTATGGTATTATAATAGCAGTTCTTACGGCACAGTCTCCCAAAATAACAGGAAAGGACTCCCCTACTATGAAAAAGTATCGTGCCATTTTACGTCGTTTGCTTCTTTTGACACTATCAATGTCCCTGTTGGTCTCTTTTGGTGCCTGCTCCCACCCCACAACACCGCCGGATGTGACGCCGCCCAATGATGACACCCCGCCGAATGATCTCCCGCCCGAGGGCGATCCCTCCGATCCCTCGTCCCCGGAGGATCCAATCGGTTCAGACGGCCGCTACAATCCCCACGCGAGCCGCGCTGAGGGTCAGACGAGCATCACTTTGCGTGAATATTCCATTACAGAGGGCACCCTTCTTCAGCCTGAGGCCAGCACCGCCGATGTGCCGGCCGGACTGTCCGAGGTCGTCAATCAGTACATGACGCATTACGACGCGCTGGGCGTCAACGGGTCGGTCACGACCTTCCAGACCTCCTCTCGCTATCAGGACAGCCAGCGTATCAACACAGAGGCGGTCATGGCCTACGTCTCTGTCCCCTCGCAGCTCGACACCGTCATTCCCTCTTGGTATACCGCCGAGGAGTTTTACAGCATCAACATTATGATGCCCATCAATCGTGACTCCCACGATTACGTCGCAAGATCTCCCGAACATTTTGACGATATTCAAACCGATGTCAACGGAAATTACATCACCCATTCCACCAGCGACAAGGTCTATTACATGGTTCCTACCGAGAGTTGGACCGAATACATCTGGGAGATGGTGGAACACATCTTGGAAACATATCCTGTAGATTCCATTACCTTTGAAGAGCCCGAAATGTGGTATGCCTCCGGCTATTCGGAAAGCTTTAAGCGGGAATGGGAAGACTACTATGGCGAAGCATGGCAGCCTCAGACGGCATCCCCCGAGGCCATGCTCAAAACCATGCGCCTCAAAGTCTATCTGTTTGACCGTCTGCTGTCTGACATTGCCGACCGTATGCACGCACTTTCTCCCAATACCAAGCTGTATGTTGCCAGCCACTCGACGGCCAGCTACACCAGCATTGCCATTACAGCAGGTCTAAACTCTTATCTCGCCACAGGGAAAATCGATGGCGTAATCGGTCAAACCTGGAGCAATACAGCCAGCGTGGGGCTGTTGGTTGACGGCGTGACCAGAACGCTCGAGTACGAAAACGCATATTTGGGTTACGCCTCTTATGCGGGCGCTTCGAACGATCTCGACTTGTTCGCCATTACCGATGCCATGTCGGATACGTCCTCTTGGACGGAAGAAATCTGCTTCCCCAAATACCGCGCCACGCTCGTTTCGGCGCTTATGCAGCCCGAAATCCATCGGTTTGAGGCTTCTGTTTGGCCCTCGCGCGGTTTTGTGGCCGTATCCTCCAACTACCGCACCTTGCAGCTTTCCTGCTTTGAAGCACTCAACGAAATGAGCGGCAAGGCAATTACCACCAGCGCAGGCACGCCCGGCATCACCTATCTTCTGTCCGATTCCCTGTCTTGGCAGGCAGGCTCTTGGTCGCTGTCATCCAAGGACGGCTACTATGGCGTCACCCTTCCCTTGGTCAGCGACGGTATCCCCGTTCGGGTACAGTCCATGGAAAACATCCAAACGGCGCAGGATCTTGCGGGTGTCACGCTTCTTCTTCTTTCTTGGGATTGCCAAAAGCCGCTGTCCGAAGACGTGGTCGATGCCATTTCCGATTGGATCTTAAACGGCGGAACGGCCTTGTATGTCGGTGGACACGATGCGTTTGCCGAATCCAAAGCGGAGTGGTGGGCTGCTTGGGGAAGTCCTCTGGAAGCGCTCTTTGACAAGCTTGGCGCCACGGTTCGGGTCACCACCCCCACCATCGACGGAACCGCTCCCATCCGATGGACCGACGAAAAGAACGGAATCACTGCGTTGTCCGTCCCCTCGAAGTATAACAAGTACGTCGCCGCGTTTGAAAGCGATCAGGCAGAGGTTTTGTTCACCCTCGGAGAGCACAATCTCGGCATTTCGCTGGATGCGGGCAAGGGCACATTGGTAGCCGTAGGCCTCCCCTCGGCCATGTTTTCACAGCAGACGGGCGGAACTTTAGCCATGCAGGATCTTGTAGCCTACGTTTGCAATAATTACACATTTTACGAGTACGCTCCCACCACGTTGGCTTGGACTCAGCGCGGCCGCATCATCGCCGCCCACTCGTTCGCCGATGACAATGTTTTGGTCGGTTCTTTTATCAATTTGTTTGACCCCACGTTGCCCATCGTCGATCACATCGTCATGAATGCGCGACAAGACGCGCTTCTGTGCGACATTTCAAAGGCAGATTTGTCCGTTCCTCGCCTATTGTTCAGCGGCGGCGCGCACGCGTACGCTCCCGTGGAGACAGCGGATAAGACTGTTTTCTGCATTTCGGGACCCAACGGAACAGTGATCTCCTCTCGCTTGGCCTGCGCGGACGGGCTGTATCCTCAAAGCATCACGGCAAAGAGCGCCGACGGATCCGATCTTGGCGTCATCTACGTTTGGGACAGCGACACCGATTCTCTGCTCGTTCAGATTCAAGGCTCAGTGGACGGTGCTACCATAACGGTTGAATGGAGCGAGCAAGAGGTCGAGGACACCCCAACGTTTGTCATGGAAGAGCTAACCGTCAAAACCAACGAGGAAAATCTTGATGCGGCTCTGTTGTACAAGAACACCGGAAACGCCAACGCCAACTTCCGCTATGCTGACGGAACCAGCCGCATTATTTATCAAATCGATCTAACCAAATTCCGAAACGCAACCATTTCCATGGAGGTTTTGCAGAATTATCTCGTTTCCTATTCTACCGACAACAAAAAGTGGACCGTGTTGGCGGACTACTCCAAAACGGAAGGATATACGGGAACACTGCAAGGCGGCGGTAACAATACCATCGTGTCTATCTCGGCCGCCATGGCAGGCCATCCCGACGTCCTTTACATTCGCATTGCTGACTGCAACACCTACGACGGTTGGGGTGGAACCATCAAGTCGATGACCATTACCTATCAACGCTATGAGCACGAGCCACCCGTAGAATTGCCCAAGCCCGATCAGGGAGATTCCCCCGAGGGATTTGAGCCCACGGGTGTGGATTACGATGCGAAATATCCGAATCGAAAAAAGATCACGCTGAACATCAACGCCAACAGCACAGAAGATGCGCCCTTCATTGTGAAAGATTCCTCAGTGGCAAATGCGGAATTGAAGTACACCGATCTGTCAAGTGAGATCATCTATCGGTTCGACCTGTCCGAATATAAAGACGCCGTGATCGTTGCCACGGTATCCCAAAACTATTTCATACAAGTCTCCCATGACGGTAACACTTGGATCACCATCCAAGACTATGCCGCTGTTCACGAAGGACGCATTGAAGGCGGCTCCAACAAAACCACGGTCGGCGCCGCCGCCGAAAGATACGCGCCCGGGGGCGACACGCTCTACCTCCGCTTCGCCAACGCCGACACCGGCACCGGATGGGGCACGGCCTTGAGTAAGCTTGAAATTTACTACGTAGAATAATTTGTTTGACGGGCAGACTGACACGGTCTGCCCGTTTTCTGCAAAAATCGTACCGTTAGTTGAAAATTTATATGTTTAGTTGCTTGATTTTATCGTTAATCTATGATACAATGAAATGATCTTGATACCACTTGAAAAGGGGTGATGTATTTGCTGTTTGGAAAACATATCAACCGCTATTATCTGCGCTATTTGCCCGCCTTTGTCGTGGGGCTGTTCGCGCTGGTCATGGTGGACTATATGCAACTGGTTCTGCCCAAATTATACCGTGCGGTCGTCAACGGGTTGACCTACGGCACGGCTGTCGTGGACGGCGTGACTGTCCCGTTCGACATGAACTATTTGCTCGACGAAATATGTCTGCCCATGATTTTTGTCATTCTCTTGCTCGTTGTCGGACGTTTTCTGTGGCGTATCTGCTTCCGCTCCGCCGCCATTCGCATGGAAACCAATTTGAGAGGCAGAATGTTCGATCACTGCAAGGATCTCTCTCAGCAATATTATCAGGTCAACAAGGTCGGCAACATGATGGCCCTGTTTACCAATGATTTGGAAACGGTGCAGGACTGTTTCGGCTGGGGTGTCATGATGTTTTGCGACGCCGTATTCCTTGGCGCCATGGCCATCGTGGAAATGTACCGGATGGATCCGCTTCTCACGCTCTTGTCGATGATCCCCATGGCTCTCTTGCTGGCCATCGGCGCGGTCCTTGACCATTATTTGGAGAAAAAATGGGATAAACGCCAAGAGGCGTTCTCTTCCCTGTCCGATTTTTCGCAGGAGTCCTTCTCCGGCATTGCCGTAGTTAAGGCCTTCGTCAAAGAGACGGTGGAGCTGATGTCCTTCCGTAAGCTCAACAAAAACAACGAAGAAACCAACGTCGATTTCACCAAAGCTTCAACGTTGTTGAATATTTTTGTCACGCTGTTCGTCGAGTCGGTGGTGTGTGTCATTTTGGGCTACGGCGGATATCTCGTTTACACGGGTGATTTTGATGCGGGACAGTTGGTCGAGTTCATCGGCTATTTCACCGCCATCATTTGGCCCATCATGGCCGTTTCTCAGCTGATCGAAATGCACTCGCGAGGAAAAGCCTCCCTCAGACGCATTGGCGAGCTGTTGGAATCCGACCCCGACGTATGCGACCGCGAGGATGTCCGCGAGCCGGAAGCCTTGACGGGAGCGATTGAATTCCGCCACCTGACGTTCCGTCATCCCGAGGCCAAATACAACGCGCTGACCGACGTTTCCTTTACCATCAACGCCGGCGAGCAGGTTGGTATCATCGGAAAGACCGGCGCGGGAAAGACCACACTGGTTGATCTGTTGCTCCGCACTTATAACGTCCCCGACGGAACCCTGTTCATGGACGGGTACGACGTCAACACGCTGCCCATCCGCACGGTGCGCGCCCATGCGGCCTACGTTCCCCAAGATAATTTCCTGTTCAGCGACACCATTGCTCACAACATCGCCTTCGCTCGCGGCGAAGCGGATGCCGAAACGGTAGAACGCGCCGCACGTCTTTCGGATATTCACGACAACATTTCCGAGTTTGCCGACGGCTACGATACCATGTTGGGTGAGCGCGGCGTGACCGTCTCGGGCGGTCAAAAGCAGCGCATTTCCATTGCCCGCGCCCTGCTCAAGGACGCAGGACTTCTGATTTTGGACGATTCTGTTTCGGCCGTTGACGTCAAAACCGAAAAGGTGATCTTGGAAAATCTGAGACGCGAGCGCGCCGGCAAAACCACCATTTTGATCGCTCACCGCATCTCCACCATTGAATCTATGGATAAAATTGTCTTCTTGGATGACGGTCGCGTGGTCGCTGTCGGCACGCACGAGCAGCTACTCGCTGAGTGCGCCGAATATCGCACCATGGTAGAATTGCAACGACTGGATGACGAGCGTCACGCTTCGTCGGGTCACGAAGAGGAGGTGAGCGCTCATGCATGAGTTTTTCCCGCTTCTGCTCATCGGCGGTGTGTTGGGTGTATTGTCCACCGTTTTCATCATCGCCTATCTGACCATCCGCAAGCAAAAAGAGGCCATCGGCTTTGACCGCAACATGAAGGACGGAGAAATTGCCCGTCGCCTCCTGGCCTACGCCAAGCCTCACTGGAGAAGCTTCCTTTTGGTCTTGTGCGTGATGCTGTTCTCGATTTCCTACGACATCGTCGCACCCATTTTGATTGGTAATATCGTTGAAATGATCAAAAACGATTTTGCCATGAGCGAGCTGTTGTTCCTCGTCATCGCCTACGCAAGCATTCTTGTGATATCCATGATCAGCTCCTACATTCAAGCCATCGTTCTCCAAAAAACGGGGCAGAAAATCATCTCCCGCATCCGCGAGGATCTGTTTGTTCACATCGAATCGCTCTCGCACAATCAGCTGCACGCCATTCCCGTCGGCAAGCTGGTCACGCGCGTGACAAACGATACGGGATCCATCTCGATGATGTTTACCAACCTCATCGTCAATCTGATCAAAAACTGCTTCATCATCATCGGCGTCCTGACCGCCATGCTGTGTCTGAACTATATGCTGACCTTGATGGTGCTGTGTTTTGTTCCCTTCATCGTCCTGTTTACTGTTGTTTTCCGCAAGTTCTCGCGCAAGGCCTATCGCCGCACCAAGGACGCCACGACGGACATCAACACCTTCCTGTCCGAAAATCTGTCGGGCATGAAGATCATCCAAGCCTTCAACCGCGAGGAATGGAAAAAGAACGAGTTTGACCAAAAGAACGCCCGCCTTGGAAAATCCAAGCTGGGAGAGATGTTTGTATTCAGCATTTTCCGTCCTCTGGTTTATATGCTGTACGTCAGCTCCATTTTGTGTCTTCTGTATCTGTCGGGTCGCGGCTACATCAAGGACATCAGCTTCCTCGGACAAACCATTGCCAGCGGCGTGGTCGTTACCTTCTATTCGTATATTAACAAATTCTTCAATCCCATCCAAAACCTTGCCGAGCAATTCAACTGGATGCAATCCGCCTTTGCATCGGCAGAAAAGATCTTCACCATTTTTGATATGGTCCCCGAAGTCGCTGACACAGAGGACGCCATCGAGCTGGAAACCATGGAAGGAAACATTGAATTCCGCGACGTTTGGTTTGCCTACAAGCCGGACGAGTGGGTGCTCAAGGGTGTGTCCTTCAAGGTCAACGCCGGTGACACAGTTGCCTTTGTCGGCTCCACCGGCTCGGGTAAGACAACCATTCTGTCCCTGCTTTGCCGCAATTATGACATTCAAAAGGGGCAAATCCTCATCGACGGGCGCGACATCAAGAGCATCAAAATCGCCTCGTTGCGGCGCCATTTCGGTCAAATGCTTCAGGACGTTTTCCTGTTCTCCGGCACCATCCGTTCCAACATTCTCCTGGGTTTGGAGGGAGTGGACGATCAAACGGTCATGCAAGCCTGCCGCTACGTTAACGCCAACCATTTCATCGACAAGTTGGCCGACGGTCTGGACGAACCCGTCCGCGACCGTGGCAACAACTTCTCCGCCGGTCAGCGCCAGCTGTTGTCCTTTGCTCGCACCATTGTGCATCAACCCACCGTCATGATTTTGGACGAGGCAACGGCCAACATCGATACCGAAACCGAAGTGCTCATTCAGGATTCGCTGGAAAAAATGATGAACATCGGCACCATGCTCATGGTTGCCCACCGCCTGTCCACCATTCAGCACGCCGACAATATCATCGTCTTGTCTCACGGTGTGATCGTGGAGCAAGGCAATCACGCGTCTCTGTTGGAACAAAAAGGCCGCTACTTTGAATTGTACAAAATGCAATTTGAAAAGCAACGGCTCCTTGGCGCCTGATCAAACAAAAAAAGAACCTCCACCGCAGTGGAGGTTCTTTTTTATGCCTCTTAGTCGTTGTACTTGTACATCAACTCGTTGAGGTCGTTGATAGCATCATCCAGTCTGGAAGCGAAGCCGTCCCAGAAGGAGATAACACCAGTCTCGCCCGTATTGGTGTAGCGCAGAACCTGGTCGGAAATGCCTACGGGGTCATACAAAAGACCCATGTCATAGGTACGGGTGTCGAAGATCAGATCCAACATTTCCTTGGACTCAGCATCACGAGAACCACGGTTCTGGATGATGATTTCAAAGAAATTGTCGTAGATGTTGTAGTAAGAGTAGTGGCTGAGCAGTTCGATGGCAGCGCCGATGATCTCGGTGTTACCGGTCGCACTCATAGGAATAGCGAACAGGGAGTCGTGATAGTTGGATACCTGGCTGTAGTACTGACCCTGATCCTCATTGTACATGGGGATAGGCAGGATACCGTAGTCATCTACCATGTCGCGCATTTGCAAGCAGCTCTTTGCCTTGCTGAAGCTGAACAGTGCATGACCGTCGGAGAACTTGGGCTGATTGTCGGAGCCAAGAGATCTCTTGATCCAGCTGTTCCAGTACCAGTCGGCATACATGACCTTTTCCAGAATGTCGATCATGATATCGGTGGTGTGCTCCTCGTTGCGGTAGCTGTAGTAGAACTCGCCGGCTGCATCCTTGGAAATAAAGGTGTTACCGGAACCGATGTACAGGTTATGTACGGGGTCGTCACCGTTGGAGATACCGTAGATATCGTTGTGGTCGTACTCGTCGTTACCATCGGCATCGTCCAGTGCCAATTCAGCGCACTCTACCAGCGCGTCCAGAGTCCACTCATAGTTTCTAACCATGTCATACAGGTTGTCGATGCCAAGGTCTTCTGCCATACCGATGTTGTAGTAAATCAGCGTGGTAGCGCCCTTATCGAGCAGCAGCATATCAGATACACCGAACTCAACGTAATCACCAAGGCTCAACGCATCGATGGCACTTTCAACCCACCAGGGATCCTCAAAGTCAATGTACTCAACCTCAGCCATGTTCAGGAAGAATTCCTGACCCATAACCTTCTGTGCGCCGAACGCAAAGTAGTCAACCAACTGATAGTCGCGAGCACCGGTCTGAATTTCGGTACGAACAGCATTTACAAAGCCGTCGCCATGCTCAACGTACTCACAACCCATAACGATGCCATAGTTCTCTTCCAACCAAGCCGTACGGTCAAAGATCATGTCACCGACATAGTCGCCGGGGCTGACCTCCATACCGGTGGAGGGGCAAATTTCGTCCCAAGGGTTGTAAGCTTCATGGTCACCCGTGGTGTAGTGCAGAACGTTAACAATGTTCTTGGGGTCGGTAGCAAAGTTCTTGCCTTCGGGAACAGAGTGCTCAATGTACTCTTTCTCAGGCTTTTCTTCGCCGGGATCTTCTTCGCCGGGATCTTCTTCATTGGGTTTGTCTTCACCGGGCTTTTCTTCGTTGGGCTTGTTTTCACCGGGCTGATTGCCGGGATCTTCCGTGCTGGGCTTCTCCGTCGGTTCAGGCTGTGCGCACGCCACCAAAAGGCTGAAGCACATCAAAAGAGCCAATACAAGAGCCAGCAGACGAAAAACGTTGTTTTTCATGGTTTTTTCCTCTCTGATCATAAATTTGCGGCACAGCACCCTACTCAGAAGGACATATCAAACGGGTATAGTACCACACCTTAATTGCTATTATAACAAATTCTTATAGTTTTGTCAATCACTCCCGCCACATATTTAAGAAAAAATTTCTTTGGCAGGTCGCCGCGCTTGACAAAGGACTTTTGCCGTGTTATAATTAAAATGTATATTTATGACTACATACGGAAAGGATTTTCGTTATGGGAACCATCAAAGCCAACGCAATCGTAGGTCAATCGGGCGGCCCCACCGCCGCCATCAACGCCACCCTGTGCGGCGTCATTCGAGGCATGCTCAACCTTGCCCCCGAGCATCGACTGTTCGGCATGAGAAACGGCATTGAAGGCTGCTTGGAGGAGCGGATGGTCGATCTGACCGATCTGTTTACGCTCGAGGACGGCCAGACGCCCGACGAGCAAGCATTGAAGCTGCTCACCCACACGCCCGCAGCCGCGCTCGGCTCCTGCCGCCGCAAGCTGCCCGACCCGAACAAGCCCGAAAACGAGGCGTTCTACGAAAAGCTACTGGGCATATTCAAGAAAAACAACATCGACACCTTTTTCTATATCGGCGGCAATGACTCGATGGACACCGTTGCCAAGCTTTCGGCATACACTCGCCGTGTAGGTTACTCTTTGAACGTCATTGGTGTTCCCAAGACCATTGACAACGACTTGGAAGGTACCGATCACACCCCCGGCTACGGCTCGGCGGCCAAGTTTGTCGCCACAACCATGCAAGAAATTCTGCAGGACTGCGCTGTTTACACCATTCCTGCCGTCACCATCGTTGAAATCATGGGTCGTGACGCCGGCTGGCTGACCGCCTCCGCCGCCATCGGCCGCGTGGTGAACGGTCTTGCACCCGATTACGTTTATCTCCCCGAACGCCCCTTCTCGCTCGAGGGCTTTATGGCTGATGTCCGCACAGCACTCGAGCGTCACCCCAACGTCGTCATTGCCGTGTCCGAGGGCATTCGCTTTGACGACGGCACGCCCGTGGGCGCATCGGTTCAAAGCGGAGGTCAGGCGACCGACGTGTTTGGTCACAGCGCGCTGGCCGGTGCCGGCAAGGCGCTCGAATTTGCCATTAAAGATCAGATCGGCTGCAAGGTGCGCTCCATTGAACTCAATCTGCCCCAGCGTTGCGGCGCGCATCTGCTTTCCGCCGTGGATATTGAAGAATCGCTCCGCGTGGGAGCCATCGCCGTCAAGGCGGCCGACGCAGGTGTGAGCGAGGTCATGATGACCATCAACCGCGCGTCCGACGATCCCTACACCTCCTACATCAACCACTCGCCCGTCGCGGCCATTGCCAACAAGGTGCGCCGCGTGCCCGATGAGTTTATCAATACCGAGGCCAACAACGTCACCGACGAATGCTGTCGTTATCTTGCTCCGCTGATCGTCGGCGAAGCAACGCCCGACTATATCGGAGGTCTTCCCGCGTTTTACACGTTTGACTGATCTCATTTTCTGACAAAGAAAGGTGACTTGCTATGCTCAACCGCCGTCCGTTCCCATGGGGATTGATCCTTGGCGCATCCTCGCATCTGATCGAATGGATCCCCGTTTTGCTCTCGGCATGGACCGGGCATCATGTTTGGACGTTCATCGGCTTTGCCGTGGTGTTCATTCGTCTCATTTCATTCTTCTGCTTGAATCTTAACGTTATAACCGAAGCCGACGCACGGCGCAAAGGCTTCTTTGCACTCGGTTGGCTTGGTATATCCGTTGTGTTACTCAGTATCGAAATCCCACTATTGAACAACGAAAGCATACTGTCTTTGATAGACCCTCATTCTATCATGTTCCCCGGCCTTGGCCATGCGCTTTTTTGGCTCATTTTGGTGTTCGCTACGATTGTTCAGATACTTATTGCCCTTCTCCAATCGCTCATTTACACATGGCGCCACCGTCGCGCCGTCCCTCCATCAATGAAAATATAACGAGGTATTACCATGAAAATCGCTGTCATTACCGGCGCGTCCTCCGGCATGGGGCGCGAATTTGTCACACAGTTGGATCGTGACGAGCAGTTCGACGAAGTGTGGCTGATCGCCCGCCGAAAGGATCGACTGGAAGAGCTGCAAGCGTCCATCAGAGCCAAAGTGCGTGCCATCGCGCTGGATTTGGGCAAACGTGAGAGCATCGACGAATACAAGGCACTGCTCGACGAACACAAGCCCGAGGTGGCTGTGCTGGTCAACGCCGCCGGTTTTGGTCACTTTCACGCCTTTGTTGATATTCCTCTTGACACGCAATGCGACATGGTTGACCTCAACGCTCGCGCGCTGATGGCCGTGACCTACGTCACCCTTCCCTACATGAACCGAGGCGGTCGCATTTACGAGCTTGGATCGCTTTCGTCCTTCCAACCCGTACCCTGCATTGGCGTCTATGCCGCGACCAAGGCGTTTGTTTTGTCTTTTTCTCGCGCGCTCAACGTCGAGCTCAAGTCGCGTGGTATTCGCGTCATGGCCGTCTGTCCCTTCTGGGTCAAGACCGAATTTTTCGATCGAGCCAAGACGGATGACACCATCTCCTATTACAGCCGTATGTATGAGGCGTCGGGTGTTGTCAAGCGCGCCATTCGCGATATGAAACGCGGCAAAGACGTTTCCATCCACGGCTCCTTTGCCCGTTGGCAGGTGCGTTTGGTGAAGATGCTGCCGCACAAGATGGTCATGAAGATTTGGTGCAGACAGCAGAAGATTAAGTAATAAAAGTATTGCTAAATTTTACACGTCTTCTCCTACAGCCTCGCACAGCTGCGCGCGCTCGGTGTGTGTCTTAATGCCATTTCTTTGTACTTTCACAAAGAAATGGCGAAAGAAAAGAAACCAAGGGGTTTAATACCCCTAGGCACCCCGCAAAATTTTTCACTTTGGCATATCTGCCGCTCGTGGTAGCAAAATGGCGAGCGTTGCAGATAAAATGTATATGTTTTTCTCCTTTTTCTCTTTGCAGAGCGGCAAAGGAGCGGTTTCCAAAGGCCGCAGGCCTTTGGCCGACTTTCTTTCGTTCTTTCTTTGTTCGGCAACAAAGAAAGGACATAAACGCCGAACAGCGCGGCGCGCAGCTTTCTATGGGAAGAATTTTGCAAAGCAAAATTCTTCGGGCGCGGGTAAACCAAACATTCCGGGAAGCAATACATGAAATTGCCCGCGCGAGCGTCCGTAGAAAAAGTTGTAAAAAATCAGCATCCCCCCGCGCGTCCGGCTACGCAGTTATAAAAAATCAGCAAAACAAAAATCATCCCCGAGGTGCCCTATGACTACACCCGATTTATTAACACCTTATATCTCGCCAAAGAAAACCCTCGCATTCCGCAAGGACGGCAGCTTTAGAATCTGCTGCTTTTCCGACCTGCACCAAACAGCCAATTATCACCCCTCCACCCTCGCCGCGATGCGCGCCATCATCGAAAAGGAACAGCCCGATTTGGTTCTTCTCGGCGGCGACCTTTGGAACGAATCCCCCGAGGCGACGGTCGAACAGTTGCGCGAATTTCTCGATATATTCTCTGCTCCCATGGAAGAAAGATGCATTCCCTGGGCGCACGTATACGGTAACCACGACCACGACATTCTCATGGACCGCCGACTCATGCAGTCCGTGTTTGAATCCTACCCGCACTGCGTGTCAAATCACACCAATGACGGGGTGGACGGCGTGTCAAACTTTTTGTTGCCCATTCGCTCCTGCGACAACAGCCGTGTGGCCTTTGCCGTTTGGGGTCTGGATACGCACAATCTGTCCGATGGCCAAAGGCTGAGAAACGGGGTCAATCTGCGCGCGGCGCATCAAGCCCCCGCCCTCCCCTACGGTACGTCGCATTGGGATTTTGTTCGCTTCAATCAGCTGCGTTGGTATTACGATACCTCCGAAGCGCTGGAGGCTTACAACGGCGCTCCCGTCGATGCGCTGATGCTCATGCACGCTCCGATTTTGGAGTTTGGCATTTGCATGGAGAATCCCGAACGAACCGCTCTGGACGGCGAGATGCTCGAAACGCTGTTTTCGGGATCGCTCAATTCAGGACTTCTCGCCACCGTCCTTCAGCGCGGTGACGTTCGCGCCATCGTCAGCGGCCACATGCACGAGGACAATTTCGCCGCCGACTATTGCGGTGTCAAATTGTGCTTTGACGGTGCCATCGGCTTCCGCGGAACAGAGGCGGATCACTCCCGCTGTGCTCGCATCTTCGACATTTGCGAGGCGCAAACCGATCACATCCAAACACATCTCGTCTACGCCCGTGACGTACTTTAATTCAGGAAAACAATTCACACAAACAGATAGAGGATATTATGGCAAAAAAGAAAACGGACGCTGACATTGAGCAGCTCAGCATCGTTGCCCCGCCCCCCGCAACGGAGACGGCGGACAACGCAAAATATGATAACAGCAGCATCAAATCCCTCAAAGGCGCCGACCGTGTGCGCAAACGTCCCGCCGTCATTTTCGGTTCGGACGGACTGGAAGGCTGTGAGCACGCCTTTTTCGAAATCCTATCCAACTCGGTCGATGAGGCGCGCGAAGGAAACGGCAACGTCATCACCGTCACCGCATGGCGCGATCATTCCATCACGGTCGACGACCACGGACGCGGCGTCCCGCTGGGATACAACAAAGCCGAAGGCCGCTGGAACTGGGACCTCATTTACACCGAATTGTATGCGGGCGGTAAATACGACAACAACAACGAGGGCGGCGCGTACGAGTATTCGCTGGGTCTGAACGGCCTTGGCGCCTGCGCGACGCAGTACTCCTCCGAGTTTATGCACGTTTATTCCTACGACGGAACCAACGAGTATTCCATTCACTTTGAAAAAGGCGAGGTTAAGGGAAGCTTGACCACCCGAAAGCTCAAAGCAAACGAAAAGCGCACGGGTACGGTTCAGCACTGGCTGCCCGACCTCGAGGTATTCACCGATATCGCCATCCCCCACGAGTTCTTTATCGAAACCATGCGCCGCCAGGCCATCGTCACGGCCGGTGTCCGCTTTGATCTTCGCTTGGAAAAAGAGGACGGCACCTTTGAGGAATCCTCTTACCTGTACCAAAACGGCATCTCGGATTATATCACCGAGCAGGTAGGTTCAGCCGCGCTGACGGCTCCCGTTCAGTGGCATTTGGAAACGCAGGGCCGCGACCGCGAAGATAAGCCGATGTACAAACTCAAAGCAGACTTTACCTTCTGCGTATCCAACACGGTCAAGATGCTGGAGTACTACCACTGCGCAAGCTACTTGGAGCACGGCGGATCCCCCGACCGCGCCGTCAAGGTAGCTTTCGTCAGTGCCTTGGACAACTATATCAAGTCCGCCGGCAAGTACAACAAAAACGAGTCGAAAATCACCTTTCAGGACGTTGCCGACTGTTTGGTACTGGTCATTAACTCGATCTCGACTCTGACATCCTACGAAAACCAAACCAAGAAGGCCATCAACAACCGCTTCATCTACGAGGCCATGACCGACTTCCTCAAAAAGCAGTTGGAGATCTATTTCATTGAAAATCCCAATGCCGCCGACATATTTGCCGCGCAGGTACTGGTCAACAAACGCAGCCGTGAGGAAGCCGAAAGCGCACGTATCAATATCAAAAAGAAGCTCAGCGGCACCATCGACGTGACCAACCGTGTAGAAAAGTTCGTCAACTGCCGCTCCAAGGACCCCGACGTGCGCGAATTGTACATCGTGGAAGGTGACTCGGCTCTGACGTCGGTTAAGCTGGGACGCGACTCTGAGTTCCAGGCCGTCATTCCCGTGCGCGGTAAGACCCTCAACTGTATGAAGGCTGACTACGAGCAAATTTTCAAGAGCGAGATCATCACGGACCTGTTGCGTGTCATTGGCTGCGGCGTCGAGCTGACGGGACCCAAAAAGGTCAAGACGGACATGGTCGCCTTTGACCTGTCTGCCCTGCGTTGGTCCAAAATCATCATCTGTACCGATGCCGACGAAGACGGTTTCCAGATTCGTACCCTTCTGCTCACGCTATTCTATCGCTTGCTTCCCACGCTGATCAAGGAAAAGAAGATCTACATTGCCGAGACTCCTTTGTTTGAGATCACCTGCAAAGACAAGACGTATTTCGCCTACGATGAATTTGAACGCGCCCAGATCGTGAAAAAATTGGAAGGAAAGAAGTACACCTTGCAGCGTTCCAAGGGCTTGGGTGAAAACACGGCGACGATGATGTCCGAAACCACCATGAATCCGGCCACGCGCCGTTTGGTGCTGGTTTCTCCTGCGGACGAAAAAGCAACCGAAGAAATTTTCGACACGCTGCTCGGCAACAATCTGCCGGCCAGAAAAGAGTTTATTGCCAAATACGGTAATTTGTATATCAAAGACGCAGATATTTAACGAAAAAGCAACCCGCTGTGGAACATAGTTTCCACGGCGGGTTTATTAAACGAGGCGAGTTTCCAAAGAAACTCGCCTCGACCTATTTTCAATTACTTCGACAGTCTTGCTTCCAGAGCAGCAAGCTCATCATACATCGCCTGAGGAACTCTTGCGCCAACCTGTGCGTAGAACTCCTTGATGTTCTTGATATCTTCCAGCCACGACGCGTTGTCAACGGTCAACAGCTCGCGGATGGTATCAATGGTCACATCAGCCAGACCCTCAATGTTGATATCCTCTGCCTTGGGTACGTAACCGATGGGCGTGATGTCCGCATCAACCTTACCCTCGCAACGAGCCAGGATCCACATCAGGACGCGCATATTGTCACCAAAGCCGGGCCAGATGAAGTTGCCCTCGTCATCGGTACGGAACCAGTTGACGTGGAAAATCTTGGGAGGATTGGGAATGCGAGTGCCCATAGACAGCCAGTGTGCCCAGTAGTCACCCATATCATAACCAACGAAGGGACGCATTGCCATGGGGTCACGACGAACGACACCGACAGCACCTGCTGCGGCAGCGGTTGTCTCAGATGCCATGATGGAACCAACGAAAGCACCGTTCTGCCAAGAGGTAGACTGGTAAACCAGAGGAGCGGTCTTCGCTCTGCGGCCACCGAATACGATCGCGGAAACGGGAACGCCGGCGGGATTAGCAAACTCGCTCGAGATGCAGGGGCAGTTGGTCGCCATTGCAGTGAAACGAGAGTTGGGATGAGCACCGCAGGTGGACTTATCCTTCTTGTCGTACTTGGTGCAATCCCAAGGATTGCCCTTCCAGTCGATGGCATTGCCGGGCATAGGAGGATTCTTATCCAGGCC
>JAZQUX010000035.1:0-4908 GCA_045631585.1 Eubacteriales bacterium | reverse complement strand
ACTCGCCAGGATCCTTTGAAGAACTCTTCCGGTCTTTTGGTGCCCTCGGTCGGGATCAGCCTTCCGAGGGTGGAGTCGAGGGGTTCTCTGAACTTTCGCCGCTATCCAGCAGGCGCTCGGCTCGGTGGTGGCGGGCAGGGCCCCGCCGGTCAAACAAACACTATTCTATAATAATGACTCAAAACATCCGCGTGTTGCCCTGTACACGTGTTTCTTGTACCGTTCGTCGTATGTATCATCAGTCAGTTCTCCTGTGCCGTTGCACCTTGTGCAGGTGCCGTTTTTCCAGGGGTGTAATCCGGTGCCGCCGCATTCGGGGCAGAGGATTGGGTCGGGGTCGTTCATGGCTTTATCGTGTTTGAACCTCTTTCTGTGTCTCCCAAAGGATCCAGGCGCCGCCGCCGAATCCGACGCATCCGATCAGGCCGATGGCGGGTTCCTGGAAAAGTTGCACAAGGCAAACCATGAACATGAGGCCAAATACTAAGGCCATGAAGGCCAGGAATGCCTTGGTTGCGTACGCGATCGCGGTGCAGAGCGCGTTGTGGATCTTCTGTCTCTTTGCTGTGTCCATGGTGTTAAGCTGTTCTAATGATTACTATCTTGTCGCCCATTTCTACGGTGTGCGATACGCTGAACTCTCGGCCCATGATCTTGGCCATCTTGCTGGCGCACTCGCGAACGTAGCCGATGTTTACCTCGGCCGCGTCGGCCTCCCATTTCTCTCTTTTTCTCATTGTGGCGAGCGTCTTCATGACGCTGATTCCGCCTTTGTTTTTTCCCTTTTCTGATCTGATGATTTCCATGTCTGTGTCGGTATTTAGTGGGGCCCGGAGGCCCCGGTGGTTTCTATTTGTGCGACAGTGTGATTGTCTTGTATATGAAGCAGATGTAGACATTAATCTGCGGATGATTTCTTGTGGCGTATGACTCGGTTTCAAAGTAGTCCCAGGTCATTCTCCATCCTCCAGAAGATTTGCGGCCGAATTCACGGCTTAGGTACTCGTTAGCAAGTTCTTCCAGCTGCCATGCGCAGAGGTCTCGGCTGATTCGTGAGTCTTCGTATTTCTTGATTGTCATGTCTTGGCCCTCCTTAGTATTTGTTAACTGATAGTCCCTTGTCGTTCATCGAGAGCGAGAAACCGGCTGCTACAAGTTCATTGATTACAGACGCGTTGCTGTTGTGGATGAGAATCTGGTAAACGTTAGAGTAGTTATTTCCAACAGGCACGTTGAAGGAAACCTTAATGCTGTTGCTCTTGCTGATGATCTGGAGAGCTTCCTGGAAGTATTCTGCTTTCATGGTGTTTTGAATTTTAAAGGTTTTTATTATATTTGTTTGATTGTTTGTTTGTTTGTTGATGCAAAGTTAAACAATTATTCAACACAATCAAATTTTCGTTCAACTTTTTTACGATAATTTGATAAATAATCGAACAATTATTCAATTATTCAACTATGAAAGGAGAAAAAATCAAGCAGGTGCTTATTGATAACAAGCATCAAATGAAGGATATTGCTGAAAAAATGGGGACTTCCCTGTCAAACCTAAGTGCAGGCCTCTCGAAGGCTGATGTAAGAACCGGGCTTCTGGAAAAAATAGCGGAAGCGGCGGGTCTTCCTATCTCTGCATTCTACGGGGATTCCTACGGCCCTGTATTAAATGCTTTCGGAAACAATAGCACCCAGGTGGCGGGTAATTATTCAAACGCGCCCGACTCGAATATCTTGGAAATTTTGAAAATGAAGGAAGAACAGCTCCTGCTTACGATTAGGCAGGTGAGCAAGGCTCAGGAACAAATGGATCGTGTTTTGGATAGGTTCGGCGGGGCTACCAGCTCCGAGGATCCCGAGGGAATTTAGGCGTTCCATATTTAGTTAAAATGTCCGTGATTGTCGGGCATTCCACAAGGTGTGCCAAATGTCAAATTTTATAAAAAAATATTTTATATGTGGGAGTTACTTTCGACGATGTTCACTCTGTGGTGCATCTACGTGGTTTGGCGCTGGCTGTTTCCGGGAAAGGAGGGCAGGGCGCAGCGTCGCAATTTGAAAAAGAAGCAGAAGCTCGGGATGCTCTTCCCTTCTCCCCATCCGCGCAATGACGGGATTGAACTTCGCCAGGGCATAGATTTCAAAATGGGCGGAATACTCCAATGGAAAAAGGTAAAGGGAGGCCAGCTGTTGCGGTATAAGCCCGCCATTAAAGATGTGACCGCTTCTGTTTTATTTTGGAACAGAGAAGATTTGGTGCAGGCAGGCAATCGATTGCCCTTCAGGTTGCATGTCGCTGATATTGGAGTGCTTTGTATAAATGCTCCCCAGGAAGGTGTCTTTGAGGCTTGTGTTAAAGACGGCGAGTTATCTTCGGGTGATGCTTTGGTTCTGCTTCATACTGATAAGCACTATATTGAGGCGTGGAAGATAGAACGCGAGCGTCTTCGCGCAGAAGAAGCTGCGAAAAAGGAAGAGGAACGCCAGCGCCGCCGTGCGGAAGATGCGAAAAAAGAGGCGGAGCGTGCGCGGCTGAGACAAGAACAATATCTTAAATTTATAGAGGAAGAAAGGGAGCTAATAAGCACCCCTGCGTATCAAGCGCGGCTTCAAGCCGAGCGAAAAGAGCGTGAGGAACGCGAAAAGGCCGAGATTGCTTCGAAGCTGAAGGAAAGGCAGCGCCGGCGTGAGCTTGAAAAGCAGGTCCGTCTGGAGCTTATCGATTCCGGCGAGCTGTTCGGAGATGAGGCGAAACGCCCGCCGATCCCGCGCGATGTAGTCGATGCCGTGTATCGCCGCGACGGCGCCCGTTGTGTGTATTGCGGCTCGACTGAAAATCTCCAGCTCGACCATATTATACCTTTTTCGAAGGGTGGTGCCACGTCCCTGGAAAATCTGCAGCTATTGTGTCAGAAGTGTAATCTCGAAAAATCTAATAAAATAGGATGACCCAGCAGGAGCATGATCTTATCGTGGGCCGGTTCTTCGAAGCTCTGGCCTGGTTGAAGGAGTCCCGTCAAATCCGCGGGATTAAAACCTTCACGGACCGCTACGGTATAAACCGCCGCAGCCTTCGTCGTCTGCAGGTTACGCCTGGCACAAATGATTTCAAGGCGGCCTGGCTCACGTTCCTGGTTCGTGATTACGGTATCAATGCCGGCTGGCTCCTGACCGGGGAGGGTCGGATGCATGATTGACAAGGCCACATATTTCCTTTTGGATCGTGTTTCGGGCACGGATGAGGCCCGTGTCCGCTGCCGCGTCAAATGGGACGGCGGCCGGTGCTCTGCGGCCGTCTCTATCGGCTACCGTGTCAACGTCGCCAGGTGGGACTTCGAGGCGCAGTGCTGCCTGCCGCGTTCGTTCCACGGGAAGCGCCGGACTCCTGCCGCCGTTATCAACAAGGAAATTGAGCGCTGTCAGAAAATCGTCGATAATATTTTCAATGAGGCCGAGTCTGTTCCGTCGCCTTCCGAGGTCCGTGCCCGCCTGAAGCGCGAGCTTACGCCCCGAAAACAGGAAGATGCGGAGGCTTGGCGTTCGGACGTCCTGCAGTCCTTCACGCGCTTCATGGCCGAGCGTGGGGACCGTAACCGCTGGACCGATGCTACGTATACCAAAATGTCGAACGTTCGCCGCCATCTGGTAGAATGGAAAAAGGAGCCCAAATGGTCCGATTTCGACGAGGACGGTCTGTTCTCGTATGTCGCCTTTCTCCGTACCTCGACGCGCATGGATAACCGTACGGAACGCGCCGGCCTTCGCGACTCTACCGTAGAAAAGCACGTCAGCTTTCTCAAGTGGTTCTTGACTTGGGCCGATTCAAAGGGCCTGCCTGTCGGGCGTGATTACATTACGTTCAAACCGAAGCTGCAAAAAATCGAGCGTCCGGTCATTTTCCTGGAATGGGACGAGCTCATGACTCTGTATCGTCTCGACCTTTCGGACCATCCGGATCTGGTCGTGGTTCGTGATGTCTTCTGCTTCTGCGCCTTCACGTCCTTGCGCTATTCCGACGCCCGTGCGCTTACCTGGGCGGATGTCGATGCGCAGTGCATCCGTGTGGTTACTATCAAAACAAATGACCCGCTGGTCATCGAGCTGAACGATTACAGCCAGGAAATACTGGGCCGCTATGTTGACGAGTCTTTCCCCGGCGACGTGGTCTTTCCCGTTCCTGCAAATCAGATCATGAACTTGCGGCTGAAGGAGCTGGGGAAGCTCTGCGGGTTCTCGACGCTCATCCGTGTGTCGGAGTTCCGCAATGGTGAGCGTGTTGACCGCCTCGCTCCGAAGTGGTCCTTGATCGGAACGCATGCCGCCCGTCGTACGTTTATATGTAACGCCCTCATGATGGGCATCCCTCCGACGGTCGTCATGCGCTGGACCGGACATTCGGACTACGATGCCATGAAGCCTTATATCGATATTACTGACAAGGCGAAGGCTTCCGAGATGTCGAAGTTTAACGAAAAAAAGCGGGACAAATAGGGACTTTCTTTGCCGTTTTCTGCCGTTTCTTTGCTGTTTAATTTTTTCACGTCTGCCATTTCAAAACGTTGCAGTCGCGTTTTGCCGTTGCGCTTCCGTGCCTTGCCGCGCCCTTCACTTCCTGGTATCTCAACAAACGGGGCTGATTTTCAAGCTGTTATAAAATAAAGGGACCAAATCTTGCAATTTTCGCTTGATTTGGTCCTTTTCTTATGGTTTTAGCTTTTGCCTGCAGCAGTCGCAGAGCAGGTGTCGGATGTGCGGGTAAATCTCGCGGGCGACTCCGCCTCTGAAGTAGGCAGCCTCTTCGGATCGTGGGTCGATTCTTCTCGCGCTCCCGATCTGTTCTTCCAGGTGCTTCATTTCGTGCAGAAGGCTGTTGAAGAATTCCGCGCCGCTCGAAGCTCGCGCCACGACCATGAT
>JAZQUX010000034.1:0-19697 GCA_045631585.1 Eubacteriales bacterium | reverse complement strand
TCATTTTCGTGGGCACCTGCCGCAAAAGCCTCAACCATACTTGCAGTCATGGTGTTTGAATAAACCTTATCAAGCTCGTGGTTTACCTCGCCCGATGACATGCCGGTCATACTGGTCATCATTGAGTTCATATCCATCATTGAGCTTTCAATCATTAACGGATACGAGGTAAGGGCTTCTTTTTGGATTGATTCAATATAAAGCGTGAAGCCGTGTGAAAGCGAAAGAATAAGAGCAATACCGATGATACCGATACTGCCGGCAAAGGAGGTCAGGAAGGTTCTGCCTTTCTTGGTCATCAGATTTCGGAAGGAGAGCGAAAGAGCGGTACCGAACGACATCGAACGCTTACCTTTGCCGCTTCCGTCATCGTTCTTTTTCACTTTTTTCTTTGACTTGGCGTGTTGCTCGGCCAGCTTGGCGCGATACGCTTCTGCATCCACCGCGGCGTCGTCATCTGCGTAGGGGTTGGTGTCACCGACAACCTTACCGTCTACCAGCTTGACGATACGGTTGGCATAGGTGTCGGCCAGATCGGGGTTGTGCGTGACCATGATGATGAGCTTATCCTTGGAGATCTCGCGCAAAAGATCCATGATCTGAACGCTGGTTGCGGTGTCGAGCGCGCCCGTAGGCTCGTCGGCCAGAAGAATATCGGGATTGTTGACCAGAGCACGGGCAATGGCCACGCGCTGCATCTGACCGCCCGACATTTGATTGGGCTTTTTGTTGATCTGATCGGCCAAACCTACCTTTTCCAATGCCTCCTTGGCGCGGCGGCGACGCTCTGCACGGGAAACACCCGAGAGGGTCAGTGCCAACTCTACGTTGGAAAGAACGGTTTGGTGGGGAATCAAATTATAGTTTTGAAAGACGAAACCGACGGAGTGATTGCGATAGGTGTCCCAGTCAGCGGCTTTGTATTCTCTGGTGGATCGACCATTGATGATCAAATCACCGCTGCTGTAGCGGTCAAGACCGCCGAGAATGTTGAGCAAAGTTGTCTTACCACAGCCGGACGGACCGAGGACAGCAACAAATTCGCTGTCGCGGAACGCAAGATCCACGCCGCGCAGCGCCTGAACGCTCTCTTGATCTTTGCCGACGTCATAAGACTTGACAATGTCTTTTAATTGCAACATAATGCTACTCCTTTCGAGAATGCTAAGGGTACACGCGACGTACCCGGTTGAGATAGAGATAATATGATAGCTTAATTATAAAAAAGTATTTACGCCGTGTCAAGAAAAAAACCGCAACGTTAAAAAAAAGTTTTCATTCAAGACACGAAATCTGAGATTTTTTGCCAAAATACAAAAAGCGATGTCTGAAGAAACAGACATCGCCGTTTGGTACCCGCAACAGGAATCGAACCTGTAACTACCCCTTAGGAGGGGGTTATTATATCCATTTAACTATGCAGGCGGGCGGGCGCATAGCGCCCGATTATGATCAATGATCGACGTTTGCGGCGGCCTTTTTTGCTCTTCTGTCCCTGATCAGCCAAGGCAGGTAGGACAGGAAAAACAGCAGGGTGACCACAGCCGCCATGACAAGCATGCGGATGGCAAAACTGGGAGGCAGAACATCCAAAATAGAGGGCGTATCCTCGGGCTTTGCCATGAACAGGTAATTGGCGCCGGGGCCGATGATGCGGTTGGCGGCAAAGGCAATAGCGGCCAGCACGCAGAGCATGGCGTACGACTTGACGGCCGACTTGAAGGTCGGACGCAGCTTATGTACGAAAATCATATAGAACACAGCGACGTATCCCAGCGTGTGCTCCAACCAAAACTGATAATAGCGGAAACGAGAGGGGCCGGTGTGGGTGATGACAGTCGGGGTGATTAGGGCGAAGATGGTGCCCGCGAATACCCAAAAATAGACAATGTCAAACAGCGATTGCGATTTGGTGGCCACCATGTAGCTTCCCATGATAATGGCCCAACCGCAGACGGTGATGGGCAGATGGTCCACGGGGTTTGGTTGCAGATCGGTGATGCCGACCAAACGCCAAAAATAAGACATCTCACAAATGATCATGGTAAAAGCCAGCGCCATGCGTATGGTGGATTCGTGTTTGGCGTTGCGCAACTTATTCCGATAGCGGTAAATGAGGAAGATTACCAGGATTGCCGACAGGATGGGAAGAAGGTGAGCAAGGGAAAAATTATGAAATTCGACTTCGTCACCTTTGCCGAAGAAATAGTGGAAAAATTCTTTCATGCCCGGTCTCCTTTTGTCTTGCAAAATAAGGTATGTGCTATTATAGCATAGTTTTTTGGCGAAAACAAGGGAAAACATAAATAAAAATTTGAGAAAATTTCAAAAAATGCTTGACACAGAGGGTGGTTTGTGCTAAAATATACTGCCGCATAATGTCGGGTCAAGCGTTTTGGACAACCAAAACCCCCGTCCTTAGCGAGACTTTTGTGAAAGAGAGGTGCTTTTCGTGTTTGCAATTATCGAAACCGGCGGAAAGCAGTACAAGGTAATCGAGCAGGACATTATCTTTGTCGAAAAGCTCAATGTCAACGAGGGAGACGAGATCGTCTTTGATCAGGTCGTTGCTCTGTCGAGCGATGACGGCTTCAAGGTCGGTACTCCTGTTGTCGCAGGTGCCAAGGTTACTGCCCAGGTTCTCAAGCAGGGTAAGAACAAGAAGATCTACGTTCTGAAGTACAAGTCCAAGAAGAACGAGAAGAAGAAGATCGGTCACCGTCAGCCCTACACCAAGGTGCAGATCACCAAGATCGAGGCATAAGTCCTCCGTTTGCACATGACGAAAATTGTGTTTTTCCACAGCGAGGGTCATTTTTACGGTTTTGAAGAGCATGGGCACACCGGCTTCGGTGAGTCCGGAGAGGATATTCTTTGCTCTGCTATCAGTGCCATGACCATGCTGATCATTAACACCGTGTTGGTTTCCTACGCCACGGATCTTGATTACAAGATCGACGAGGAAACGACGGACATTTCGGTGCGTTGCCGCGCGGCGTTGCCCGATTTCGAGGAGGATGAGCGTAAAAGCTATGCCATCTCGGGTCTGTTCCACGGATATTATCAGCAGATCAAGGATTTGACCGAAGAATACTATCAGTATCTTGAGGTTGAGCTGGTTGAAAAACCCTTCGACGAATGACCACGTCCACCCCGCGCAGATTGCGCGAACCATTAACATTGGGAGGTAAGAATGATGTTGAAGCTCAGTTTACAGTTCTTTGCTCACAAAAAAGGTGTCGGTTCTACCAAGAACGGCCGTGACAGCGAATCTAAGCGCCTTGGCGTGAAGAAGTCTGACGGTCAGAAGGTTATCGCCGGCAATATCATCATCAGACAGAGAGGCACCGCAGTTCACCCCGGCAAGAATGTCGGTATCGGTTCTGACGATACTCTGTTCGCTCTGATCGACGGTAAGGTTAAGTTTGAGCAAAAGGCAAAGGGCAAGAAGCAGGTCAGCGTATACGCTGAATAATCTCTGCCCGAACAGAACGAGGATGCAAACAGTTGCATCCTCTTTTGTTTTTTGCGCGCTTTCTTGACACGACGGCGCTAAAATGTTATAATATTATATTCTTAACTATGAAGAGGGGGACGCGCCGATGAAACGAGTGATACTTGTGATGGTCTTTGTGTGTTGGACCCTCTTTTTTTGCGCTTGCTCATCCAAAAACGATGCGCTCCCCGCGGATACGGACTTGGCGCCCATCGACCTGCGCGTCGCCGTTGACGGTCAGCGCCCGACGGCGGCGGATTTTCTGTCGGACGAGGCGCGCACTCGTTGCCAACAGCAAGGGCTGACCGTCGAGTTCGCGCTTCATCCCGATTTTGATACGGTCGGCACGCATGAAGTGACGCTTCTTGTGCGCGATGGCAATGGAAACAAAAGAGAATTGAAAACGCGTATGGTGGTGGTGCAGGATACGACTCCCCCCACCCTTTCGGGCGTCAAGGAACGATCGGCTCGTGTCGGCGAGGGGCTGATACTGCGCAGCGGCGTGATGGCGAGTGACGATTGCTTTGGCACGGTGAAATGGACGGTGGATGCCTCGTCGGTGAATATCGACCGCGAAGGGGTGTATTCCGCGACCTATACGGCCACCGATGCCAGCGGCAATACTACCGAACGAACGGTGTACGTTCACATTTATGAAAAAGAAATCAGCCGAGAAATGCTGTGGGATCAGCTCGATCCGCTGCTCGGGACGCTGTGCGGTGCCGAGGATTCCATCGAGCAAAAATGCCGTGCCATTCATGCCTATGTGCAAGGGGCCATCGGATATTTCCCCATCTCGGACAAAACCGACCCGGTGCGCGCTGCCTATGACGCCTTGTTTGTCAAAGGACGGGGAGATTGCTATTCCTATTTTTCAGCGGCTATGATGATGCTGGAACGCGCAGGCATTGAATATTTGGAGATCGAGCGGACGCACACGGAGGGTCAAGAAACCCACTTTTGGTTGATGGTGAACAT
Organism: Eubacteriales bacterium; assembly: GCA_045631585.1. Lineage (GTDB taxonomy): Bacteria > Bacillota > Clostridia > Oscillospirales > CAG-272 > SIG644. Next base: position 15,223 of record JAZQUX010000034.1, on the reverse strand, counting down.
AGCCCCCGAAGGACAGGCAGCGCGTTGGTACCACTTAGACCCCACGCGAGTCGATGGCGGCGGCGCGACGGGAAACGGATGCCTGTTTACCGATGCGCAGTTGGATGAATACAACGCCATCGACCCCGGATTTTATGAGTATGACAGAGATCGGTATCCGAACACGGAAATAGACGTGATCACTCGATAAGGAGGACGCCATGCGAATCAAAAATATATTGCAATATTTGGAACAGACGGCAGAGCGCCTTCCGGATAAATTGGCGTTTTCCGACGGCGACGGGGGCGAGGCGTTGACCTTCGGAGCCCTTTGGGATATGGCGCGCCGTATCGGTTGCGGTCTGATCGAGAAGCAGTTGAGCGGCAAACGCGTGGTTTTGCTGATGGATCGCCATCCCACGGCCATCGCCGCCATGCTCGGCGTTCTTTACGCGGGGGCGGTGTACGTTCCCCTGGATGCTGCCATGCCCCGCCGGCGCGTGGCTGATATCGTATCCGCCTGCGGCGCGGCCGCCGTTGTGTGCGATGAAAAGAACCGTACTGTATGCGAGGAGCTTGCCTTGCCGATGTTGTCGGTGAAGATGCTTGCTCAAGCGACGGTGGACGAAGCGGCACTGGCTATGGTACGCAACCGTCAGATTGATACGGATCCCACATATATGATTTTCACGTCCGGCTCCACGGGAGAACCCAAGGGCGTGGTCGGATGTCACCGCGCGGTGATCGACTACGGAGAAGCCTTGGTGCCGGCTCTTTCCTTGGACGAGGAGACGGTGTTTGGCTGTCAATCGCCCTTGTATTTTGACGCGCCTCTGAAGGAAATTTTGGGCACGTTGATGGTGGGGGCTACTACCTATTTGATTCCCCGCACCCTGTTTTCTTTTCCCGTTCCTCTGCTGGATTATTTGAAACGAAATAACATCAACACGGTTTGTTGGGTGTCGTCCGCGCTTTCCACCATTTGTACGCTTGGCGGTCTTCAAGCCTCTCCTCCTACGACACTTTGCCGCGTGGTGTTCGGAAGCGAAGCATTGCCGATGAGTCACTATCGCGCTTGGAAAACGGCCTTGCCCGAGGCGACGTTTTACCAGCTGTACGGCCCCACCGAAGCAACGGGAATGTCCTGTGTTTGGCGGGCCGAACGAGAGCTTGATGCGGAGGAGCGGATTCCCATCGGGGCTCCGCTGGACAATACCGACTTGATTCTCTTGAGTGAGGCGGGAATGAGAATTGCTCCCGTGCCGCATCAAGAGAGTGAAGCGGGGGAGATTTATTTGCGAGGCAGTTGCTTGACCTTGGGATATCACTGCAACGAAGAGCAGACCAATCGTGCGTTTGTCCAGCATCCGCTTCACAACGATTATCCCGAAACGGTGTATCGCACGGGAGATTTGGCCCGTTATAACAAATGGGGAGAGCTGGTCTTCCTCGGTCGCCGCGACGGTCAGATCAAGCGGATGGGACACCGCATTGAGACGGCAGAAATCGAATTCTGTGCCTGTGCCTGTGACGGCGTGGAGGGTGCGGTTTGCCTGATGGCAGACGAGGATGCGCTGACGCTGTATTATACGGGAGTGGCGAGGGAAGAAGACGTCATTGGTGCGCTTCGTGCCCGCCTGCCCAGATATTATTTGCCCTCGCGCGTAAAGAAAATGATATCCTTTCCCAGAACGGACAACGGAAAGGTTGACCGTCGGGTACTTTTGGGGGAATGATCGATGGAACAGAAAATCATTGAACTATTGAACAAATTGCATCCGGAGGCCGACGTCACGAAAGATGTTCGCTTGGTGGATGACGGGGTGCTGGATTCCCTTGATATTGTTACTTTGGTGACGGAGCTCAACGCAGCGTTTGACGTTGCCATTCCTGCGGTGGAGATTTTGCCGATGAATTTTAATTCGGTGGAAGCACTGGCGGCAATGATTGAGCGGTTGGAGGATGTGTGAAGTTTGGTTTTTTACAACTTCGTAGTCGGTCGCTCGCGCGGGTAAACCAAACATTCCGGCAAACAACACATCCCATAGTCTGTGTGCGTCAAAAGTCGCCCAAATTTTAAGCTATCCGAAACGAAAATCCTACGAAAGGAGCGTGTACCATGCCGTTATCTTTGACCTTTGTCGCTTTCCTCGCGGTATTGTTACCGCTCTATTTCCTCATCCCCCGCCGCGCCCAATGGCCGCTGTTGCTGGTGGCAAGCCTTGTCTTCTATAGCTTCGCCGGCTGGCACTCGCTGATGGCTCTTGCTTTCCTGTTACTGCTGGCTTATCTGTTTGGCACGTTGCTTGGCCGCTCCGTCGAGCGACAGAATCGGATGCTCGCTGACCGCCGCGCGGACGGCTCGTGGGATAAAATCACTCGTAAACAATACCGCGACCGATGCGTCCTTCGCCGTCGCTGGTTGTTGGCCTGCGGCATCGGGCTGTCCCTTTTGTCACTTGCCTTTTTTAAGTACGACGGCTTTTTGCTCCGTACCTGGGGGGCGCTCTTTGGCGTGTCCTCCTCGATCAATACTTTGCCTGTGCCTCTGGGAATTTCCTACGTCACCCTGAGCGTGATCAGCTATATGATCGACGTCTGTCGCGGACAACAGGCACATGAGAAAAATCCCGCCAAGCTGGCGCTGTTTATCTTCTATTTTCCTCAAATGTGGCAAGGTCCCATCAACCGCTATGGCGAGCTTGCACCGCAACTGTTCACCCCCCACTCGTTCGATGCCAAACGGGCACTGGAGGGTGGTATGCGCGCGCTTTGGGGCGGAGTGAAAAAGGTGGTTGTTGCCAACACGGTGGGTCTGGCTGTCTCGACTGTCATGCTCACCGCATCCGGTCTCGGCGGCGCTTGGACGTGGCTGATGATCCTGCTGTACAGCATCCAAATCTATGCTGATTTTACCGGCGGCATCGATATTATGATGGGCGTTTCCCGTATGCTTGGGATCGATCTGTACGAAAACTTTGACTGCCCCTTCGGTGCGCGCTCCGTGGCGGATTATTGGCGGCGGTGGCACCGATCCATGGGTCGCTTTTTTACCGATTATGTGTTTTATCCGCTGTCTACCTGCCGCGCCTCGCAAAAGATGGCCAAGGTCTTTCGCCGCTTGCCCTTGTGGCTTGCAACCCTTGCAACCTGGACGCTGACCGGACTTTGGCACGGCGCCGGTTGGAATTTTGTCCTGTGGGGACTTTGCAACGGTTTGTTTATTTTGATTTCGCAAGAATTGCGCCCACTTCGCCGCCGACTCTCGGAGCGGTTCCCGCGTGCGGCAGGCAGTCGATGGCTGTCAGTACTTTGCTGTGGCGGAACCCTGTTTACCGTCGGGCTCTTCCGTACGCTGGATCTGTATCACCTGCCAAGGATTACCGTGCGGTTTTGGGGGCTTGCGCTTTCTCCCTCGAACATATCAAAGCTGTTTGATGCTTCTTTGTGGGCGTCGCTCGGACTATCCTTGCCGCAGTGGATTTTAATTGCGCTGGGCGTTCTTGCTATGTGGTTGATCGGTCGTTCAACGCCGCGAAGGGAAGACGTGTCGGGTGTGACACTCAGCTCGTGTATCGCCCGCCGCCCCATGCTGTGTGCAACACTGGGTGCTTTGATGGTTGTCGCTATTGCTGTGTTTGGACATTATGGCATGGAATACAATGCCATGGATTTTATTTACGGACAATTTTTTGCGTAAGCTTTGATGAAAGGAGGACAGTCGATGAAAAAGAAGCGTTGGCTTTGTGGCGCATTGGTCTTTGTTTTGCTGACCGTGCTGCTGTTCGGCTCGGCACAAATGCTGCTGATGCCCCGTGACAAATCTCAAAATCCCGAGGCGTTTTTGCTGGCGGACTATTTCGACGCCGACGTGTCCTCGGATGAGGTTGTATTTCTTGGAGATTGTGAGGTGTACGAGGCCTTTTCTCCCGTCACCTTGTGGCAAGACTACGGAATATCCTCCCGTGTGTGCGGTACACCGCAACAGCTGATGTGGCACAGCTATGCGATCTTGGAAGAAGTGTTTGAGCGTTCCTCTCCCCGCGTTGTGGTGCTTGGCGTATATGGCTTGATTTACAACGAGCCGCAAAGTGAAGCTTACAATCGCATGGTGTTCGATCATCTGCCGGCCTCCGTGACCAAATGGGAGGTGATGGGCGACGCGATGACACAGAATGAAAGCCGCATCTCCTATCTTCTCCCGCTTTTGCGCTACCATGACCGTTGGTCTCAGCTGACAGGGCGCGACGTGTCGTTGTTGTTTGAAACGCAAGCGCCCGTGTCCGTGCGAGGATATTTGATGAAAACCGACATTGTTGCCGGCGGTGCGCCGGGACATGAGGGCGCTCTGCCTCCGCGTGAGGATGCGTTCGGAGACTTGGCGTTGGACTATTTTGACCGCATTGTGGCTTTGTGCCGTGATCACGGAGCGGAGTTGGTGCTGATCAAAGCACCGACGGATACTTGGCGATATCCGTGGCATGAGGCGTACGAGGCAGAGGTGGTTGCGCTCGCGGAGAAATATCAACTGCCCTACTACAATTTTCTGAATGATATCGAGCAGATCGGATTGGATTTTTCCACGGACACCTATGATACCGGCTATCATCTGAATGTCTATGGTGCGGAAAAGCTGTCGCGCTATTTCGGTGAGATTTTGCGGCAACAGTATGATTTGACCGATGGTCGAGAAAACGAGGCGATCGCCAACGCATGGGCGGAGGATGTTGCCCGCTATGAGGAGCAAAAAGCGAAGGGGGTGAAGGCGGAATGAAACGAATGATAGCGATGATCACGCTGATGTTTGCGCTGGTGTTATTCAGCGCTTGCGCGGCGGCCGTCCCCACCGAGGAGCCGCGGTTGTTGTCGCTCCTTTATCGCGACGTGACGCTGAGTGTCGGTATGGCGGCGGATGAGGCTGTTTTGGCTTTGGGGGATGACTACACCATGACGGAAGCGGATAGCTGTGCGGGGCAGGGCAAGGACCGAATGTACACGTATCCCTCCGTGCGCCTGTATGTGTTTGCGCCGACCGATGGGAAAGCGGTCGTTTCCTCTGTCTCCTACACGGATGACGGTGCGCAAACAGCGCAGGGCTTGCGGATCGGTAGTTCTTCGTGGGACGTGCTTGCGGCACTGGGCGAGGCGGACGACGCAAGTGACACCCGCTTGGTGTATCGTTCCGAGAATACAACCCTGACCTTTGGCCTTCGGGATGGGATGGTAGTGAGTATCGTGCTGTCGGGAGAGTGAGAGGGATTGGTTGAAATTTTAGCAGTTTCTTCTAACTACGCGCGGCGCGTAGCTTTCTATGGGAAGAATTTTGCGGAGCAAAATTCTTCGGGCGCGGGTAAACCAAACATTCCGGCATGCAACATATAAAGCTTTCTATGGGAAGAATTTTGCATAGCAAAATTCTTCGGGCGCGGGTAAACTAAACATTCCGGCAAGCAACACATAATATAGCCCGCGCGCGTCTGTAGGAGAAGTGATATAAAATTCAGTTTTCCCCCGCTTTCCCCGCCAAATCCCTTGACAAACCATATAAAATATGATAAAATACACTGAAATGCTATGATGAAGAAGCAAAGCGTCGAAAACTGACAGAGAGCGCAGGGTTGGTGGAACTGCGTAGCGGACGGCGTGGCGTATCCCTTCGGAGCAGGAACGGTGAAATTGTCCGGCTGAGCCGTGACAAGAGTAATCCGCCCCGTCCTACCGCGTTAAGGTGTACGGCGCAGTGCCTGTGGCATTGACGCCCAAAGTGGTGTCCCTGACACAAAATGAGTGGTACCGCGGAAGGCTCTTCCGTCTCATGGTCGCGTGCGGCTGTGGGGCGTTTTTTGTTTCCCGCCGCGAACAATTTTCGTGAAAAAATCAAACATCAAAGGAGAAACAAAGATGGCAAAAGACTACAAAAGCACACTGAATATGCCGGTCACGTCATTTGACATGAAGGCAAATCTTCCTGTTCGTGAACCCAAAATGTTGGAGTACTGGAACTCTATCGATCTGTATAACTCCATGCTCAAGAACAACGAGGGCAAGCCGCTGTTCGTTCTGCACGACGGTCCTCCCTTTTCCAACGGTAATATCCACATGGGTCACGCCCTGAATAAGATCCTCAAGGATTTCATCAACAAATCCCGTAGCATGATGGGATACCAAGTACCCTATGTCCCCGGCTGGGATAATCACGGTATGCCCATTGAGTCTGCAATTATCAAAAAGAATAAGCTCAACCGCAAGGCAATGAGCATCCCCGAATTCCGCACGGCCTGCCATGCGTTCGCGCAGGATTTCATTGATATTCAGCGCGGCCAGATGAAGCGTCTGGGCCTGACGGCGGATTGGGAGCATCCCTATACGACCATGGATCCCGCGTTTGAAGCGCGCGAGGTCAAGGTCTTCGGCGAAATGTTCCGCAAGGGCTATATTTACAAGGGCATGAAGCCTGTTTATTGGTGCCCCAAGGATGAAACCGCGCTGGCTGAGGCGGAAATCGATTATAAGACGGACAAGTGTACCTCTATCTACGTTAAGTTCCGCGTCAACGATGACAAGGGCGTGCTGGCAGATGTTTGCGATTTGTCCAAGACCTACTTCATCATCTGGACGACGACCACTTGGACGTTGCCCGGCAACCTGGCCATCGCCCTCAACCCCGTTGAGAGCTACGCCGTTGTCAAGGCAAACGGCGAATACTACGTCATCGCAGAAGCGCTGGTTGCCAAGACCATGGCAGAGGGCGGCGTCGAGGAGTACGAGATTGTTACGACTATGCCCGGTAAGACGCTGGAGTTTATCAAGACACAGCATCCCTTCCTTGACCGCGAGAGCGTTGTCCTGATGGCTGACTACGTCACCATGGACAGCGGTACCGGTTGCGTTCATACCGCGCCTGGCTTTGGTGCGGACGACTATCAGACCTGCAAGCGCTACGGCATCGATATCATCGTTCCCGTAGACGATCGCGGCTATCAGACCGAGGACGCAGGCAAGTTCGCAGGCCTGTACTACGAAGCATCCAACGAGGTGATTTTGGCCGACCTGACCGAGACGGGTGCGCTGTTTGCCTCCAAGGTATTTGAACACGAATATCCTCACTGCTGGAGATGTAAGTCTCCCATCATCTTCCGCGCAACGCCTCAGTGGTTCTGCTCGGTCGATGCCTTCCGCGCCGATGCCGTCAAGGCTTGCGACGACGTGACTTGGGTGCCCGCATGGGGCGGTGAGCGCATGAAGCAGATGCTGGGTGAGAGAGCCGATTGGTGTATCTCCCGTCAGCGCCACTGGGGTCTGCCCATTCCCGTCTTCTACTGCGAGGATTGCAAGGAGACGATCTGCACGCCCGAAACCATTGCCAAGGTATCCGAAATGTTTGCAAAGCACGGCTCCAACTGCTGGTTCTCCATGGATGCTGCAGAGCTTCTGCCCGACGGCTACGTCTGTCCCAAGTGCGGCAAAACTCACTTCACCAAGGAACAGAACACGCTGGACGGTTGGTTTGACTCCGGTTCTACTCACTTCGCTGTTTTGCAGGACGAGGGTGGCAAGGGTTGGCCCGAGCACCATTGGCCGGCCGATCTGTATCTGGAGGGTGCAGACCAGTACCGCGGTTGGTTCCAGGCTTCGCTCCTGACCGCGATCGGTACGAACGGTGGCACCACTGCTCCCTTTCAGTCTGTTTTGACCCACGGCTGGGTTGTTGACGGTGAGGGCAGAGCGATGCACAAGTCGCTGGGCAATGGCGTCGATCCTCAGGATATGGTAGCAAAATACGGCGCCGATCTGGTTCGTCTGTGGGTTGCTTCCGCCGACTATCAGGTGGACGTTCGTTGCTCTGACAACATCTTTAAGCAGTTGTCTGAGTCTTACCGTAAGATCCGTAACACCTCTCGTATTATTTTGGCTAACCTCAATGATTTCAATCCGGACAGCGATATGGTTGCTCCCGAAGATATGCAGGACATTGACCGCTGGTTGCTGTCCCGCATGAACGAGCTTGTCCGCCGCAGCCGTGAAAATTATGAAAGCTACAGCTTCCACAGCATCTCCCGTGATCTGACCAACTTCTGCACGACCGATCTGTCCAAGCTGTACGTGGATATCACCAAGGATCGCGTCTATACCGAGCGCGCCGACTCTTTGGCTCGCCGCTCCGCCCAGAGCGCGATGTATCTGGTGCTCTCCGCCATGGTACGCCTGATGGCTCCTCTTCTGGCCTTTACCGCCGAGGAAATTTGGCAGGTGATGCCTCACGCATCGGCTGACCGTAAGGAAAGTGTATTCTTTAACGATCTTCCCGCTTATGACGAGGCGTTGACGTTTGCCGACCTTGCCGAGCACTGGAATTCGTTGTTCGACCTGAGAGACGATGTCATGAAGGCTCTGGAATTGGCACGCGCTGAAAAGAAGATCGGTAAGTCGCTGGATGCCAAGCTGACCATCTATACCGAAGACGAGAAGCAATTTGACCTGCTGTCCTCCTTCGGCGACACGCTCAAGACGGTATTTATCGTTTCCGGCGTCAAGGTGGAGATGGGCAAGGGTGCCGAGGGTGCTCTGACTGAGACCGCCACCGGCATTGCTGTATTGGTAGAGGGCGCCGACGGCCACAAGTGTGACCGTTGCTGGGCGTATGCTACCGAGGGTAAGCAGGATGAAGATGGATTCCTGTGCGCTCGTTGCCAAAAGATTTTGGAGGGCTGATGCATGAGCGATTTGGCAAAGAACCAAAAGCGCAACGCCGACCGCGGGACACCGTGGCTGTGGCTGTTGATTTCGCTGGCAGGTATCTTGTTGGATCAGGTGTCCAAGTGGCTGTGCATGGTGTATCTGAAGGCCGCGGGGAGTGTGACAATCATCCCGGGCCTGCTTAAATTGACCTACCTGGAAAACCGTGGCGCCGCGTTCGGTAGCTTCTCCGATCAGCGTTGGGTATTTATGATTTTTTCCACGGTGGCCATTGTTGGTGTGACGGTGTATCTGCTTGCGTTTTCCGAACGAAACCGACTGCTGCGCTGGGCACTGGCCCTGATCATCAGCGGTGGCATCGGCAATATGATCGATCGCGTTTCACTGGGCTATGTCATCGATATGATTGATTTTTACGCCATTTGGCCGTATATTTTCAACGTGGCTGACAGCTTCGTTTGCGTCGGCGCGGGCATGGTTGTTTTGTATTGTATTTTGGAAATGCAAAAAGAACTGAAGCACCATCGAGAAGAAAAAGAAGCGACTGCTTGTGATTCGGATGATGCGGAACAAGCGTCCGACGATGACGCGACCGAAGCAAAAGGAGAGGACGAGGTATGACCTACGCGGTGGATGCCGCCCACGCAGGCGTACGAGCTGACGTGTTTGCGGCCGAGGTATCCGGACTTTCCCGCTCGGCCGCAGCGCGCTTGATGGAGGAAGGGCATATTTTGCTCAACGGTTCTTCTGTCACCAAGAATGCCAAACTTTCCGCGGGCGACGTTATGACGGTAGAGTTGCCGGAACCGGAGCCGAGTGAAGCCTTGCCTGAGGATATTCCCTTAGACATTGTCTATGAGGACGCGGATATCATTGTGATCAACAAGCCTGTCGGTATGGTGGTTCACCCTGCGGCGGGAAACCCGAACGGTACGCTGGTCAACGCCCTGCTGTACCATTGTGGTGATCAGCTCTCCGGTATTGGCGGCGTGATTCGCCCCGGCATTGTTCACCGCATCGATAAAGACACCAGCGGTCTGTTGGTGGTGGCGAAAACCGACGCGGCGCACGTCTCGCTCTCGGAGCAGCTCAAAACTCATACGGTCAGCCGTGTATACGAGGCGTTCGCGCTGGGCAACTTAAAGACAGACAGTGGGACCGTCAACGCTCCGATCGGACGTCACCCGACCGACCGCAAAAAAATGGCGGTTGTGCGTGGCGAGGGACTAACAGCTCGCGAGGCCATCACTCATTATACGGTTGTGGAGCGGTTTGGACATATTACGCACCTGCGGTGCGAGCTGGAAACGGGACGGACCCACCAAATTCGCGTTCACATGGCGAGCATCGGACACCCATTACTGGGAGATGGCGTCTATGGCGGGGCGAATACCCGCTTTGAAGCCGAGCACCGCGCACTGATCACAGGTCAGTGTCTGCACGCGGGGCGGCTGAAATTGATCCATCCGAGAACGGGTGAATGGATGCAGTTTGAATCCCCCATGCCGAGCGAGATGCAAAAGCTTTTGGAAATTTTGAGAAGACAAGCGCAATAAATACTGAGATGAAAGGAGATAAGAGCATGAAGCGATACGAAGGAATCATGATCGCATCTGACTTGGATGGCACATTTCTTGACGCCAAGGGACGCGTCGTGCCGCGCAATATGCAGGCCATTCGTGATTTTTGCGCGCAGGGCGGACTGTTTACATTTGCAACGGGTCGCCATCACGATCACTTACCTGAGGCCGTTCCCGGCGTCGAGCATCTGGTCAATATGCCCGTCATCGTAGCCAACGGCTCTTATCTTTACGATTTCTCCACCGATCGCGTGTTGGCCGAGATTTTCATGGAGGTGGATGTGTCCCGTCGCGTGCTGCAATATGCCCGCGCCCATTTCCCCCGTGTCGGCTTTCGCGTATCCACGCCGCAGGGCTACCTGACGGACGGGCGGACGGAGTATATGAAAAAGTTTATCAGCTATAGCAAAAAGCACCGATCATATTTGGTCGAAGTCGCACCGGTGGAAAGCTGGATGCAACGCCTGTGGCATAAGATTGTGTTCCAAGGAAGTTGTGAGGAATTGGATGCGCTGTATGCGGAACTCAAGGAGACCTTCGGGGAGGAGACGTTTGAATATAACAAATCCTCCGCGACGCTGTTTGAAATGCAAAAAAAGGGTTGCTCCAAGGGCAGTATGCTGCGTGTGCTCCAACAGAGCTACGAAATTTTGACAGGACATCCCATCAAAACCTACGGTGTTGGCGACTATGAAAACGATCTGGCTCTCTTGAATGCCGCGGATGTCGCGGTCTGCCCTGCAGGCTCGCACCCGGCGGTGCGACGAATCAGCAATATGACATTGTGTTCCAATGACGACGGTGTCATTGCCGATCTGATCGAGCGGCTGTGAACAATAAAAATGAGAGGTTAATGAAGTGAACTAACTGGGGTTCACTTCATTAACCTCTCTTTATTTATTGCGTTCCTCTTCGTTTGAGCGTCATGGTGGCGGCGGGGGCGTTTTTGGTGGCGGGGGATTGAATGGTCAAGGTTCCGTCCTCATGGAAGGTATACGTTTCTTGTACGACTTCCGGCTCTCCGCGCCCGTAGTCAATGGTGCGTGTCAACTTTCCCTCCGACGCAACAAAGGTAAATGCGTTGTGGGTATTCGTTCCCGACTTGGTTTCTCCGAATCCGCCGTCGTAAAACGTTAGATACAGCTCGTTTTCGATGCTGGTTTGTGTGCCGTCCTCCAAAACGAAGGACGTAATTACCCATGATCCCGTCAAAGAGGGTTCAGGTTCTGTTTGTTCATGACAGCCGACCGTGACAAGCAACAGCCAAACGGCCAGCAAGCAAGCGCATATTCGTTTCATGATATCCTCGCGTGTGTGTTATCGTTAAGATCATTATATCACATTCTTTCCGAAAAGTATATAGGAAATGAGATTTTTGTCGCGTGTCGGATGTCGATTTTTTGGTTGACAAAGCGCAGAAAACAAGATATAATAAAAAAGATGAATCCATTGCATAGGTTCGGCATGGACGAACCGGAAGGAGCCAAACATGAAATTGAACAAATTGCTTTGCCTTTTCCTTGCTTTGTTGATGGCGGTGGCTTTTGTCGCTTGCAACGAGCCGGCACAGGATGTTCCTGAACCTCCGAATGATTCGCAAGATCCCGGAAATGATAGCGGCGATACGCCCCCCGAAGAGACCCCCCCTGAAGAAAGCAAACCCAAGGATCCCTCCAAATTGTATATTGTTGCCGATGATCAAACGGAATATAAGCTGATCCGCAGCGATTCGGCCAAGGCGGACATCAAGACGGCATTTGTTAAATTGAATAACGCCATTTTGGAAACGACGGGCGTCAATATTCCGATGGATACCGACTGGGCGGAAAAGGGCGACGTTGAAATTTTGGTGGGAAAGACCAACCGCCAAGAGTCCATCGACGCCATGGAAGAGTTGGAAGACTTGAAAATCATCGGGGAATTGGAAGGCGACGGATTTTTGATTCGCGCGCAGAAAAAGAAAATCATTATTGTGGGAACCACCGACGAATGTACCTCGATGGGCGTGGACTACTTTATCTCTCATTTTGTAGATAGGGCGCAGGGTGAGTTGGCTATTCCCAAATCGACGCTGATTTATATTTCCCGTACCAAGATTTTGCTGGGTGCAGAATACGAGGGCTCTCCCTTGAAAAAGCAGTACAGTGACTATGTGGACATCTATACCGAGGAGCAGCTTCTCAGCTTTGACGATCTGGATGTTCCCGAACTGCAACTGTACGAAAGCTATTCGATTGATAAGGACTATCAAAGAGAAGGCTATGGTGCACTTCGCTTTGTCACAACAACGGGAGAACGCAAGCTGACCTCGCTGTTGTGGGGTAGAGGTGTCGCATTTGATGCCGAGGTGACGGATCTTCAAAAGTGCACGCTCAAGCTTTGGGTGTACATTGACAACGACGATATGATTGCCTGCGACCACGATGACGTTTACGGAAAAATCCAAGAGGATCAGGCGACGCTCTTTTTCCGCATAATGGATAACAAGGGCCGCATCCATTCTTGGAACCACACGCTGACGGGTGACGGCTGGCATGAGGTTGAATTGTCGTTTAATATTCACAACGGCTACGATGTCGCGTTTGATTACAGCCACATCGCCAATTTCGGCGTTTTGGTTTCTGCTGATAAGGGAACCATCATTGAATTTGATGACTTGCGCTTGGTGACGTACGAGACCGATCATGTGCCGGAAGCGTTGCCCGAGGGCGATCGTTTGATCACCGACGGCGAGTACGATGCCTTTGATGGCGCGGTGATTCAAGAGTGGTATGGCGCGTCTTACGACCTCGAAAACAAGAAATTCGGCCAGTCCTCTTTGCGCAACGAGGGAGATTCGTCGGTCAACGACTTCCGCACCATCATCAGCAATCTCAATATTCCTATGAATTATCAGAACGATACGTTGGTCTTCTGGCTTAGAGCGGACAAGTTGAGCTCCATCAAGAGTTTCTTCATTGAGCTGAATCAGGTACAGGACAGCCACGAGTACGAAATTTCCTTCACTCTTGCACAAATGTACGAATACGGATTGTCCAAGACTGAGGGCGAATGGTGCGAGATTCGTATCCCACTCCGTGATTTCCAAAAGAAGCTGTCGCCCGATAAGTATGGCGAGGACGAAAATATTACGCTGTATGCATTCCGTTTTGTTACCTATTCGGTAGGAAACAAGGAATATGCCGTGAACCTCGACCACGTCTATCTGACGGCAAACGGTAATTGAATCAAAAAAGAAAGCGATGCTACGCATCGCTTTCTTTTTTTATGACCCTTCTTCTCCAAACGAAAGATAGGCACTGATATTGGAGGATAGAACAATTTGCGGGGGGATGAGGCGGATGCCTTCTCCGTTGTGTGAAATCAGTAGATTGTATAATTGACGAACAACGTTTTTCCCTTGGCGGTAAGGGTTTTGGAAAACCGCGGCATTGGCGATGCCGTGCTGCAACAGCTCCGGCGTCTCGGACAAAATATCGGTGGTGATGACAGCAAGATCCCGATGGGCATCTTTAATACTGCGGCAGGCTAGAGCAGAGCTGGCGGTTGTCATGTAAACCCCCGCAAGATCGGGGTGCTGCTCCAGCATTTGCTCGGTTACTTCCGCGACTCGCTTGGAATCGTCAAAGTGCTCATAGACGTGGATGGCGGAAAATGTGCCGCCCTCTGCATAGGAGGAGAAACCGTTGATGTATTCGACATTGACGGGAGAATGGCGGGAGGCAACCAGCAAGGCCACTTCTTGCTCGGCACAGCGGAAGCTCAAAAGCTCAGCCGCCATGCGCCCGGCCATAAACGCGTCGACACCGACGTGAAGGTCTCGGTGAAGATCGGGCAGATCATTGGCAACGGTGGCAAAGCGAATGCCGCTTTCGGACAGCTCATTAACCAGCGTTGCCAGCCCTTCCGTTTCGTCGGTGGTCGCTGACATAAACAGAATGATGCCTTGATAGCCATCTCTGGCGAAGGAACGGATTAAGTCGCAGGTTTGGGACAGACAAGATAGGCTGTTGGTGTAGGGCAGCTTGCGAACGTCCACGGAGACGTTGTATTTTTCCAGCTCTCGACCGGAGGCGAACATCCCCTCGACGATATCGTCAACGTATTCCTCGACGGGGCAAAACAAAATGGCACCGATATGGATGGGAAGACGGCGCAATCCTTGCGCGGCAACGTTGACCTTATAGCCCAATTCTCGGGCGGTATCCAAAATGCGTTGTTTGGTTTCCGGGTGGATGCGGTCTTTGCCATTCAGCGCGCGGTGCACCGTCGCAACCGAAACGCCCGTTTGCTCGGCAATGTCGTATATGGTTGCTTTTTTGTCGGACATAGTCACCCTCCCGTTCTTAGTTTTTATCATTATAACATTTGTTGCGCGACAATGCAAGTGGGTTTGGAGTTTTTTTGTTTTTTGCCACGCATCCCTTGACAATAGAATGAAAAAGATTTATAATGATGTCATAATGCGAAATCGGTTTCGCAACAAATCCACCGTCGGGCAAAAAGAGAGCGCCCGACGCGTAAGGAGGACAGCAATGATGGAAACAAATATGAAAGTTTTTTTGAGTGAAGGCCAAAGCCGCGGACAAATTGTCCGTATGCCGATCCCGACACCCAAGGGTCGTATGGTGCTGGTCAAAGTGGTGTATTGCGGTATTTGCGGTACCGACCAGGACCTGTTTTCGGGGGAGTGCAGCTTCGCTGAAAATGGGCAGGTGACCTATCCTGTTCGCCTGGGCCACGAGTGGTCGGGTATTGTTGAATCGGTTGGCGAAGACGTCACGGAGTTCGTCAAGGGCGACCGTGTGGTCGGAGACAACGCGGTGAGCTGTGGCGTGTGCGAGGCTTGCTTGGCGGGAGATTTTGCTCACTGTGCCCACATGCTCAACGTTGGCACCATCGACCCCGTCTATGACGGTGCTTTTTGCGAGTATTATGTGATTCCCGCCCATCATCTTCACAAAATT
>JAZQUX010000033.1:0-8665 GCA_045631585.1 Eubacteriales bacterium | reverse complement strand
GCTCGGACCAAATCCAGCGTCACGGCGTTCTGTGCGCCGCGGAAACCGTATTTAGTATCAGAGATCAGCATCAGCGCCGGCGCCTGCTCGTCTTCATTCAGCGCAACGGCGAACGAGTTAGCAGGCACGTCATGATCAATCGCGGGTCGATCAATAGTGCCAAACGGAACATCGTAGCGGTACGTCTGCGTCGCATAACCAACCGGCATAGCGAAATTGAGCTGAGGAATGAAGGTTCCGTGTGTTCCAACCTCATGGAAATCGACGGTTATATCGAAGTCCAACGTCTTGTTTCCTTCATTTAAGTATACAGTGACAGACAGCTTAGAACGCTCAGCAAACGACAAATCGTAACGAACCCACTTGCGAATGCCGCCCAGGTTGATATCAAAGACGCGCACGTTGCAGGTCTCATTGAGATTTTGCACCGTCATATAATCGCCGACACGCCAAGACGCCATGCCGTGAACAGTATTTTCTTTGATATAACGGAAGGAGCAGGACGGCAGGGCAATCATATCCTCTCCCGACGCTTTGTTAACCAGCGAAATCAGTTGCATGGTCGCATGGTCGAACACCGCCTTGATCTGATCGTTCTCCATGACGAGATCGCCATCGTTGTATCCATCGTAACGATCCTCCCAAGACGGGACAATGCCGTTACTTTCAATGGAACGTTCATCCAGCGTGTAGGTTGCGTATCCCAGCGCGGGGACCTTGACCAAAATGGCAAACTGCTTGAAAACGTGTCCCCAATAGTGCGAGCCACCATTGGTCAGTTTGCAAGCGGTTTCCTTACCTTCCGCATCGGCAAACACCGCGCGTCCGGCATCGTAATTCCAGTCCCAAACCGTCAGGTCACACACGCCCTCAAAATCATACTGCGTGGAGTTGAAAAGGTGGAAGACTCTCTTCTTACCCAAGCCGCGCTCAGTTCTGGGCATACCGTAATGGGCGTTTTGGCCGACCATATAGCCAACACCGCCGCCCTCGGAAATAGAGTCGCTTTCGATCGTGAGGCCCAGCGAGGACGTGTCAATCGCTCCAGCCAGCGTGCGCATAGCCGCATTGGCGTTGGTTTGAATGGCCGCCATGGCACGTTGGAATTGCCCCATTGCATATTCGCGAGTATCTACAACACCCGAACCGGGCAAAATGTCATGGAAATGGTTGAACAGAATCTGCTCCCACGCCTTACCAAACGTAGCATTATAACGAGGGCCATTGGCAAGCGCGTTGGCTGCGGCACCCAAAAATTCAGATTCATAGATGCGGTCTTCACCGATGCGGTTGGCCATCTTAATGCGGGACTGGGAGGTATAGCATCCCGTAAACACAAAGTTCATTTCGCCCTCGCGCAAAGGCAAGCCTGCCTTTTGCTCTTCCAGTTCGTGGAAGAAGGCGGAATATGTGCTGAACATCACCGTCGGCATGATCGGCCAGGTTGCGATTTCGATGATGCGATCCAAGTCGCGTCTGGTAGGTCCGCCGCCGTGGTCGCCCACGCCGTAGACAAATAAGAAGGAAGAAATGTGGTTGCGCGTGCAAATCGCAGGCACCTTGAGGAAGGAATTGGCATCGACCGTACCGTTATACCAGTTGGGATCGCGCCAAACCAGCAACTCCGCGCCGCTTCTTGCGCGCCACAAGTAAGCACATTCGTTGGTCGCATCGTTGTTACCGCGGCAATGATAGTAATACTTTACGCCGCCCTTGTTGCAAATTTCGGGCACGGAGATATTGTGTCCGAAGGTATCGGGCTCGAAATCCAATTCCAAAGACTCGGGCTTGATGGCAAGCAAATCGGACAGATATCTCTTAGTATACAGAATGTGGCGGGCCAAGGACTCGCCGTTGGGCATATTCTTATCTGTCTCAACCCAAGTAGAAGCGCTGACTTCCCAGACGCCCTCGGCCACACGGGCCTTGATCTCCTCGATCATATCGGGAGCGAATTCTTCAATGATGCGATACGTAGAAGCCTGCGATTGTGCGAACGTAAAGCCGGGATACTCCTTCATCAAATCCAGCACCGTGCGGAACGTATCGACCGTGATCGCGGCGGTTTCCTGGAAGCCCCACATCCAGTTCATGTCGATGTGAGCGTGCGAAATGCAGTGGACACGATAGGATTTGGCTGCCTCGGACAGAGGCAGGAGCATCTGCTCGGTTTCCAGCGCGGCGGACTTCGTAATCACACCGCCCTCGGCATCGGCGGCATTTTTCAAGAAATCGACAGCCGCGCCAATCAAATCATCATAGCAATGATCGCGCGCCGTGGACAGTTCAGCCGCAAAATTTAATTCTGCTACAATTCGGGTGGCCCAAGCGGACTGACCCGCCTTGGCGCCGAGGCCCGCAATTTTGTCATAAAGAGTCATAAAACATCCTCCTTCAGGGTGTCGTTGCTCAAGGCAACTCACAATACAAATCCCCCTTCCTCTTGGAAAGAGTTTAACAAATTATAACAAATTCAAACGAAGAAATCAATACTTTTTGCAAAAATAGCACAAAAAATTCCCGTCATCTGACATTCCCTTCTTGACATTTGTGCTTTTATTCGATATACTGAATGCAGTTTGTGACCACCGGGAGGATTTGCCATGCCAAAAGAGAGTAAATCGGCAAAAATACAACGCGCCGCGGCGATTGTCGCGCGCTTAAAAGGGCGCTATCCCAACGCCGAGTGCGCCCTTCAATACGAAGGCGAGCCTTGGCGCCTGCTCGTCATGGGGCGGCTTTCTGCCCAATGCACTGATGCGCGCGTCAACATCGTCTGCCAAGAATTGTTTGACCGTTTTCCCACCCCTCGCGCCATGGCCGACGGTTCTATTGAGGAAATTGAGAACATCGTTCGTCCTTGCGGGTTGTATCACACCAAAGCCGCCAACATCAAGGACGCCTGCGCGCGGCTTATGGACGTTTACGGCGGCGCATTACCGGACAGCATGGATGAGCTTTTAACATTCCCCGGTGTCGGTCGAAAAATCGCCAATTTACTACTGGGAGACATTTATCACCACCCCGCCATTGTCGCCGACACTCACTGCATCCGCATCAGCGGACGACTAGGTCTGGTTCCTGCGGGATGCAAAGACCCCACAAAGGTAGAGCGCGCGCTCATCCCCATCATAGCTCCCGAAGAACAAAGTGATTTTTGCCATCGCATTGTATGGTTCGGGCGTGAGGTTTGCTCCGCTCGCGCCCCAAAATGCAATGAGTGCCCTTTGGCCGATCTTTGTCCTTCCAATCGAACATAAATTTCAGGGAATCCCTACTCGGGATTCCCTTGATTTTTTCCTCTTAGCCAATCTACTGTTTCCTCGATGGCCTGCGCCGCCGTCACCTCTCCCCGGCGGATTCGTCCGATATCCCGCACCGTCCTCACCCCAAAAGAGCAAAGCATGGCCACGCAAACTCCCATGCAGACCAAGCGAACCGCCAACAAACATCGCTGCTTCCATTTCATATCCCCACCTCCCCTGACAAATGTATGCCCCTTTGCCTCACACTATGTCATATCCCTTCTCCGTTTCCGCAAAAGAAAAATTAACAGTTCGTACATTATTTTCCCTACGTTTTCTCTTGCTTTTTGGCTTGTTTTTCTGTATTATATTATATATACATTATATATCCGCTTTGTATGTTCTTGATATATCCTTTTTGCACATATTCATATGTTGCAAATTGTGCATTCTTCCAAAAGTGAAGAATCGTTACTAAAACTCATTGAACAGACGGACATTTTGTGATATAATGTAGAAAGCGGCACTGTGTGCCATTCGATATTCAAACCAAGAGGAGGATTTATCCATGATGAGCAAGCGTATTATCGCCCTGTTTCTGTGCCTTGTCATGTGCGCAACCATCCTGATCGGTTGCGGCGAGAGCATCAAAGCAGACTCCGACATGAAGGGTGCTTACATCACAATGTTTTTGACCGACGAGGTGTATAACTTCGACCCGGCCTATGCCTATATGAACGAGGAGGCAGAGAGTATTATCAGTCTGCTGTTTGCCCGACTCTTCACACTCGACTCCGACGGCGATCTCCAGTATGAGTTGGCCGAAGAGTACGTTATCAAGGAAGATGAAAAAACCAAGGAATACACCATGACCATCACCCTGCGTGATGCTTGGTGGTCGGACAAAATCAAGCTGACCGCTGAGGATATCGTCTTCGCATGGAAGCGTATTCTGAACCCTGAAAACTCTTTCGCTTGTGCTTCGCTGCTGTTCGACCTGAAAAACGCTCGTGCAGTCAAGGCAAGTAACTGTTCCATCGATGACCTTGGTGTGTGTGCGTTGAACGACAACACCCTGCAGATTAAGTTTGAAAAGCCCATTGATTATGAGAAGTTCCTGCTCAATCTGACCAGCCTTGCTCTTGCTCCTCTGCGCGAGGACTACGTTACCAAGGGTGATGACTGGGCAAAGAAGCCCGGTACTATGGTTACCAGCGGTCCTTTCAAGCTCAGCAAGATCAAGTTTGTTGAAGACGGAACCATCAAGTACTCCGATATCAACGGTACCAGCGAAACCGGTGTTCCTTACACCGCCCCCCACAACGAGGAAAAGGCAACGTACTCCATCCTTGTTCTGGAGCGCAACGCTTGCTACCAGCGCGATCCCAACGAGAAGGATCTCGACTTGAACGAGTCTGTTGAACCCTACCGCATTATTGTATATTGTGCTAAGACCGATGAACAGCTGCTGGCAGCCTTCCGCGGCGGCGTGGTTGATTTCATCGACCTCGATAATGACCCCAGAACCAAGGACGACCAGTATGACGTTTGCGGCAACATCTTCTACATGGGCAAGATTCCGCTGTCCTTGCGTCATGAGGCTGATCTGATGGACGAGGCCGAGATCACCGACGCACTGTCCACCATGTCCTTCTATCTCAACGAAACCGCGCAGGTGAAGAACAACACCACTGGCGAATCGGTTGCTCTGTTTGCCAACGCTGACGTCCGCCGTGCCCTCTCGCTGGCGCTGGACCGTACCGCCGTTGCCAACAAGCTTGTTCTGGCAAAGCCTGCAACGGGACTTGTCCCCGATGGTATCTTCAATGAAGATGAGGACGAATCCTTCCGTGAAAAGGGCGGCAACCTGCTCTCCACCGGTGCAAACGCTTCCGAAGCAAGCCAGCTGTTGACAAACGCAGGCATCACTCCTTCTGATTATTCCTTCTCCATCCTGGTCAACGCCAACGACGATGACCACCTGGCTCTGGCTGAAATCGCTAAGACCGCTTGGAGCAACCTTGGCTTCAACGTTAGCGTTGAAGAGCGCGGAACCATTCTCAACAACGACTACTACGTTCACACCGACTCTCTTCCCATCGATATCTGTGACGATCTGTTTGCAGAAAGCATCCAGAACGGAACCTTTACCGTGGCAATCATCGATTACTGCGCATACACCGCTGAGGCTTATTCCATGCTCGCTCCCTTCGCCGCAGACTTCTCCGGCATGGTTGACAAGGAATTCAACATGATGCCTCACATCACCGGTTACAACAGCGAAAGCTACAATGCGCTGATGGAAGCTATCTACTTCCTCCCCTATCGCACTCAGATTTCCGCTGAAGACTACGCTCTCTTTGTTAACTACGCTTCCGCTGAGGAATTCCAGCAGGTTCTGGATACCATCGATGCTGTATATGCAACGTATGGCATTGATACCTCCAAGGTAGCAGAGGGCAAGCTGACTCTGCTCCACAAGGCCGAGGAGATGCTGATGCAGGATATGCCCATCATTCCTGTTGTCTTCAACCAGAATGCATCCGTTATGTCCGAGTCTTTGAACAAGGTTGAGAGCGACCTGTACGTTTCCTACAAGTTCGAGAAGACCACGCTGGACGATTACAAGAATTATCTGGATGACTTCGCTCACATCGTTTCTCAGAAGTATCCCGAAACTCAGAAGACCAAGAAGTAATCCACAAACAGAAAAAACCGGAGGCTGAAGCCTCCGGTTTTTTCTTATACTTATATATAAATTAAAGCAATTCGACATTCTTCTCTCGGCAGGCGGCGCGAACATCCTCCGGCCAGTGCGAAGACTGCACTTCCCCGATGTGTGCTTTGCGCAAGAAGAACATACACATACGGGACTGGCCAATACCGCCGCCGACCGTATAAGGAAGCTCTCCTGCCAGCAACGCCCGATGGAACGGAAGTTCAGCGCGATCCTCACAGCCGCAAACAGCAAGCTGTCGGCGCATGGCCTCCTCGTCCACACGAATGCCCATCGAAGACAATTCAAGGGCAATATCCAAAACAGGATAGTAAACCAAAATATCGCCGTTAAGCGTCCAGTCATCGTAGTCGGGAGCTCGTCCGTCATGAGGTCGACCACTCTTGAGTGCGCCGCCGATCTGCATCAGGAACACCGCGCCATGCTCGCGCACAATGTTGTACTCCCGCTGTTTGGCGGTGGCGTCAGGCCAACGATCCTCCAGTTCTTGCGTGGTCACAAAGGTGATCTGCTCCGGCAACAGCTTGGTCACAAAATTATAGTCATCCGCAATATAGTTCTCGGTGTGCTTGAGCGCCTCGTAGATATAACGAACCGTCTGCTTCAAATATTCCTCGGTGCGTTCTTCCTTTGAAATAACCTTCTCCCAGTCCCACTGGTCTACGAACATGGAATGGATGTTGTCCACATCCTCATCGCGGCGGATGGCGTTCATATCCGAATACAAGCCCTCATGCATGGCAAACTTATACTCTTTGAGAGCCATACGCTTCCATTTTGCCAACGAGTGTACAATTTCAAGATTTTCACCGGAGCGCAGATCGAAATTAACAGGACGCTCGACACCGTTGAGGTTGTCGTTCAAACCACTGCGGTTGGAAACAAATAGCGGTGCTGACACACGCGTAAGGTTGAGCTCGACCGCCAGATTTTGCTGAAAGAAATCTTTTACTTTCTTAATCGCAATCTGAGTCTGACGCAGCGTCAGAAGAGATCTGTAGCCTTCGGGAATAACGAGTTGAGACATGAGATAACCCTCTTTCGAAAATAATACCATATTATATCATGCAGGGCGATGCTTGTCAAGTCTCACCGTCCCAAAATTGCTCAAGGAAGCGCAGCTGCGCAGAATATGCCGTCGGCAAAGCGTATGCTTCTTGGAGTTGCCGCCGTGTTGCCCAACAAAAAGACGAGGATGGATCGACATTCCCACACAGAACAAGATAGCCCTTCATGTGCCATTCCACGTGAGTAAAAATATGGATGGCGTCCGGAATTTGTTGTATTTGTGCGACCTCAATACCACATTCGTGCAAGTACTGTTCGACCACATCGCCGCTCAGATGTCCCTCCAGCGAGACAAACTCCCAAAGTCCCGCCAGCAGCCCTCGATCCGGCCGTTTACGGAGGGCAACCTTGTCGCCGTCCAATAACACAAGTACCGTCTTTTCTTGGACGCTGCGCGCTTTCTTTGGCGGTCTGTTGGGAATACGATCCGTCAGACCTTGCGCTCTGGCCGGGCAAAATGCGCCCAAAGGACACTCTTGACAACGCGGCGCGCCGTTGGGAAGGCAAACGCGCTCCCCAAGTTCCATCAGTGCCTGCGTCATCGCGCCGGCTTCTGCCTCACTCCGAGGATAAATCGTTCTCAGCATCGCGGTGATATGCTGTTTGGTGCTCTCTTTCGTTACGTCGCTGTCATCTGCGGTCAGGCGAGTAACAACGCGCAAAACATTGCCATCCACGGCAGGCTCAGGAAGACCAAATGCAATCGAGGCAATCGCTCCTGCAGTATAGGGGCCAATTCCGGGCAAAGACAGCAGTGCTCGATAATCGGCCGGCAGATTGCCGCCATGCTGTTGCATCATAACAATGGCCGCTCGCTTCAGATTTCGAGCGCGGCTATAATAGCCCAACCCTTCCCACAGTTTCATCAGTTTGTCGTCATCTATGGCGGCAAGCGCTTCTACCGTGGGGCAGGCGTTCAAAAAACGCTCATAATATGGGATCACCGCCTCAATGCGTGTTTGCTGGAGCATAATTTCGGAGATCCAAACGTGATATGGCGAAGGAGTCTTTCGCCATGGAAGGGATCGTTTATTCTGCTCATACCAATCCAACAGCGGTTCAACAATGGGCAACAGATTCGTATATGCTTGCATGACATCCTCCTTTCCCGATGTTGTGTATAAGTATCGCCCGAAACAACCGTTTCGGGCGATACCAAATCATCAATTACAGTCCGAGAACAGCCGCGCCGACAATACCGGCATCGTTGCCCAAGGCCGCGATGCAGATTTTGGTCTGACCGACCTTGTCTCCGCCGTAGCATTCCTTGCTCACCAAGGGAAGCAGTGCGTCGATCAACGCCTGGCCTTCGCCCGAAACGCCTCCGCCGATGGAAAGGATCTCCGGACGGAGGAGATTGACCAAGTTGGTAATACCGCAAGCCAAATAATGAATGTAGGTATCGACAACTTCCTTCGCGGCCTCATCGCCGGCGCGCATTGCGTCGAACGAGGTACGACCCGTCACTCTGCCCTTGGCGGCAACCATATCCGCCATCAATGTCTTGCGACCCTGCGAAGCACATTCCTCCAGCTTTTCCTTCGTCATGCGGATCAGCGCCGTGGCAGAGGAATAAGCCTCCCAACAGCCCTTACGTCCGCAGGTGCAGGGACGA
>JAZQUX010000032.1:0-3403 GCA_045631585.1 Eubacteriales bacterium | reverse complement strand
AGCGATCTGGCTCCATCATCATTTGGTGGTTAGCGGTTTGCCGTATCACATGTTCTGTGGCGTGCCATTCTTGGCACGCATCTGTTATAAAAACGGACTTATCCGTCCTTGCGGCAGTCAATACGTTCAATCTTTACATGGTTCAGCTTCACTAGACCACCTTTTCCCCATTCAAAACAGATATGGTAAGTATCGGAAGCGCTTCCTTTGATTAAATCAAGTACATAACGGCAATTGCCGGATTCTCCTGAAGATGTGGAAATTCGTTCCGAAGCACCAATTAAAGCATTTGGATCCTGGAACTTCAGTGACCACACCAAACCATCTTCATCCTGTTTCGTACAAATATCAAGAATGGCACGAAAATGAGTTCCCTTCTTTCCCTTGAACAAACCTTCTGGCAACATCAAAAACGTCTGTTTATCGATCACAGGACCTAGAAAACCATTCGTCTCACTGTAGATATGCTTATGATTCACGCGACGACAAAGCGTCATCTCTTTCATAGGATTATCGCATTCGAATAATGTCGTTGCCTTCGGAAATGAATTTGGCGACCTAGTCTCCGCAAGAATGGCACCGCCTTTTACTCCATACTGATTAACAGGAAAGACAGCAAAACGATACTCTACATCCGGATCAAAGTATTCAGCCTTGTACAGGAAATTTGCCGAGCCTGTTTTGTCCTTAGGATGTTTCCAGTAATCTGAGAATATTTCAAGCCACGTGAACGTATTCCACGACCCTTTTCCTTCCTTTCGCTGCGCCTCAATCCTATACAACATCGTATTTTCGGAAACTTCAGGGAAGGAAAGGCGGAAGCCCTTAAACGGCGCTCCCTCAGCTGAAACGGAGAGAGTCGCTGACTTTGGAAACGCGGGAATCGGCTCAGCAGCCTTACGCAGTTCACGATTGTATGGAGCATTGTTTGCACAGAACGGCAATGGTACAATCCATGGATGAGATGGATCAATCTCGCTTCCATCACGTACATCCCAGCGGCGGACAACAAGCCGATCTGCGTGCACGTCCACTGTCAATACACCATATTCCCGCTTTCGTTCAGGCTTATTTGCTGCAAGTAATCCACCCCAAACCTGGAGGCAGGCTGAATTTATCACCGTAAATTCCTTCTGCCATATAAAAAGATCATTACGCAACGATCCGTGAACATGTCCAGAAAGATTGACGACTTGAGGATACTTGTTCAACACTGAGCGTGTTATATGATTTCCCCAGTTATAAGAGTTGTACACGGTTCCAGATGGCGGCACATGATCCACAACAAAAACCGGCTTACCAGGATTCGCCTTACACGCTGATGCAACCTTATCCTCATATTCCTTCCATGAAAGAAAGCCTTTACGCCCTGTAAACTGAGGCATAACTAGAAACGTATAGCCCTTTGAGCGTATCTCGGCAGTATGAGCATGAGGAGCTTCTAACAATTGGCAAACTTCCTCGAAAGCTTGCGGCGCATCTTCCACAACCTTATTTCGAGGATGTCCTTGATAATCATAAGCATCATGCCACGCGTAAGCAAAAATCTCTTGTGGGCGATATTCCTTCCCATAGACTTCACGGGCCACTTGACGATAAGCCTTGTATCCCGTGGGATAAAAGTGATCTGCGATATCTCCATTATTAACTATGATATCCGCGCCTTTATCTTTGAAGAGATTCAATGCCCAACGAACATGTTCACAGCTTTTAAGCGTTTTTCCTACATGCGTATCCGTCATAACGCCAATGCGAATTATCGGCGTTTCTAAAGCAGCCGCGCACATTTTGGACAACGGAAGGAAACTTGCTGCACCAAGAACAAATTCACGCCTTTGCATTATTGCATTCATATGATCACCTATTTCTGTTTACTTGATTATAAATTCCAACGTATAGGACACTCACCCTTCTCAAAACCTCACTTTCCGGAACCTCACCCTCTCGTCAGGGGACCCTGGGATGCGTTCTTGCATCCGTTTCTGCCGGCAATCCAAAACCGCAATCAAAATTCAGTCGAGAGGAATTACTTCTATCGAATCGAACCAGCACTTTTCGCCGGGTGCAAGGGATACTCCAAGATGCAGATGGAGGTTCTGCGCAGTGAACGGTGCGCGCACGGTAATAAAGCCGCACCGCCAGTCTCCAAACTGATCCCAGGATTGCACATACACGGAATCCATCCATTTCCGTTTATCATCGGTCCATGTAACCATAGCGGAAGTACCTTCACCCTTGGCGGAACACTTCACTACATATGTTCCGCCAGGATTGATGTCCGTCAGCTTGAGCGTAAAACATCCGGAAGGCACACCTTCGGCGCAGAGGGATGTGGAATCGCCGTTTCCCATGCTCTGGTCGCTGCCGAACGTTCCGGCATGTTTCTCCTTCTTTCCGGGCTGCCAGCATCCGAACGGCTCCGGAAGCTTGCCACCAATCCCATCGCAGGTAGCGTTATGCGCAAGATTGCGCAACTTCCCTTCTGCTGCCAATTCCGCAACACGCCTGCGCCCGAACGATTCACGGTCGTTGAGAAAGGCGATGGTGCTGTTGAACCCCGGCAACACATCGTCCCAACAATCGGCTTTGCAGTTTTTGCCGGGTTTGAACCGATTCTTCCATTTGACGAACTGGAACTTTTCGCCATACACCCAAACGTACTCATCGGCAACATCCATCGCCTGTTCAAGATTCTCCGAAAAAGTCCTCAGACGAGACCCACCTGTCGGGGGGAAATACCATTTGGCACCTTCGGTATTGGTATACATGTCGAGATACAGACCGAATGAAATCTGCATCTGAGTAGCGTACTTTGCCCTGTTCTCAGGCTCTACGAGATCTATCAACTTGCGACTCGTACGGTGCGCCGATACAGCAAAATCGTTCTTTTCGGACGAGAACCTGTACGCATGTTCATTGCCGTCTATGAGAGTGGCCGTCGACGGCAGAACGTCGAGAATGCCGTTCACGAACGCCGGCCACAGGTCCTGCCTCTCCCGCGCGACAATGCACGGATCTTGCACCCGTTTCGACGAATGCATCCACGACAGGAACCAGAACGACAGCACCTTGACCTTGGGATATTCTGCAAATACGCCCTTGAACACCTCCGCACCGCGTCTGCGGACGAGTCTGCACAGCTCGTCATACGGCAGTTCTCCCGGAACACGGAAAAACTGCCGTACCTTCGAATAGTCCTCCAGATCCATGTGGAGTCCGACACACCCACCATCACGCGCGATGCAGGCGGCAACCCGCATATTTTCTGCCAACCGCGCCCATGCGGCGTCATCAGTCCACGCCTTACGCACCCTCGGAGAACGCATGGTGATGAGAAAATTCTCCTTGAACGCATTGTATCCGGTCATCTTGCGGAGTTTTGGGACCATCGGCGCAAACGCCT
>JAZQUX010000031.1:0-6756 GCA_045631585.1 Eubacteriales bacterium | reverse complement strand
GCCCGGTAGCAAGGAAAGCGCGGCGGCGCAGATGTATGCCGAGGGATTCTTTGTCAGCGAGCAGGGCGATGCTATTTTTTACGGTGACGCAGAGCTTGCAAGGGATTTCCCCGATGCACGTACGCAGGAGAATATCAAGGGTCTTGCGGCAGATCCGCGCATCCGTAAGATTTACGATGAAACGCTTGCCGCTATCAACGAGTCGAGAGTGAGAAACGGTTATCCCGAAATTCCGAAGTTGGATAACTACTTCCTGCATTTCCGTGCTATGGAAGATACATTCTCAACGCTTGGCTTGCCGTTCAATCCGAACGATATCAAGGCAAAGGACCTGCCGACAGATCTCAACGGTGTTACCGCTGATCTCAAGCCCGGACAGCCTTACTTTGCGAGTGCCATGCACAGACGCGGCGTAAGGACTACGCACGATCTGCTTGGCGGCTTGGAGCGGTACTTGGGCAGCGCAAAGAATCAGATCTATCACATTGACGATATTCAGACCTTGAGAGCGTTGCGCAACTATATCGCTGATACCTACGGACAGGCAAACGGTTTGGATAGCCTTGACGTGCTTACCGAGGAAGAAGTTGAGGAAAGAATCAAGCAGGTCTACGGGGCGCACCTTTCCACGTTTGCAAAATTCCTCAACGAGGAAGCAAACGTGCTTGCGGGCAAGACGGCATTGATCGACAGAGGACTTGAGGGTATTATCGGCAGACGCGGCATGACCTTTATTGATAATCTCAATAAGCAGGTCGGCAGCAACATGGTCGGCTATAACGTTTCGTCCTCTCTGACAAACTTCCTGCCGGTCGTGCAGACGTTCGCCAAGACCAACAAATACGATTTCGTCAAGGGCTTTGCGCAGACGGTTTCGGGTAGGCTCGGCTCTATTGCAGGCGGCGGTGATAACTTTGCGCAAAACAGCCCCGTGATGATCCGCAGAAAGGGTGCTGACAGATTCCACCGCACGGCATGGCAGAAGCTCGGAGATCCCGGATATGCGCTGATGGGAGCGGTTGACAGTATTTCCACGGAAATCATTGCAAGGGCCAAGTACAACGAATTGACGCGCAAGGGGTTGACTTCCGCGCAGGCGCATACAGTCACGGACAAGTGGGTATCACGCATGATGGGTGACAGATCGCTTGGGCAGATGCCGCAGCTGTACAATTCCAAGATGCTTGGTCTTGTGACCAAGTTCCAGTTGGAAGTGCGTAACCAGCTTGACAGCCAATTTTACGATACCATTCAGGAAGCAAAGGTATCGAACGAGCAGATTGAAAATCAGCTTGAAAGAAACGCAAAGACGGCGGCAAAGGTCGCGTCTACGTTCTTCCAGCTCGCGGTTGCGCAGCATATCTTTGGAGCGGTGTTTGAGTCGATTGCGGGCTACAATCCTGCGTTTGATATCATTGAGGTCATCATGACGGCGCTGGGCTGGGATGATGAAGAAGACAGCGAAGATACCGTGCTTGACAACGTGGAGCAGGGCTTCCTTGCGCTGCTTGAGGACCTTCCTTACACGAGCACGCTGACGGGCGGTCGTATTCCGATCTCGAATGCTTTGCCTATTGAGCAGTTGATCAAGGGCAAGGACGAATACGGAAACGATAAGCCGCGCTGGAAAACGGCTTTGGAAGCATTGCCGTACTACGTGTCGCCCGGTGGCTACGGACAAGCCAAAAAGACGGCGCAGGGGCTCTTGATGTTCTCTGATAAGCTCCCCGTGACGGGATCTTACACGGACAGCGGCAATCTCCGCTTCCCGGTGGAGAAAACGCCCGGCAACGTAGCGCAGGCGGCTATTTTCGGTCAATGGGCGAACGATAACGCGCGGTATTATTTCGACAACGATATTGCGCCGCTGAACGAAAAGCAGACGCAAGAGTATGCCGACGTTGGTATGTCTATTCGTGACTACTGGAGTTATCGCAAGGGCTTGAGCGGTCTTTCCACCCTTGAGGAAAAAGCCGAGTACATCAACGGCTTGGATCTGACGGACGAGCAGAAGAACATTCTCATAAACAATATCGTGGACCGCAAGGAAGATATTGATATGTCCGACTACGATCAGTACGGCAGCTTTGAAGAGTTTAACTTTGCAGCGAAAAATCCCGAGAAGTACGAATTTTTCAAGGCAAACGGCATTTCTTACGAGCAATACAATGCAAGCGAGGAAAGCCGAGAAGCGTATAGCTGGGCGTACAACAATCCCGAAAAGTACACGCTTTCCAAGGCGGTCAGCTCTGACGTTGTGACTTACAGAAAATACGCATCCGAGTTGTACGATATCAAGGCAGACAAGGACGAGGACGGAAAATCCATTATCGGCAGCCGCAAGGAAAAGGTGATTGATTACGTCAACAATCTCGATATCGACTACGGTGAGCGGTTGATCCTGTTCAAGAGCGAGTATAACGCCGATGATACGTACAATGAGGATATCATTGACTATCTGAACAACAGAGAGGATATTTCCTATGACGAAATGGTTACAATTCTTACAGAGCTTGGTTTCACGGTTAAAAACGGCAATGTGTATTGGGATTAAGGGGAAGCCTTTGGGCTTCCTCTTTTCATGGAGGGATTTTATGAAAAAACAAGACAGAATTTACCCGAGAACGGCGGTTGCGTTGCAGCGCAAGTACGGCAAGAAAGTGACCGAGGGAGCGGAAACTGCGGTGGCGGCAAGGCAAGAAGCGGAGCAGGCTGCGGAGGTTGCACAAACGGCTGCACAAAATGCATCGAAATCTGCACAAGCGGTAGCGGAAATGGAATCCAAGTTGGATCTGACGCTCAAGGTCAATGAGAACGGCGAGGTAATCAGCGAGATAAACGGCGTTGCGAACGTGATCAAGTTCCTTGCAAATTGTATTTCCATTCAGAGCGATAAATTCAAACTTACCGAGGACGGCTCTGTGGAGATCAATGGCGGCTCTATTGTGCTTGCCATGAAAGACGGTGAAACCGTTACCGGCTACGTGAAGATCGGTGAAAAATTCGCACGGTTGTCGGTTGACAGCACAGATTATGCTTTCGGGAGCGGTTGCAGCTTGGGGCTTTTGGCGAACGCTGTTTGCTTTTCCGCAGGTGGAGCGGAGAACGTTTCGCTGCCGATCCAGTTTTCCTATGTGAACGGAGAGTACAGATTTGGTCTTGTCGGAGATTGGTATATCGAGCGCGGCACGGTGCACCTTGCGAACAAGATCAAAGAATTGGAAGAAAGAATCAAAACCTTGGAGGGGTCACAATGAAAAGTACACTATGCGCAGCTTTTGGAGTTACAGGCAGTTTAATTGCATCTTGCTTTGGGGGGTGGTCTGCTTCATTGACTACTTTGCTTATATTTATGCTGATTGACTACGTATCAGGCTTGATCGTTGCAGGCGTGTTCCACAAGTCGCCCAAGACGGCAAACGGCGGTCTTGAAAGCAAGGCAGGGCTGAAAGGCTTGATCAGAAAATGCGTTGTTTTGGCTTTGGTATTGGTCGGTCACAGGCTTGATATTGCGATTGGAGCATCTTATATCCGTGATGCGGTGTGTATCGCGTTTATGGTGAATGAAGCGATCTCCATTGTGGAAAACGCAGGACTCATGGGATTGCCTATTCCGAAAGTCATTACCAATGCAATCGAGGTTTTACACAACAAAAATAAGGGGGAGTGATTTTCACTCCCTCTTTTTTTATTAGTATAGTATCAATCTTTTGCAGTAAAAATTCATTTTTGAAGGGAAAGATGAAAAATGTTGAAAGCATACTCAAAGAAAAAAGACGGCAACAAGAAACTATCAGCGAATTTCCGAGTAAAGGAGTTTGCCTGCACGGACGGCTCTGATCCTGTGTTCATTGATACGGAGTTGGTCAAAATCTTGCAGAAGATCAGAAATCATTTTGGCAAGGCGGTCACGATTACTTCCGCTTACCGAACACCGGGCAAAAACAAAGCGGTGGGCGGCACGGCTTATTCGCAGCATCTATACGGACGCGCGGCAGATATCAAGGTCAAGGGTGTTGCGCCAAAACAAGTAGCCGCCTATGCGGAGAAATTACTTCCGGGCACAGGCAGCATCGGTATTTATAAATCTTTTTGTCACATTGACATTAGGGTTGCGAAAGCGCGTTGGAACGGATAACCATTTTGTAAACAAAGTAAAGAGTGTCGGGGTCGTTGCATTGTTCTACGGCTTGCAGAATCTTCTGCTGCATTTCGGTGATGTCGGGGTCATCCATTTTCGCAAATCCTTTCTTGACAAAAAATATATTTTGTGGTATAATAGCGCAACGCTTATTATCTTGGCATAATTATACAGTGAAATTTCGCAAAAATCAATAAGCAAATTTGCCGTTCCAATCAGCATATTTTCGTACAAATAGGCATATTTCCGTATCAGTTGCGTAAATTTGCCTATAGAAAGGACATTTCGATTATGTATCGTGATAGAATAGATGAAATTAGAAAAGATAAAAATATCACAAACAAAAAGTGGTCTGAATTAAGTGGTGTTTCTATTGATACAATCAATCGCATTATTCATCCCGAAAATCCCGAAAAGGATTCTGCACGCGTTAATACATTAGAGGACTTGTGCAAACCTCTCGGCATCGAGCTTTGGGAATTATTTTATACAGGAGATAAAAGTCTTGTGGTTTTGCAAGCGGAAATCCATTCTCTTAAAGCCGAACGCGACGCTCTCCTTGAAGAAAATGGCGCGCTCAAAAATAAAGTAAATACTCTCGAAACCAAGGTTGACTCGCTCAGGGACAAAAATGACGCTCTTAAAGATCAACTCATTGAAACACACAATTACTACATCAAACAAAAAACAGACGAATAATATCAAAGACCGGGCAGATTGTGCCCGGTCTTTTTTGCTTTGGTTATTTTGCCTTGATCTCGTCAAGAAGCTCGCTGATCGTGTAGGCTTTCAATAGCGTTGCGTGCGCCTGCGCCATGTCCTTGCTTTCCTTTGCGTTGTCGTGCAGCTCAATGGCTTCGTTCAGCTCTGCTTCATGGTAGGCTATGATTTGTTCGGCTGTCATGGGTTTCACCGCCTTTTATGCTTGTACTAATCACGTAGCACCGAACGGAGCGCGCGGATTAGTACAAGCAATAGTTAAAAAAATATGATGCTGTCTGGGTCGATGATTTTTTTCTCGTCCGTGCCGAATTCTCGCAAGATGGATCTCCAAAACGCTCTTTTGTTCTCTTTGGTCAGTTGACCGTACAACGTGCGGTAGTCGGTTTCCAACAAGCCTTTGAGTGATTCAAGGTCGCGCTTGGGCGGCTCTTCGGTCACGTCAAGGCCATTCAGTTTTTTCTCCAACTTATAATACTCTGTATCGTACTCTTGCTCTTCGATGCGTCCTTTGCGGAACATCATGTTCAGACGATCTATTTCTGCCTTGATTTTTTCCGCTTTTGCTTCGTTGTTGTTCTTTGGCTTGTTCTCACCGATAGACTTCACCTTTACGATCTCGCTCGTGATATACTGCTCCAAGTTTTCGAGCAGTTGCGCTTCTAATTTTTTCTCGTTCAGCGTCTTGGTGAACGGGCACAATTTACGAATCAATGCGTTGTTACAGCGATAGTTATACGTCATGTATTTGCCGTGGGTTATGCTGTAACCGCCTGCCATTCTTCCACCGCAGCACGGGCACTTGACAAGACCGCTGAACAAATACGTGCGGTTTTGCACCGCGCTTGTACGCACGTTTCGTCTCACAATGTCCTGTATGCGGTCAAATCTTTCCTTGGTGATATACGGCTCTACGTAATCGGGAATGCCTTTATATTCTCCGTAGAGAAGCGTATCTTCCAAAAGCTTTGTTACTGAATCCATGGTCATCTTCATGCCGTATTTCACGTTGATATATCCGAGCGTTTTTCTCTTGCTTTGGTGTCTTTCATAATAGTCCAACAAGTCGTAAGTCGCTTCCTCAAATTCCATATTTTTGATCAGGTGTCTGTTTTTTTCTTCGCCTGCCACCGTCCAAGGGAAGAGGAAACAATGCGCTCCTGTGACAACTTGCTTGTTCTTGATGCGCATTTTGTTATTAAAGCGGATACGCTTGCTGGTCTTTTTGGCTTCGTACTCTGCCATTGTCAAGTAAATGTTGATCTTGAATGCCGCATCGGGATCGTCCGGGTCGAGATCGCTTTCCTCAATGGAGATCCAAGTCACGCCTGCGGCGCGTAGCTGCTTCTGCGCTTCGTAGTATTCTCCAACGTTACGGAAAAATCGGTCGATACACTTGAAAACAACGATATCAAATTTTCCTGCCTTTGCGTCCTCGATCATTCTTGCGAGGTCCTTCCTTTTGCTGATCTCAAGCGTTGCGCTGATGCCCTCGTCCACGTATTCACCGACAGAAACGAGTTCATATTCTCCGCAGAACGCATCGATCAGGTCCAGTTGGTCACCGATGGTATAGCCGTTTTTCTTTTGCTCGTCAGAGGAACAACGCACGTACTTGGCAATTCTGATCACCCTGCCTGTTTCCTGATACCTTAATAATTGTTGATAACTCCCATACATTTACTTCACTCCTTTTAATATATTCTGTGTTGCGGTGGTGCTTTTGCGGCATCACCCCCTTTATTTTTGTCCTTTAATTTCGTCCTATAAGGGGACGATTTTCGACACGTCCTTTTGATAAAATATGATTGGTAAGATTTACAGCTTGCTGGCAAAATTGTCAGATAGTACAATCATTTCAGAACATACGTTTGTTTAGCCGGAAAGGAGATCCC
>JAZQUX010000030.1:0-4821 GCA_045631585.1 Eubacteriales bacterium | reverse complement strand
ATCGACTGGCCGCAACCAACGACTCTATAGAGAACATTGCCTATAGTTGTGGATTTAACAAATTGTCTCGCCTTCGAGAATATTTCAAAGCCTGTTACGGAGTCTCCATCCAGGAATATCGCAGCCAGAATAAGAATAAGGGATGGCTTGAGTCGAAGTTTTAAGTTGAAGTCGAAGTGAGGGAGTGGGGAAAGTCGCTAGTCGATAGTTGTTAGTCGCTAGTGGGAAGCGAAACCAGAAACAAGAAACCCGTAACCCGTAACCATAACGACTGCGTTTTTGCTTGCTCAAAATGCATCTGTTTTTTGCTTGATTTGGGATTGTGTGCGCTCTTGACCTTTGCGTATAATATGCGCAAAACAGGAGGGTATGCAGTGTTTAAAAAACTTATTTCATTTGCAAGTGCGGCATCCGTATTGGTTCTTGCGCATTCCGCAAATGCCGTCGAGCAACTGAAGGTTCTCATGATAGGGAACAGTTTCTCCGTATGCGTTCTCAAGCAGATGCCGCAGTGCGCCGCGAGTGCCGGGAAAACGCTGGACTTGGCTTCTCTTGACATAGGAGGATGTCCTCTCGAGCGTCATTGGAACAATGTAGAAAATTCCGGCGATCCAAATTTCAAACCTTACGGATTTACATACAATTACGCTTCCGTAAAAAATGCAGGCGATGCGCCGGTTGCGAAACTCGGCAGGAAAACGAATATTCCGCAAGCGCTCGCAGCCGACAAGTGGGATGTTGTCACGATCCAGCAGGCAAGCGCCAAAAGTCCATTCGCGGAAACCTACGAGCCGTTTGCGTCCAAATTGATCGATACAATCCGCAAGTTAGCACCTCAGGCTGAAATCGTCATTCAGCAGACATGGAGTTATTCTGCCTATGCGACAGAGCGTCTTGCAAAATTCAAAATGACGCCCGATACCATGTACGACAACCTCGAAGCCGCATATTCGAAGCTTGCCGCGAACCACAAGTTGCGCATAATTCCAACCGGTTGCGCAATTCAGCTCTACCGCAAAAAGCGACCTGTGAAATACGGCAAAATTCTTTCGCGTGGCGAAATTGCCGCCATGAAACAGCCGGATTTGGTCGATTTCTGTGATGATGCGGTAGGCAGTTCCTCATGGAGAAAGGCCGGTGCAAAATCGAAAACCCCCGGAGTAACAAAGTTGGTTGTCGATACGGCCCATCTCAACCGCGAAGGGCAGTATCTCCAGGCCTGCACCTGGCTTGCGGCGCTCTATGGATGCGATGTGACCAAACTTGCTTATGCTCCGGAATGGCTGTCTGCCGACAAAGCCAAACTGATGCGATCTTGCGCCGCCGAAGCTGTTGCCCGATACTCGTCAAACGGCGAAGCTTCCGGTTTGGACGGTTGGACGCCGAAATTCTATCCGGGGCTCGAGGCCGATGGCGAGGTTGTGTTTGAGCCTTTGGGGTATTGCGGACACGCTCCGGCCATAACGCTTAAGTGGACGAGCGGAATGCCGAAATTCGGTGTGGCGAAAGGTTTCAGGTCGAAGCTGGATGGTGTGGTCGATTGGACCGTTTCGGCCAACGTAAAATGCGCGGAAAAGGCCAGGGCGACCGTTGCGATGGAGTTTTTCGACCGGAAAGGCGTTTCGCTTGGAGTGAAAACCGGACCATTGAGAACAATGCGGGAATGGACGCGGATAACCTGGAAGTTCACATCGCCGCGCGCGGCGGCGAGGGCGTCGGTTCATCTGCTTTCCCTTTCCGAAGCTCCGGTTTCCTTTGCGCTTGTCGACGTTTCGGACAGTCAAGGCATCGACAAGAACGAAATACCGTTCGCCATGAAGATTGTCCCTGCAGAATGGAACCGCGACTGGAACGGCGGAAAGACGCGCATGATGAACTTTTCGGATGCGCCATTGCCGATGACTGTGTTGCTGAAAGGTGAAAAGAAAGCGTTGAAATCTCCGTCGTTCGAAATCGACCTTCCGGAGGAACTGGAGATAAAGAGCGCGTTTTGTCCGCTTGATCAAGCGTACGGAAAAGAAATTCCCTCATCTGTTTCTTCATTCGAAACGAACGGCATGCGTTTTGCCCGTGTGCGCTTCGAGAATTTGCGCTGCATCGCGAACTTGATGACAAAGTTCAATACCGATACGGGAATTGGTATTGTGCTTGTGGTTGGACCGAAAACCGGCGGCGAAAAAATTTCGAAAACGTTCCCTATTGTTTGCAGGATCGCTTCGGGCGGGGAAGTCGCCGACGTGCGGCCGGTCGAGATGGAATTCCGGCCGCTTCCTGCAGGACTTAAAATCTCCAAAAATTTCATGGCTATGGGATGGAGAAGCGGGGACAGGTGTTTTACCGACGACAATGTCCTGCTTGAGGCGCTTCGCGCTTATGAAGCGGCGGGAATCAGGATGTTCCGTCTCAGCAAGAAAGAAGGGGCGTTGCACGAACGCATCGGGAATATCCGCAAAGTCCTCGATAAGCGGCCGTTGCCATATGTGTTTGCAGTGGGGTTGGGGGACGTATGGAATTCCAGCGTGGCCAAGATAAACAAGAAATCACTGGCTGAAATCGGCGGACGCCTTTCCGTCACAAGCAACAAGAATTCGCATCACAAGAAAAAGATATGTCCGCAATTCTTCACTACCAGCAAAGAGTTTCACAAGCATCTCGAAGATAATGTGATATTGCCGATGCTGAAGACCTGCGGCGTGAAGGATGGCGACTGGGTGACATTAGATATGGAACCGTGGCAATCCGGCACATATTGCTACTGCGAGGATTGCAGGAAGGCATTTGCGGAATTTGCCAAGCTCGACCAAGTGCCTGCAATGGAGCAGATTTCGACGATGAAGGATGTTTGGGCGGAATTTCGCGTCCGCCACAGCGCAAAATCTGTTGAACTGATCGCGGAGATGGTCCGGCGCTACAATCCCGCGTTGAAGGTGATCGACTATGACTATATCATCGAATACGGGAATCCGGAGAGCCGCGCGGCGTTCATCCGCGGTTGCGCCAAGGATTCTCTTCTGAACGAACAATGGCTCGACGGACATTTGTGCAGTTACTACCACTGCATCGGACGCAAGTCGTTTAAGGCAATCAAGAACAATGCACGGCATTTGAAAAAGGCGTACTATCCTATGGCGGGGCTTTCCGGGTTCTCGACATGGGTGCGTCCCGGTGAGGTATTGAACCCTCGACAGATAAGGCAGTTTGCTTTGGCGGCGTTTGTGAACGGGTGTCCGGGATATGCGTTCTATTACGGCACCGGATTCGATGGCGAAGTGCTTCTTGCCATGATGGACGTGCAGGATATCGCCGCAAGGTATGAAAGTCTTCCCTGGGGGAAGATTGACGGGAAGACCGAAGTAGAAGGACCTGAAGATCAGATCACCTATTCTTCCACGGTAAGGCCCGATGGCTCCGAGGTGATAGCCGTGTTCAATTATGACGGAAATTACCCTGTTAAGGTTACCATTGGCGGGCGGGCACATGAAGTCGGTCCTTATGGCGTCGAGTTTGTAGAAGTGAAGTAATCGCGAAAGGAGAGCGTTTATGATGAACAAAGTAAAGTTCACGGTTGAAAAGACGAGGGTCTGGATGCTTGCGTTTCTGGTCTCGTCTGCTATCTCGTTGCCCCTTGTTGCGGAGGACAATCACGATTATTCGACTTACATAAGGTTGAAGAGGAATACGACCCTCGCCGATACGGTGGGCGGGTGGCCAGATGCCGATGCATGGGATCCGGAGGGCGACATGGAGGACGGAAAATGTTATCTGGTTCCGTCAGGAATTTCGCTTACATCAAATACCAAGAGTACAGAAAAGGAAGGTGGCACATGGCCGGGAAACGAGCTTGCCATAGAAGGATTGTTTTCCGTTTCAGCGACAGGGAATCGCTCAAAATCCGCAAAAATTCCTTGTCTTGCATTGCTTCCGGGTGGTAGGATTCTGATGAAATCTGCCTATGGAACCATTAATGGTGTTACGCTTGATATTCGCGGTACTAATGGAGCTCCTTCTTCCATAGAATACAATTATGCAACTGATAACAATACTGGCAATTATTATCCGCAGTTGAATATAGCCTTTACGGGCAATCACGATAGCGTTGTAAAGTTTGAGTACACCGGAACCGGGCAAAACTACAGCGACTTCCAGCGTGCGTTTCGCGTATTGGGAGGTTTTGCGGCTTTCTATGGAACGGTGATAGTGGACGGGGAGAGGACTTGGCTTCGTCCCATGACGACATCTGTAACGTTTGACATTGGCGGCACATTGGTGATCACGAATGGTGCAAATGTCTATGTGGATACGGTTTCGCCTACATTCGGTTCTCTTGTGATGGCGGAAGGTTCGACGTTGCAGATAGCCGCAGGGAAGACGGTTACGGTAGGAGACGGAAAATTCAATGATGCGACAATTGAATTTTCCTCCGGATCCAAGATGGTTATCAATGGCTCATTGGTTGTATCATCGCCAGTTAGATTGAGGTTGGATGGCATATTAGGCACTGGTGTGTATAGGACTGATTTAATGGCTGTCCCCGTCGGGAAAGGGGTGTTGCGGAAAGATGATTTCGCCATTGACGGAGAACCGCAGTTCAGGTATGTACTTTCTGTTGATACTGTAGATGGCATTCAGGTGCTCTGGATTAAAAATCTCAATCCCGACATTAAAGACGCGACTACGGGATATGTGTATCAGAAGACTGCTGACGGAGACTCCGCTTCATACACGATAGGTTCGTACAACATGGCGGGAAATTGGTCTGAAGAAGGTGCGGCGCCTCATCACGGCACAAATTACTATACGGAAGTGTATTTTAGGGATAAG
>JAZQUX010000029.1:0-5608 GCA_045631585.1 Eubacteriales bacterium | reverse complement strand
TACAGGAAGAGAGCCCCCCAAGGGGGCTCTTCTTCAAATGTAGAATTTTACCATTTAACTTTCCATATACTCGAACCGTTTTTTAGAGTGTTGGCATTTACTATTGGATCGGTTACGTCTAAAGCAAGATAATAATTGGGCAAAACCGTAGATTCATATCCCCAACCAGTCGTTTTCTCAAAGACGACACTCGTCAAGTTCTCGCATTTCAAAAATATGTCTCCGCCAATTGCGGTCAGACTTTCAGGAATTACAATATCAGTCAAGCTAACGCAGCCAAAGAATGCTTTTTTATCCATTGTCTGAACCCCTGCTGAAATCGTAACATTTTTTAGTTCTGCGCATTCAGCAAAGGCTCCAAATCCTATATAACTCACACTACCGGGAATTATAATATCCGTTAGTGCCGTGTCCTGCCAAAATGCACCTTCACCGATACTTGTAACAGTATCGGGAATGACAAAAGATGTCAAATTAGGACACTGTGAAAAAGCATATTTGCTAATTATAGTAATACTATTGGGAATGAGGACTTCCGTCAAGGCCGAACATTGTTGGAAAGCATATTCACCTATGTTTGTCACACTCGCCGGAACAACGACACTTGTCAAGCTGTCACATCCCAAAAAAGCAGAATTTCCGATGGTTGTAACGCTGTTTGGAATGTCAATCGAAGCTAATGCATCACATCCCGCAAACATTCTTGTGGGAATAACTGTAATACCAGTGGGAAAAACAATATTGGTCAAGCTATCACATTCATACAAGATTCCCTCACCAATATCAGTCACGCTGTCGGGAATCACAATGCTTGTCAAAGCAAGACATTTTTGGAAAGCATAATTTCCGATGCTTGTGATGCTATCGGGAATGGTAACAGCGACTAGACTTGAACAATTCCAAAACACTTCGGCTCCAATACTTATAATACTGTCGGGAATTTCAACACTTTCAAGTGCCGCGCATCCTTCGAAAAGATTATCGCTCAACGCAGTAACACTGTCCGGAATTACGATGTTTTTTAAGCTCGTGCAATTCTTAAAGGCTTTTGAGGCTATTTTAGTTACGCTATCGGGGATGATAACCGTAACTAAGTTTGAGCAATTCAAGAAAATTTCTTCCTCAATATATTTAACACCGTCAGGAATCACAACATTTTCAAGCGCTGTACATCCTTCGAAAAGATTTTCGCTCAACGTAGTAACGCCCTCCGGAATTACGATATTTTTAAGACTTGTGCAATCCTTGAATACGCCGGGTTGCATATATATCAAGGATTCAGGAAGCGTAATTTCCTCCAAACTCGTACAACCTGAAAACGCAGAAGATTCAATATAGTTTACACTACTTGAAATGGTAACCTTTTTTAGATTCACGCAATTCTCGAAGGCAGAACTGTTAATCCTTTGTACACCGCTAAGCAAAACAATCTCTTCAATCATTTCATTACCGGACAAGTTACGAATACTCTCTGTTCCGCCATAAATAAATTTTTTTACGGTTTTCAAGGTTGTAATATCAAATTCCAAAAGATATCTGTAAAATTCGAAGACCGTCAATTTTTCACAACCTTCTAAGATCTGAGTCTCGATATCAGTTACAGATTTTGGAATGTTGATTTCAAGTAACTCAGAACAAGCCTTAAAGGCTCTGCGCTCAATCTTTTGAATCGTATTGGGCAAAATCACCTTGGTAATTTTCTTGTTTTCCTCAAATGCCTTGGCACCAATAACCCTTACTTCTCTTCCTTCGTGGTATGCAGGTATGCAAATTTCAGCATCTGCGCATGTCCCGATTCCCGTCACAATACAATACTGTCCATCCTCGCTAATCTCATACGCAAGACCGACTGAACCCGTGGCATGCGTGATCTCGTCTGTGTACTTATTTTGGCAATACCGGCAAGTATGCTCGGTGTAGCCGTCTTCCGTTTTGGTCGGAGGAACTACATTGTCTATATAAACGTGTTCACCATTGATTGGGATTTCTTGTGTTACTTTATCACCGCACGAGCAAACGCGTTCCATGACTCCGGGGGCTGTGCAATTTGCCTCCTGAGCGACTGCCCAAGCACCGTACAGATGCTCGTGATCAGGGTCAACCGGTTGCTTTGGTTCATCCTCTTCGGGCTGCTCAACGTTTCCGGGGGTATCCGACGGATTGTTTCCCAAGTTGTCTTCCGGTGCCTGCACTTCGGGCTTGTTCGTCATCATCACAGCCATCACTACGATAATCGCGAGCATGATAACATTCAGCGCATACGAAATTACGTGAATCTTTTTTTGTTTGCTGTTTTGTTTCTTTTGTTCGTCCATTTTTGCCTCCAAAATATAAAAAAGTGCGCCAGCCGGAGCCAGCGCACCGAAAAACGCAAGCTCCAACTGTCGCCAAACAAATTGAATCGTAATCTTATGCCATAAAGACAAAGTGTACGAAAACAGAGCGTACGCTTTTACCCAAAGTAAAAAAGTACACTTAGCCTACTACACAACGCATAAGATTATTCAATTTGTTTGGCACTTACATTATAACATATGATTGGCGGCTTGTAAAGATATTACCTTTAAGTTTTTTGAAAAAGGGGCGCGGGGGAAAAACTTTTTTCAAAAAAGTTTTTCCCCCGCACACATATATTAACTTACATTCTCTCCCTGATCGCCTTCAAAAAGCCCATGCTATTGACAGGCGTGACGGCGGATTTGTCCTCAACAAGACCGGCGAGGTCCTTGGTCATGATACCGTCGTTAAGCGTTTGGATGCAAGCGGCCTCCAGCTTGTCGGCAAAAGCCACAAGATCAGGCAGTTCATCCAGTTCGCCTCTCTTGCGCAGAGCCCCAGTCCAAGCGAAGATGGTCGCCATGGGGTTGGTGGAGGTTTCCTCGCCCTTGAGGTAGCGATAATAGTGGCGGGTGACGGTACCGTGCGCCGCCTCGTACTCGTAGTTGCCATCAGGGGATACCAGTACCGAGGTCATCATGGCCAGCGAGCCAAACGCGGTCGAGACCATGTCGCTCATGACGTCGCCGTCATAGTTCTTGCAGGCCCAAATAAAGCCGCCCTCGCTACGAATAACACGGGCCACCGCGTCGTCAATCAGCGTGTAGAAATATTCGATACCCAGCTCTTCAAACTTATCTTTGTATTCGTTTTCGTAGATCTCCTCGAAAATGAGTTTGAAGGTCTGGTCGTACTGCTTGGAGATGGTGTCCTTGGTGGAAAACCACAGATCTTGCTTGTTGTCACTGGCATACTGGAAGCAGGAGTGGGCAAAGGAACGGATGGAGCTATCCTTGTTGTACTGTCCCTGAAGCACGCCCGCGCACTCGAAATCATAGATCGTCTGGCGCATTTCGGTGCCGTCCTTGGCGGTAAACAAGAGCTCTGCCTTGCCCTCGCCGGGAATACGGTACTCGGTTGCCTTATACACGTCGCCGTAGGCGTGACGGGCGATGGTGATCGGCTTTTTCCAGTTGCGGACGGCAGGCTTGATGGAGTCGATCAGGATAGGCGCGCGGAAGACCGTGCCGTCAAGAACGGCGCGGATGGTGCCGTTGGGGCTCTTCCACATTTCACTCAGGTTGTACTCCTCAACGCGTTGCTTATTGGGGGTGATGGTCGCGCACTTAACGGCAACACCGTACTTTTTATTGGCAAGTGCGGCCTGCATGGTCACGGCGTCCTTGGTCTTCTCTCTTTCCACCAAGCCAAGATCGTAATATTCCGTTTTCAGGTCAACAAACGGAAGGATCAACTCATCCTTGATCTGTTGCCAAAGAATGCGGGTCA
The DNA here is from genome assembly GCA_045631585.1 of Eubacteriales bacterium. Taxonomy (GTDB): domain Bacteria; phylum Bacillota; class Clostridia; order Oscillospirales; family CAG-272; genus SIG644. Next base: position 1,822 of record JAZQUX010000029.1, on the reverse strand, counting down.
TTTCGTCGCCGTCCATTTCGACCAGCGGCGTTTTCATTTGAATTTTCTGCATGATCATTCTCCTTCCATTATCTTGCGGTATATTTGAGCAAACCGCCGGCAAGCAACATCTCTTTTTGACGTTGCGAGAACTGGCAAACCAATTCGATCTCGGCGCCGTTTGTCAGATTCTTCAGCGTTGCACGGCCGGTATCCAGCGCCTCGATCAGCCCCGTCATTTCCAGCTCGTCTCCTTGTGCCACCCGATCGTAATCATCGGGGTTCGCAAACGTCAGCGGCAGAATGCCCGCGTTAATGAGGTTTGCCACGTGGATTCGTGCAAAGCTCTTGGCCACAACAGCGCGAACGCCGAGGTACAGAGGCACGAGAGCTGCATGCTCGCGGGACGAGCCCTGACCATAGTTAACACCGCCGACAATGATAGAATTGCCGGCCGCCTTGGCACGTTCAGCGAAGCTTTCGTCGCATACGGCAAAACAGAACTTGGACAGATACGGAATATTGGAACGGTACGGCAGAATCTTGGCACCTGCCGGCATGATGTGGTCTGTGGTAATGTTGTCGCCCACCTTGAGCGTCAAGGGTGCCTTAATGGTATCCGTCAAGGGATATGCGTCGGGCAACGGCTTGATATTGGGGCCACGCAACACTTCAACGTCAGCGGCCTCGGCTTCATCTGCGGGCATCAGGACCGCGCTGTCGTTGACGAGAAATTCCTCGGGCATTGTAATTTCAGGATAGTCTCCGATCGTTCTCGGATCGGTAATATAGCCCGTCAGCGCGGCAACCGCGGCGACTTCGGGAGAGACCAAGTAGACCTGACCGTCTCTTGTTCCGCTTCTGCCTTCAAAATTACGGTTGAAGGTACGCAGCGAAACACCTGCCGAATTGGGAGAGAATCCCATACCGATACAAGGACCGCAGGCACATTCCAGCACACGCGCGCCCGAGGCAATGATATCCGACAGGGCGCCGCAATCGGCCAGCATGGTCAACACCTGCTTGGAACCGGGAGAAACGGAAAGGCTGACCGAGTCATCGATCTTTTTACCCTTCAGGATGGCCGCTACGCGGAGCATATCGCGCAACGAGGAGTTGGTGCAAGAACCGATACATACCTGATCCACCTTAATATGCGACAATTCGCGCGCCGACTTGATGTTGTCGGGGCTGTGGGGACAAGCCAAGAGCGGCTCAAGCTCGGACAAGTTGATATCAATCACACGATCGTAGACCGCATCGGGATCGCTGGACAATGGGATATAGTCCTCTTCTCTGCCCTGTGCGGCAAGGAAGGCGCGCGTGACCTCGTCTGAGGGGAAAATAGATGTTGTAGCGCCGAGTTCTGTTCCCATGTTGGTAATGGTGGCTCTTTCCGGCACAGACAGCGTAGCGACGCCTTCTCCGCCCCATTCGATGATGTATCCTACACCGCCCTTGACGGACAGAATGCGCAAGATCTCAAGGCTGACGTCCTTGGCGCTAACCCAAGGGGAAAGCTTGCCCGTCAGGTTGACCTTGATCATTTTCGGCATAGTAATATAATACGCGCCGCCGCCCATGGCAACAGCCACGTCCATACCACCCGCGCCGAAGGCCAACATGCCGATCCCGCCGCCTGTAGGCGTATGGCTATCCGAGCCGATGAGCGTCTTGCCGGGGATACCGAAGCGCTCAAGATGTACCTGGTGGCATATGCCGTTTCCGGGACGTGAATAGCGCAAGCCGTGTTTTTTTGCAACGGTCTGTATGTATCTGTGGTCGTCGGCATTCTCAAAGCCGCACTGCAGGGTGTTGTGGTCGATATAAGCTACTGAAAGCT
>JAZQUX010000028.1:0-1990 GCA_045631585.1 Eubacteriales bacterium | reverse complement strand
GTAGCCATGTCGTTCTGTGAGCCAAGGAGTTGCTGTTTGGACTTGTCTTCCTAAGACCGCTTGGCCTCCGACTTAAATGCGCGACTATCTCGAGAATGGCAACATTGTCAACTCGGTGAACTATCCTGCGTGCTCGCTCGGTCCCGTGAACAAGGCCGGCCGTGTGGCAATCTGCCACAAGAACGAGGCGAACATGATTGGCCAGTTCACGAGCATTCTCGGGAATGCCAAGGTCAACATAGACGCTATTGCCAACAAGAGCCGCGGTGACTTTGCTTATACGCTCATCGATACGGACAGCGCTGTACCGGCTGAGGTCGTAGAAGAACTCAAGAAGTCTGCAGCGGTTATCCGTGTGCGCATTATCAAGTAAGCGTTTGCGGCAAAATGCAAAACAAACCCCGGAAGGTCACTTCCGGGGTTTGTTTGTCGATTGCTCTTGTGTCACCGTTTTACGGATCGAAGTATTTCCATTTCAACGTATTCGTCTGTAGGTTGCGAGGATACCAGTTTTTCGCGTAATGCGAGCATCCGGTATCGTGCGAGACGCAGTTCGTTTAGTGTAAAACCGCTTGCGGCGGCGGCGTTTTTGCGCGATTTCCAATCATCGCCGCCTCCACCGGCTTTTGCTACGACAAGATCCCGGAACCAGCGCTCAATTACAGTGGAGAGCATTATCGCCCAACCTGAATCGCCTTGGAAATTCCGCAGCGTAGAGATGATTCTTGCCGGGTTTCTCGAGGCAAGTGCATCCGTAAGTTCCCATATTTCGATTTCGTCTCCACTGGCGGATGTAATTGCCGCCACATCCGCAATCGTAACAGTGTGGCTATCTTCGCCGAGGTAGGTGCGCATTTTTGCGAGTTCTGAGGCGATGGTACGAGTGTCGGAACCGGCTTTAGCGATGAATGCGCGGTCTGCGCCTTGAGCAAATTCAAGGTTTTCCTTCTTTGCCAGTTCTGGCAATCGTGCGAGTGCGGCGGCGGCACGGTCTTTGGACCTGTCAGGAATGGAACAGTCCTTAATATCGGCTATCTCTTTGATTCTTTTGGCAAATACCGAAGTTTTAAGGAGTTTTGTCGCGGTTATGACGAGCCACTGGTTGTCTGGAAGTGGCGTCTTCGCAAGAGTGTCGACTAGGCGTTCAAGAGCCTCCTTGACTTCGTCTGAAATCTTTCCTCCGCGTCCGCCGCCAGGCAGGAAGGAGACATCTTTCCACCAAGTGAGTTTCACCGGGTCAAGAAAGGGCGGCGTTTGAAGGGATGCAAGACATTCTCGGATTGAGGCGAGCTGGCTTTCGGCGTTTGCGGCGGCACCAGATACAATCTCCACCGCACTGGCTTTGAAGTCCTCGGGAACGTGTTCCGATATCGCCTGCTTTGTTTCGCATTCAGCGGTGTAGTCGTCGTCTCCAACGATCAGAAGAATCTGCTTTTCTTTTTTCTCCATAGATGGACTGTATTATATCACTCTTATATCACTCGTGCGGCAAAACGGCTCTTGAAATTCCTTGTTTTTGAAATTGACACTAGTCAAACTGCGCAAAATAAAAACAACCGCTGTCTTGTTTTTGCGGTTGGGAAGGAGTATAATAAATGGCGTTCTTTGTTAGGGAGTGTGAAAACTCTCTTAACGGAACGGACATAGTTCGGGAACTGATGAGAATGGTGCAGGCGGCGGTTCCGCCAAAGCCCCTCAAGTCGCCTTTGAACGCACAAATCAATTTGCATATACGCAAGGTAATATCTCCCATGAAGGTGTGAATGTATGATACTTTATCATGCCAGCAATACTGAAGTTAAGATGCCGATGTTAGTGGAATCAAATCGGATGCTTGATTTTGGTCCGGGGTTTTATACGACCACAAATCGGGAGCAGGCTGTTCGTTTTGCGAAAAGTGTTGTGGCGAGGAGAGGCGGACAGTCCGTGTTGAATGTGTATGAATTTGACGAAAGTGCTTTTTCATCTTGTCTTGTGCGAAAATTCGATT
>JAZQUX010000027.1:0-5791 GCA_045631585.1 Eubacteriales bacterium | reverse complement strand
TATACCAACGAGCAAATTCAATCGCTGATCTTGCTGTATGCCGACATGGACGCCTCTTCCTTCGGCGCAGGCACGCAGGAATATACGCTGGCGACATCCGTCAGCGCCGAGCTGATCGCCGCTTACAAAGAAACCTCCTCGCCCGGTCTTCGTTTTGTCATGCAGTCTGAGCGAGTCTACCACTATCCCGGCTACGCCTCGCATATTTTGGGTCGCATCAGCCCCATTTTTGCCGAGGACTGGGAGTATTACAACTCGCTGGGCTATCCCATGAACGCCGCGGTCGGCGTGTCGGGCGCCGAGGGTGCCTTTGAGCATCTGTTACACGGCACCGACGGAAAAATCAAGGTCATGCTGGATCAAGAGGGGCGTCCTTTGTCCTCCGAGGTCATCCAAGAGCCCATCTCCGGCCGTGATATTCGCTTGACCATCGATATTGATCTTCAAATCGCGGCGGAGGACGCGTTGCGCGACCAATTAAACGCCAAAGGTAGCCTGACGTCGCGCGGCGCCGTCGTTGTGACCGATCCCGACACGGGCGAATGTCTGGCGCTTGTCAGCGCACCGACCTACGATCTTTCGGTCTTTGACCAGACGTTTGAGGACATCAACGCCAATCCCGATTTTCCCATGTTCAACCGCGCGCTGTCCGGTACTTACGCGCCGGGCAAGCTGTTGCACCTGTCCTCGGCCATCGCGGGTCTTGGCGATACTGTCCTCTCCACCTCGACCTACTGGCAGGACACCGGTGTTCTTCAAACCAAGGACGACGCGGTCCTCTGTCCCTTGATTTACACCCAAAATACGGGACATGGCTATCTGAATCTGTCCACCGCCCTGAGCGACGGCTGTGACGTCTTTTTCGGTCGCGTCGGCATCACCATGGGAACGGCCCGCCTGTCCTACTATGAAGCCCTGTTGGGTCTGGGACAAAAAACAGGGATGGAATTGAGCGAGGCCGCGGGTCTTGCGTCCACGCCCAAATCCACGGGCGATACCGATGCAATGAAGATGGCCAACGGCGACGCAGGGGCGCAGACAACGCCCATTCAGCTTTGCTCGCTGCTCTCCACCGTTCTCTCGGGTGGCTATCGCTACCGTTCTCATCTGTTGTATCAGGTGCGGAATTTCACCACGGGTGAAGTCATGTCGCAAACCCAAAAGGAAGTGCTCGCCACTCTGCCGATGTATGCGGCTCACCAGCAGTATTTGATGCAAGCCATGATGGGAGCGGCCAAGGCCAACGCCTCTCTCTCTCCGCTGACCCATCAGCTGTCAGAGAAAGGAATCGGTGCAGGGGCTATGTTTGCGGTGACACCGTCCGGCTCCACCAAGCCCAACCACGCCATCGCGCTGGCCTTCGGCGTGCCGCTTGTGGACGTTGCGGGTCAGACCCGCTCGTCGATCGCCATTTGCGTGGTGCTGGAGCATGGGTTGTATTCCGACGCCTGCGCACCGGTCATTGCCGAAATTTTGGATCATTATTACGCCGATTGACGTTGCAATCGAGGCGAAAACGAATCATTACCACCAAAGGCTCCCAAACGCAAGGGAGCCTTTTTCATGTGGAAAGATATCATAGCCTCCCTCTGTACAAGAGGAGGCTTGGAGCTGTTTGCCGTGGGAGAAGAAAAACCGCAATATTTGCATATTCTCCTTCAATTTCTTAATAATTCTTAAAGATTTGTCGCCTTTTGTTGCAATTTTTCCTTCATTACTGTATAATATCGACGATTTATATAAAAATTGATTGGGGATAAGGATATTTCATCATGTCATTTTGGATTGAATTTCATCAATTCTGCAAAACAAGCATGACAACACCGACGTTATTCGGCTGGTTTCATTTGTTGTTTATTGTTCTTTCGATTGTGGCCGGCATTCTCCTTTGCGTGACCCACAAAAAGGGAGACGATGCCCGTGTTCGCCGCGCCGTATTTGTCACAGGTGTTTTTGTTGTTTTACTGGAAATTTATAAATTGTTTGCCATGTGTTTCCGTGTAGAAGGTCAAGCGTTGGTGTTTGATTTTCAATGGTACACCTTCCCCTGGCAGTTCTGCTCGACCCCCATGTACGTCGGCGTGCTGACCGGTATATTCAGAAAGGGCAAGATTCACGACAGCCTGATGTCCTTCCTTGCTACCTATGCCATTTTTGCCGGCCTTTGTATCATGGCATATCCCGGCAATGTGTTCACCACTACCGCAGGCATCAACGTCCAGACCATGATCTGCCATGGCTCCATGCTGTCCATCGGCATTTATCTGTACGGTTCCGGCTATGTCAAAGCCAATATTAAAACCATGCTGCGCGCCATTCCCGTGTTTGCTTCGGCCATCAGCATCGCCGTTGTTCTGAATGAAGTTATTTTTTACACGGTGGATTTGGGAGCGGACTCGTTCAATATGTTTTACATCAGCCGCCATTTTCCCGGCACGCTCCCCCTGTATTCCACGATCCAAAATCTCGTTCCCTATCCCGTCGCTCTGCTGATTTATCTCATTGCTTTCTCGCTGGCCTCGTACATCATGCTGCTGGGCGCGTGGGGCATCCAAAAAATTGCTGCTCGTAAAAAAGCGTAACGAAAAAGCGACATACTCTTAAGGACAGTTTTGCAAGAATACGGTATATCTCGAAAGAGGTATGCCGTATTTTGCGTTTGTGGATACAAATGCATATCGTGAAATATTTTGCTTTTTCAAAGCGATTTCACTTGCCCGAAAGGGAAAATTTCGTGGCGTTTCTTAATAATTCTTAAAGATTTGTCGTCTTTTGTTGCAACTTTTTCTTCATCATTGTATAATGTTGGTGATTCAGACAGAATATTTTTTCATTGGAAATGAGGATCTTTTGATGATGTCATTTTGGGTTAAATTGCAACAAATTTGCGAGACGGAAATGACCTGTCCCACAAGCTACGGCTGGTTCCATCTGTTGTTTTTTGCGCTTTCGATTCTTGCGGGCATTTTGCTCTGCGTGACGCACAAAAAAGGCGACGATGCCCGCGTCAGACGCGCGGTGTTTGTCACCGGTATTCTCGTCATTGCACTTGAGATTTACAAAATGTTCGTTTACAGCTTTTACATTGAAGACAACCGTCTCGTCTTCGACTTCCAATGGTACGCCTTCCCTTGGCAGTTCTGCTCCATTCCCATGTACGTCTCGGCGCTGACCGGCATCTTCAAAAAGGGCAAGATTCACAACAGCCTGATGGCTTTCCTTGCCACCTACGCTCTTTTCGCGGGGCTGTGTGTCATGCTGTATCCCAACGACGTATTTATCGGCGAGATCGGCATCAACATCCAGACCATGATCTGTCACGGCTCCATGCTAACCATCGGCATCTACCTGTACGGCTCGGGCTACGTCAAGACAGAGCATAAAACCATTCTGCGCGCGATCCCCGTGTTCGCCTCGGCGATCAGCATGGCGATTGTTCTCAACGAAGTCATATTCTATAGCGGCGTTTTGAACGGAGAAACCTTCAATATGTTTTTCATCAGCCGACACTTCGACGGCACGCTCCCCGTGTATTCCACCGTTCAATCGCTCGTTCCGTATCCCTTCTGCATGATCGCTTACATCTTGGCCTTCTCGCTGGCCTCGTATGTCATGTTGCTTGGTGCGTGGGGCATCAAAAAGTTATTTTCTCGCAAGAAGGCGTGATATTAGAAAAGAACAGACATAGGGTTGCACCCTAAAGGACAGTTTTCAAAAATACGGCATATCTCGAAAGGGGTATGCCGTATTTTTGTATTTGTAGACACAAATGCAGTGCTTGTCAGGAAAATTGACAAGGCATAGGTGAATAAAAAAGGCTCCCTTGTGTAAAGGGGCCTTTTTTCTACCTACCGGAAGGTAATCGCATAGGCTTTTGATATGCTAATGTCAAAAGTGCCTTTACGTTGCTTTTGTCATAGTAAGGTCTGGGGGTTTTCTGTCTTGTTAATTGTTTCGCTTTTTGAATCAAATTCGGGGAAACAAAGCAAAAAGTAGTCGCATTCGTCGCAACAGCATTCAAAGCCTTGCTCTCCGTTGCCAAGACAATCGGCAGGCTCTCCGGGCGTAAGTTCTACGCCGGTAATATCTATTATCTTTTTTGGTATATCATTATTGTTCATATATTCCACCTCAGCATATAAAAAGTGCGTCCCATAAAGGAACGCACCGAAAAAGTGTTCCTTCATTGTTGTCACACAATCTCTCGCCAGTGTTAGTGGGTATGAGGAAAAAAGGAAACACCTTTTGCCAAGGGTAGTTTCCCACTAACACGAAAAAATATCAGATTGTGTGACGAGTATATCTTATCACATTTCTGTTGATTTGTCAATAAAGCTTGAGAATTTGACAAAACTTTGGTGTCTTTAATTAAGTCAAGGCTTGTCAATTTTCCTGACAAGCACTGCATTTGTGTCTACAAATACAAAAATACGGCACACCTCTTTCGAGATATGCCGTATTTTTGAAAACTGTCCTTTGGAGTGACGCTCTATCCGTCGGTTCTTTTTTATATTCCCAATATCGCGTCAAGCCCGCACAAATCAAACAATGTGCCGAACACAAGGCCGATACCGAACAACAGACCAATCACGCGCAGGCTGTCTTTGATGGGGCGGTTGACCCGCAGCAAAACCAAAACACCAACGCCCGCGCCAACCAACAGTCCCGAGAGCATGGCCCCCGCCGAGAGCACACCCGAAAGATACAGCTCTGTGATGGCGACGGACGACGCACAGTTGGGGATTAAGCCAACCAAGCAGCACAGCAGGCTGGACAACAGAGGGAACGGACGGAGCAGGGAGGCCAGGGCATCCTCGCCTAACAATTCCAGCAAAAAGTCCAATCCGGCGCTAACGACAAACACGGTCAGGGTGATTTGGGCGGTGTGGATCAAGGCGGCGAGCCAAAGGCTGCGATCGTCGCAATGGCAACGACCCGACTGGCACATCTCGCCGATTTGATGCTCATGCTCGTTATGTTTGGAAAAACGGCGGCTGATCACATCCACCAAAAGTCCTGCGGCAATGGCCACGGCAACTTTGATTCCGAGAATGGTCAAAATTTGACCGGCCGGCACGCCCGAGGAAATCAAGAGCGGCAGCATTTCGTCCGAGGTAGACAGGAAAATGGCCAATAGCGTACCCGTGGTAATGATACGGCCGGCGTAGAAGGTGGCACCTGCGGCCGAAAATCCGCATTGGGGCAAGACGCCGAGCAACGCGCCGGGGATGGGGCCGATATTTCCTGCGCGGCGAATGATATGTTCGGTTTTTTCTCCCGCCCGACGCTCCAAAAATTCCATACCGAGGTAGGTCAGATACAAAAAGGGGATCAACGGTAGGGTATGTTTGACGGCGTGGGAGAGGGCGTGGAGCAGGGTATGTAGGAATTCCATGGGTGATCCTCCTTTCGGGTGGATTTTTGGGGTTTAGCTAAAGTTTGTACAGCTTCGTTGATTGACGCTCATACTGCGCATCTGCGATGCGCGCTGAGCTGTTCGGTGTTTGATGTTACTTCTTTGCAGTTCCGCAAAGAAGTAACCAAGAAAAGGAACCAAAGGCCTGCGGCCTTTGGAAACTGCTCCTTTGCCGCTCTGCAAAGAGGAAAAGGAGAAAAACATATACGCTTTCACTTCATCGCCCGCCGCAAAGTTACCACGAGCGGCAGGCGTGAAAAGCGAAAATTTTTATGGAAATAGGGCGCGTAAAATGAAAGCAAAACTTTTTGCAAAAGTGCGTCGCGTGCTACTTCCGTGTTTGCAAGTTTCTTTAACTTGCAAACGCAAAAGCTG
>JAZQUX010000026.1:0-2881 GCA_045631585.1 Eubacteriales bacterium | reverse complement strand
AATAAGATTCATCCAGCATATACATTTACCCCTCGCTTTTGTATCTTTTTCAGTGTAGTTTGCCGTTTTTTGTCGATCTTGCGTATGATTATTATATATGACATCTCGTTGTAATGCTATAAACAAAATTTATAATTTTTCAGCATTAATTACAGCACATAGCACAAAATTGCTTGCATACACCATATAATGCACATTCATCCAAATCTAGTGAATAAATTAACAAATATTCCGGGAATGATTTTCCATATTTAGTGAATAAATTAACGATTGACGAAAATCAGCAATCTTGCCTCTGAATACGCCGTTTCCCCATCCCTTCCCTGTTGACACTTAGTGTCTTTTTGTGGTATCATAAACAAGAACATGTGTTCTATTTCAAAGAGAGGCAGGCGATCGAAGGATGCCGGAGCGAACCTATATTGCAATTGATCTCAAAAGTTTCTTCGCTTCGGTCGAATGTCGCGAGCGAGGGCTCGATCCAATGGATACAAATCTTGTTGTTGCCGACGAGAAACGCACTGACAAAACGATTTGTCTTGCGGTCACACCCACTCTTAAGAGCTACGGTCTGTCCGGGCGCGGCCGCCTGTTTGAAGTTCGGCAGCGCATCAACGAGGTCAACGCGATACGAAAACGCTCCGCTCCGCGTCATACATTTAGCGGCGCATCGCACATTTTCTCGCAGCTGCAATCCGATCCTTCGCTCGCTGTCGATTTCATCATCGCGCCTCCAAGAATGGCGCTCTATATGGAATACAGCACACAAATCTATCAGGTTTACCTCAAATATATCGCTCCCGAGGATATTGTCATTTACTCCATTGACGAGGTTTTTATGGATGTCACCAATTATCTGGACACCTATCACCTCTCCCCTCGCGCGCTTGCCATGAAGATCATTCTGGACGTTTTGCAGACCACCGGCATTACCGCCACTGCCGGCATCGGAACAAACCTCTTTCTTTGCAAAGTCGCTATGGACATCGTTGCCAAACGCATCGATGCCGATGAAAACGGCGTGCGCATCGCGCAGCTCAACGAGATGAGCTTCCGCGAAACGCTGTGGACGCATCGGCCACTCACCGACTTCTGGCGTGTGGGACGAGGATATGCAAAAAAACTTGAGGCAAACGGACTGTTCACTATGGGCGATATTGCGCGGTGTTCTGTCCATAACGAAGATCTGTTGTACAAACTGTTTGGGAAGAATGCGCAGTTGCTGATCGACCATGCGTGGGGCTGGGAGCCGTGTACCGTGGAAGCGATCAAGGCATATCATCCGAGCAACAACAGCATTTGCTCCGGTCAGGTGCTGCACACGCCTTACGAAGCGGATAAAGCAAGACTGGTGCTCCTTGAGATGGCCGATCTTATGGCGTTGGATCTGGTTGACAAAGGATTGGTGACCGATCAGATCGTTGTGACCATCGGTTATGACATCGAAAACATAACCGACCCCAAGCGCCGAGAAAAATACCGCGGCGAAATCGTGACCGATATTTATGGGCGTCAGATCCCAAAGCAAGCCCACGGCACCGCAAATCTCGGAAAAGCAACGTCATCCGCAAAACGGATTCTAGCCGCGGTATCCTCGCTGTATGACCGCATCATAGACAGCACGCTTCTGGTCCGACGCATGAATATCACCGCCAACCACATTGTCAGCGAAGCTGCGGCGAAACAGCAGCTTCCTGCCGGATACGAGCAATTGGATCTGTTTACGGATTACACCGCATTGAATGCGCAGCGCGAGCACGAGCAGGCGGAGTTGGAACGTGAACGGAAAATACAGGAAGCCATGTTGACCATAAAGAAAAAATTTGGAAAGAACGCTATATTAAAAGGAATCAACCTGGAAGAGGGCGCAACAGCAAAAGACCGCAACGCGCAGATCGGAGGGCACAAGGCATGAGTGGTCGATACGACGATATTCTGCATCTCCCCCACCATGTGTCCTTAAAACGGGCGCAAATGTCGATGGCAGACCGCGCAGCACAGTTTTCACCCTTCGCCGCGCTGACCGGTCATGATGCCGCCATCCGCGAAACCGCGCGTCTGACGGATGCAAAAATCGAACTGACCGAGGACGCGCTCAACGCGCTTGACCGCCGTTATCGGACGTTGGTCGAGCATCCGGAAGAAAATCAAACGGTGCAGATCACCTACTTTCGCCCCGACGAGCGAAAAAGCGGCGGAGCGTATATCAGCCTACTAGGAAAAGTCAAAAAAGTCGATGCGGTACAGCGATTAATCTACATGGAAAATAAGAGCATCATTCCGATGGATAACGTTTTGGAAATCATTCTCCGACCGCAATAGAAAATTTATCCCTCTCGCTCAGCAAAAAATATCAGAATCAGTCTGTACAAATTCGTTTGTTTTCGCTATAATAAAGCGTGGAGAAATTTGTCATAAATTGGTAGTGTATAAATTTATTGTTGTGTGGGATAGGAAAATGAAACAAAAGATACGAAAACGCAGGCAAAGATTGCTGCAAAGTCTTCTTGTATTATGTATTTTGGCAATACTCACCTCAAGCCTTACCTTCGCCAAGGATCGGCGCACAGTAAAGGTCGCCTTCTTCCCCATGGAGGGTTATCACATTCTCTCAGAGGACGGCGACTATGCCGGAATGGACGTTGACTATCTGACGATGCTGTGTCAGTATGCGCCGTGGGAAATCGAATACGTCGTGTGCGACAGTTGGGATGACGCGCTGCAAAAGCTGCGCGACCGCGAGGTTGATCTGGTCGGCTCGGCACAGTATTCGCAAGCGCGTGCCGAGATCTATGATTACGCCGACCTTTCCAGCGGCTATACATACGGCATCATTGCCACAAACGCCGATAGCACCGTTGCATACGAGGACTTTGTCGCC
>JAZQUX010000025.1:0-6059 GCA_045631585.1 Eubacteriales bacterium | reverse complement strand
TTCATCGACGAGAAGGTCGTACGTACCCGTACCGTCGGCAAGTTCGCCGGAATAGTAGCCGGGAAGAAGCTTTGCAGGCTCAGCCGCGCCGAACGACGGTAACGAAGATAGGTCCGCAGTCGATTGCGCAAATGTACGATTTACCGCCGTCGCCGCTGCGCCGGTCTTCTTCCAGATGGCATAAACATTAAGTGTCTTGCCCGCAGCGACCGGCGTGCGCGTAACACCCTTGTCGCCGCGCCAGACGATGCCCTTCGCGGCATTCGCCGCGCTTGTCGCCCAACCGCCGAACGTGTAGCCGGCGCGCGACCACTGAAGTCCGTTCGCGATTGTCGGCAATGTCGTATTATCGCCATACTTATAACCAAGCTCTCGCCACTTGCCAGTGCCGTCGTTCTTGTTGAAGCGAATAGCGTAATAACCACTCTTCAACGACCATACGGCATACACCGTTAAAGTCTTTCCTGCCGTTGTAGCTGTAGAAACATACGCCCAATCTTTCTTCCAGATTTTTCCGTTTCGGGCGTTCGCCGTGCTCGTCGCCCAGCCTTTGAACGTATAGCCGCGACGCGCCCAGCCGAGAGAGTTGAGCGAAGGAATTCGGATCTTAGCGCCGTACTTAAACGTCTTGTCGCTGATATAGCCGGATCCTTCGTTGCGGATAAAGCGGATGGTATAAGTATCATCCCATACGGCATAGACATTCAAAGTTTCACCTGCCGCGACCGGTTTTGCGACGATTGCACCACCCTTCTTCCAGACCTTGCCAGCAGCGGCATTTGCAGCGCTCGTCGCCCAGCCCTTAAAGACGGCACCGTTGCGAGTCCAGCCGAGAGCCGACGCCGAAGGAAGCGCGGTACTTACGCCATAAGTATACCGCCGCGCAATTTCCGAGGAGCCGGATGCCATATCTCCATGGAATTTTATCGTATATTCCGACTCACCTTTCACTACAAAGGAAATCTCCCTCACATTGTTTGTTTCACAAATTTCATCCCACCAATTTTTATAATCAAGGGTAACTTTAACCTTATAATTTCCCGGTGAAAGATTCTGAAGGATATCTGGCGCGTAATTGTGATAGACAATACCGGAAAACCAGTCCCACTTCCAGGAATACCATGTATCTTCATCCAACTCAATTTTCGCATGAACCTCATTCGCCGTAAAATTCCGTCTCTCATCCCAGAAGCTAAACTTGATAAATATAGGTTCATACTCCTTAAATTCCACACAAGGTTCTTGCCCGTCTTGCGTTTTCGACAAATAAAACGAATCTGGCTCTTCGTCATCAAGCTTCACAAAATCGAAATCCCTGCTTGACTTTTCGTTGGAAACAAAAACTGTCACGGTTTTTGTATTATTATATTCATTTGATTCTATAACATCATATTCTCCGTCGACAGCCACAGTTATTTCGTGCATCCCTGTCCCCAACGATCCGCCGTCGATCCTCAAAGAAACCGTTGTGGAACCGCCAGTCGCCAACGCCGGACATGACACATAACGATTCACGCCTTTATAGGAAAATCTGACTTGCGAAGGTCCGGCTCTACCAGTGTCGCTATTCTTAACCTCGCAAAAAACTGTAACCGACTTCGAAATATCAATGCTTGATCTTAAAACGTAAGCGGATTTGACTATGAGATCCGGACGCGAATTATCAGTCACTTCATCAACGACCGTGACCGTAACCGAACGGCTATTATTGTTATCGTCACTTTCTCCAACAATAGACGCCCCATCCGCCGTGATTATTATCGTATGCGTTCCGACACCTAAAGCGCTTCCGGAAAAAGTCGCGGAACATTCCCACCCTTCACCCGGAGACAGTGATAGACAAGATGCTGAGCGAGTCTTTCCAGCACAATTAAAAATTGTTGTTGACCGGGCAGCAGAACTGTTCCCCTGATTTTCGACACGACATGAAACGATAATCGACTCAGAACGTGAAATACGGGATTTAGAAACTGAAGCCGAAGAAATAACAAGATCTGGTAACAGTTCCGATGTTTCCCACCGAGCCGTCAACACATGATCTTCCGCCTTGTCTGGAACAATGCTCGCGCCGATAATTCGTTGTCCCGCACTGTTATACCAACCCAAGAATTTATACTCTACGCCTTCTTTCCAGGGAGGATTTGGTCCATTCTCCGGGAAACTCCATTTGCCGTACTTTTCACATAAAAAATCATACGTCTTCCCGGACACGCATTTTATCGGAAGAACTGAACTGCCACCGGCGGAATTAAATGAAACATCCACAACCGGAGATACGGCCATTTCACGAATATGACCGAATCGAATTCCCGCAAGGTTCAAATCCGAAGAATCCCTTTTATACACAAAGGAAATATCCTCTCCTTCCGACAGTAACAGACTACGAGTCATCTCATCATGCGATTCGGTAAACAATAATTGCTGCGCAGATGTTCCGTATAAGTGATAACACGTAAAAGTATCTCTGTTATACTCTTCACCTGCAACCAACGAGACGACAGTCATTCCCGCCTTATATTCAACGAACACATCCTTATTAGCCGACATCGTAAGAATCGAGCTTTCATTCTTACCTAAAAGTCCAGAAATCGCAACTGTCCGATTGTATGCCAACCACGGAAACGCCCTGTTATTTTCAAATTTAATCCACCCCTTTGAAATCGCATCCTCGCAACCGATTGCTTGGCCTATGGTTACCGAAGGATTTACAATCCTCAGTATTTTTGTTGCTTTGGCCTCAAGGCCTGCATAATAAGCAGTTATATTTACGGAATAATTTCCAGAAGGAATATGGATTGGCTCAAGAAGGGACAAAACACCTACGGCTTTCCCTTTCTCAATCCAAGTACTACCACCGTAATTTGTGCCATTTTTATAATTCGACTTCATGTCCGTATACATTGTATACTTAAAAATTCGCCCTCCATAATTTAAGGAAAACTCAATCTTAACCTGCTCATTGGAGACTTTCTCGCCCATAGCTTGATATTCCAAAGCGAAGCAAGCATAAGGCAGTTGTTCGCCGGCCGTAAATTGAGACGTAACCTTTGCATTTAAATCCATGTCCAATGATAAATTAGGCTGAGTATCCGTAAACCAAATGCCATCCGACACTGCGGAATTATCGGACTTGAATTTCAATGTCGCTCCAGACAATGCCGCCGTAACCATCGCGATCGCCAACAATATCACTCGTTTCAGCATATCAGTTTTTCCTTTCTTATAATATCATTCCGGAGAACCGGTTCCTACCACCCGATTTTCAAACCGGGCTATACGTTCGTAAAACACCAGCGGACAACGCCCTGCCGCATCGGGATTGGCGCGCAGGAAGTCTTCCCCGAAGAAAAACTCGGACGGTCGCTTGCCTTCCTTCCATCCTTCAGTTACATAATGCACTGCGGGGGAGTCGATTCTCTCAAGAGAACCACCATAATAAGATCTGTACCAAGCGGCATCGAAAAATTTAGAATTTGAAACCAATGCCACATCCATCGGCGAGATAGCTCTTCTGATGTTTTTATCTTTTATAATCGTCATCAAGGCTCTTGCATACAGAAACAATCGCAACGCCCTGGCATAAAGAGCACGAGCAACAACCCCACACTGTACCAGCACAGTCTCTATCGGATATCGGCGGACTTTGAGCCCGTGCAGGCGAAATCCCTGGGCCGTTACCAATGCGGAAAACAGCCGCTCGTAAATATGTGCGAGTGTATAATCTTTTTCGAACGACTGCGACGGCGCAAACAAAGGGGTATCTGCCGTTTGCAACGGCGTCAGCAAAGACGCTCTTACCATAAACATTGTGCCAGCGACAAACCGACCGTCCCAATGGCCTCTCAAGGAAAAACGCGACTCAAGTTCCCGTTTAACTCCAGCCTTCATGATCTCGGCGCGAATCGGATTGTCGTTAACAATACAGGTTTCCGCTGCAACCATACCTATATGAGGATCCGTGAACGCCTCCAACGCCCCGCGAAACGCTTTTTCAGACCCAACAAGCGCACTAACCAACATATCGGTCCACATCGCATCCGAAACCAGACGATCGCCGAGACGGGTGTAATTCCAACTCCTGCTCCGTCCCTTCGTATGAATTTTCAGCACATAATCATATTTCTCCAAATCCAACCCTTCAACAACTTTGATGAACGGACCAATATCATAACCTTCATTCGGAACCGGAATGCAGTGAAGCGACCTCAAACATTTTTTCAACGATAATGCCGCGCGCGCCAAATCATTGCGGAAACCCGGATACGTAATAAAAAAATCGGCTCTGTCGGAGATACCCGATCGCATCAACATGCATACCAGCGACGGCAACTGGTTTTCGTAATAAAGATGCAGATGGACGGCTAACTTTTTCATCCACGCTCTTTCCCCACCGATTTGAAAAGCGCCGCAATCATCCGCAGCGGAACAGTCATAACCCGACCTATCTTATATGACCGAGAATTTTCAATCGCCTGCAATTCTCCGATTGCACGAGCCGCATCAGCCGTCGCGCGGGACTTCCGGGAATACAATCCGTGCAAAATGGACGCAAGACGGATTTCTCCGACCTCTTTTCTCCAGGCATCAAGAGCAGCCGCCTGTTCCTCCGGCGCCTTAAGTCTATCGAACACCCAGGAAAATCCGGCTTCCTCCACAGCCATGAAAAAATCTTCCGAACAGGATGGCGGCCGCATGCCCTGGCGGGAGCGTTCCTCACAAAGAATCCGCAGTGCGTCAAGTTCCTTAAACACTCCAAATCCTCTGCATACCTCGTCGACGGAAAGACATTCCCGCGTGGAGATTCCACCTCCGATGCAATAGCGGTAGAGCTTTGATTCAATCACCTTGAAACTGCCTGCATGCAGCAACACCCTGAACATGGAACACGCATCTTCAGACATGGTCGCGTACACATCCGCATGCCCGGCGAAGGCTCGTCTGGCGACATCGCCTCGAACAAACTTCCCGATCAGATTCCACGGAAGATTCCTATGTGCAAATACACGATCGAGCGCCTCCTCAGCAGAACATGTCAACGCAGGACGGTTAAAATAAATATCCATCGCACGTCTCCATTCTTTCGCGACCTGTGATGTTTCCTCCAGAAGCATGCCGCATTGAATCACATCGGCACCGCTCTTGTCGGCGACATCCAGAAAAGTCCGCACCGCTTCTTTCTCAAGCTGATCGTCTGGATCGAGAAACAATATCCAATCACCTTTAGCCGCTGATACAGCAGTTTTTCTTGCCGCCAAAGTGCCTCGATTCGATGTCGTAATCACTTTCAATCGAGCATCGCGCTCCGCCCATCCAGAAAGAATGTGCGAAGAGTCATCTGTAGAACCGTCATCCACACAAATGACTTCAATATCGGCATATGTTTGCGCCAAAACCGAACGCAAAGCATCGGCAAGCGTCCGTGACACATTGTGAACGGGGATGATTACAGAAACGGTCATAATCTGCTGCGCACCCCACAAAATCTGAGCGTTTTGCCGACCAGATGTTTTACCGTGTACAGCAATCCATTTTCATTGAAACACCGGATACCGCCCTTGATTTTTCTTAAAATCCGACATTTCCCAAGACTCGCCGGCGCAACCGTCAGCGGAGGAAGTGATGAAACATCGGGCAGAGTCTCACGCAGACGTTTGACAGTCGTTGAACGAAGACGGGCTATAGCCTCCATCGTCCGCGCCGCGGGAGCCTTCGACAACGCTTCTTCTACCATATCCATGCGATCCGGACAATCAACCGCGTGAGAACTTTCATTCAGTTTTTTCAACAGCAGTGCGCTGCGGGCGGGCACCTTGCCGTCATGATTGGGCAATACCGCAAACGGCTTTCCGTATATGAGCGAAAACGCAGTCCCGTGAAAAGATGATGTAATCACGGCCGAAGCATCCCTGAAATACGCAAGGAATCTATCCGGCGAAGATGCAAGATGAACATCCTTACGGTCTGGATGCCCCCACCATCCGTATTGATAACATTGCAGAATCACGAGTTTGAGATTCATCCGACGCGCCATTTCCCGCGCTGCAGCCCATGTCCGCTCA
>JAZQUX010000024.1:0-13021 GCA_045631585.1 Eubacteriales bacterium | reverse complement strand
GAAGGTGGGTGGCTGTGGAACGAGATATACCGTAATAATCGAAGGTAAGCAGAGAGATATTTACGATGAGGACGGGAGATGGTTTGTCGAGAAGGAAATATTGGCTTGAGTTGAGAAAAAAAAATGTGTGCAGAAGGGTCTATATAATAAAAGGAAGAAAAATGAATTATAATTGAAGTAGAATTGAAATGATATTGTAGCAGCAGGAAGTGAAAGGAAGAGACCAAATGACAACACAAGAGAAAAAGAATACTTGGACGGTAGTGCAAATGTACTGCCCTAACTGTGGGACATTAAATGTTGGATATAAAGATCAAGAAGGAAGAAATCACTTCCAATGCAAAAAGTGTACAGTAGTAATGGTTCGATCATATAAGAATCGTCGCCACGATATCATAGAATTAACCGTCCCGCAGGGGATGAATAGAGTGAGGCAACGATAGACAATAATTTCGCGCACAATGAACTGAATGAAATACGGCGAACGACGAAGGGCGCCTGGCTGAAATAGTGCTAAGTTAAGCCGCCCTTCAGGTCACGCTGGGAAATTGGTGAGCAAAGCCAGAATTGTGAAAGCAAAGTTGTGAAGCCGCCGATACGACAGGAGTTTATGCTGAAAAGCATAGAACATTCTGTTGTGTCGGCGGCTTTTTTTGAAAAAATCAAAAAAGTTAAAAACTTTTTCCTAACTCCCCATTAGGTGGGGAGTTACCCCGATAAAATATAGCCACAAACAAGGAAGGAGGTGTGAACATATGCAGGCGGCGACCGAAAGACGACAACTCATGATTGAGTATTTGTGTGAGGTTAGATTTACAACAAGACCTCAATTAATGCAAAGATTCAATATTTCGAAAAACACCGTTGATCGCGATTTGCAGCTTCTCATGTGTTCATACCCGATTGAAACATCCCAAGGTACCGGTGGTGGAGTACGGATAGCTGATGGTTATTATTTAGGGCTTAGATATATGAACTCTGCACAGATCGAACTTTTGCAAAGAATCTCTCAAACCTTGACAGGGGAAGATCTTGAGATAATGCAAGGCATCCTTAAAAAGTATACTCCGCATGCTTCGCATCGATATGAGGTAAAGTGAGATACATAAATTGAATACCCATTCATCAAGCACGTTACTTGTGTTAATTTCGTGATGAGCGAGCAAGCCAAGCTCAAAAGGTGCGCCAGGATCTCCCTGTTTGGAGGGAGCGATCAAACGATACTTTGAGTGAAGTCGAATTACTATCGACAGAGGGCGATGACAGACACCAGGGACAATGATACTTCAGTAGCCTTATGGCGCTGCCTGCGGAGAACCCGGGGGAGGTGAGATTCCTATGGAGCCGACTCGTAATCGGCCGCTTGATGATTTCCCATACCGAACAGAGTTCGGCCACGTCGGGGTGTCGAGGACAAATGGACGTGATAAGAGCTTACGGTAAAACGGTAGCCCACTTTGACATAGGACTACCTGCGTAAGCTTGAATACATATTTGAACGAGTGGTGGATTCGGTATGTCGCAGTCTTGCCATTCGGCAAACATACAGGAGGTAGAAATGGATAGGAAGATCATGCGCGGAGAAATATATTATGCTGACCTGAGCCCGGTGATTGGTTCGGAGCAGGGAGGATTGCGCCCGGTGCTCGTTTTGCAAAACAACGTTGGAAACAAACATAGCCCAACAGTAATTGTGGCGGTTATTACAAGCCGCCTTGGAAAAGCCAAATTACCTACCCATGTTAAGTTGGGGACTTCGTATTTAGCCAAGGATTCGATGGTTTTGCTAGAGCAGATTCGAACTATTGATAAGCGTCGTCTTTTGGAGTATGTCGGACATGTTACGTCTGATGAAATGGCTTTAATCGAGACTGCATTGCTGGTTAGCATTGGTATGGAACGGAGGGATCATGATGAATCTTAAATATGATGAAAACCGAAAGCCGATTTTAATAATGGAAGAGAACGGAGTAACTATGACGATTTCCTTTTCGGATAACCCAAGGGTTCCTGATTTGAAGAAAGTAATTGTAGATCTGTTGACTTCCGCTTATGAAAACAGAGTGACAATTTGAAGCTGGGCAAGGCTCTCCCGGTATCGTTTGGAGAAAACATTGACGTGTGTAAAATCGCACATTTGCAAGAAAGGACATGGTATGCTATCATGTGATAGCAGGTTAGAGCTGCGTGATCCTTGGAAACTGAATAGCAGTTAGTGTTTTCTCGTTACATAACATAACGAGAAAGGGAACATAGATATGAAGAACATAGTAGAAAACAAAAAGCGAGTTATTTGCCTGTACCGAGTTTCTACAGCCCAACAGGTCTTTAAGAGCCAAGATGATGATAGAGCCAAAGACGATATCCCTATGCAGAAGATTGTATGTCGAGATTTTTCGGACAGAATGGATTGGGTTATCGTTGATGAAATGTATGAGAAGGGTGTTTCGGGATATAAGAAATCCGCAAACGACCGGGATGCAATCATCGAGCTTCGAGAAAGAGCACTTCGAAAAGAGTTTGATATTTTGCTCGTCTTTATGTTTGACCGACTTGGAAGAAGAGAAGATGAAACTCCGTTCGTCCTGCAATGGTTTGTTGAACATGATATCGAGGTATGGTCTGCAAACGAGGGACAACAAAAAATTGAAACTCATGTGGACAAGTTAATGAACTACATTCGTTTTTGGCAGGCGTCAGGCGAATCTGAGAAGACATCACTCCGAGTAAAAACGAGAATGGAGCAGATGACCAGTGAGGGCCTTTTTACGGGGGGCGTCGTTCCGTATGGGTATCGACTTGTTAACCGTGGCCGAAAGAACAAGAAGGGACAGGAAATGCGCGATATCGAGCTGGATCCTGAACAAGCGGAAATTGTCAAACTGGTGTTCAAGTATACCATTGAGCTTGGGTATGGATCTCACATAATGGCGGAATGTTTGAATAATATGGGATATCGGACACACAAAGGAGCCGAGTTCCAAAGTGGCAATATTCTCAGAATCCTTCGCAATCCGATTTGCAGAGGATTTTTGCAAAGAGGTGAAGCCAGATCGGAACGCATAGAGGCTCTTCAGATTGTATCCGATGCGGATTTCTTCAAGGCGCAAGATATTCTCGATCAAAGAGCCCGGAAGGATGAAAGCAAACGGACGATCGCCATGACCAACAAAGGTAAGACTCTTTTGGGTGGCAACGTGTACTGTGCTCACTGTGGTTGTCGTATTGTGACTACGAGTTATACCGAAAGATATAAGCGCAAGGATGGAAGCCTGTATGAGAGGGAGAATTGCCGATATGTTTGCTATCATCGCAGCAGAGGATTGAATGATTGTGACGGAGCAACAACCTACGTTGCAAGCAAGATCGATCAAGCTGTGATGGAGGCTATGCGCAAAATTTTCTCCTGCATCTCCGGATGTCCTCAAAAAGAAAAGATCGAAGAAGCATATAAGCGTGTGGTTGTGGGAAACCAAAAGCAACAGCAAAGACTGGCTTATGAAATTCATAAAGCTACGACACAACTGGAGTCCTTGCAACTGGAGATTGGCAAGGCACTCACAGGTGACAGTGTGTACAGCCAAGAAGACTTGGCGACAGCTATTACCACTCTGAAAAAGAAGATATCCGACAGTCAAGAAAAGCTTGAAACGTTGAAGCAGGACGAATTTGCAAAGTTGGCAAACAGCAATAGCATTTTGCCGGTATATGGGCAATTCAAAACATGGAGCGAAGAGTTCGACACCGCCCCGTTGGAAATGAAAAAGATGATTGCTTGCCAATTGTTCTCCCGCATAGAGATAGGGAAGGGATACGAGATTAAATTGGAGTTGGATGCCACGTTCAAGAACTTCTGTGACGAATGGGCATCTATTCAAGAACTAACTGCCGCTGGTTGATACGGCGGCAGTTGTCATGTACATATCTATTGACTAATGGCTAAAGAGAATAGCGAAAAACTTTCGAGTGACAATCACATTTGTTTTCCCCTTGTGGTTGCTTCAGGGTGATAATCACCTGTAGCCGCTTTTCGATGTAATGAGCTTCGTTCGTAGAGCGCATGACTGTTAATCATGATGTCGCTGGTTCAAGCCCAGCAGGGGGAGCCAAAAGAGAGAAATCCGAAATTATTGCCAATCGGCGATGGTTTCGGATTTCTTTTGCCTTTAGGTGACTTGCCATGATGCGTTGCGATCTATGGCATCGTGCAAGATCACCGCCGAATATCCTTTTGTAAACGTGATGCCAAAACAAAAAACGAAAGGATATTGATTATGCAAAACGAAATGAGATATGTTGAAAAAGATGGGATTTTATATCCCGACGTGGAACTTCCACAACAAAAAAATATTGGAACTTGGGGACAACTGCACTTGAGATGGATCAAACGATATCGTATCGCGCGATACACCGAGTTGTTGATGTCCGGCGAGTTAAATGAATATCTTTACAAAGTTAATGAGGAAGCACAAAACTGCTTTGATTCACTTGTCATCGATCTATCGGAGAAATATGATCTGACTGAAGAGCTGAAGGCCCGCGATCAAATGAAATGGGTTGGTCTTGCCAATTATATTGCCAAGACGGCCAGGGAAATCGTAGAGCGCGAAGTGATCTTTGTATGAAGACAACCGGAGGCGGTATAATGGCACAAGTAATGGCACAATACAAAGCCGAATTGTTGGATGTTACCCCTGTTAGTAATCGTCCCCAAGAAAATTGGCGTTGGCGATTACAATACGTTGGATTGACGGGCACACTCGCAATATTGCAAAGTGAGCACAAACATCCCGGAGAACTGTTTTTGCGGTTTGATGGTATCGATGGTCGGTATCTGAAAACAAGCTGCGGAAGAATTGAGAACTGTGGTGAAGAGATCAGATTTACGACCCAACAAAGCGTGTATGTCTTCAAAGTAACTACATAAGTTAAGGCGGCGAGATTCTCGCCGCCTTTTATGATAGGCACGAATGTTAGATTTTTCCATTGTGGGAAAATTGTTTGTAAGTTGTTGAGATTGGTATAATTGTATGAAATGGCAATATCTGACGCGTTCGTGGATACAAGATGTGGTAAATACTCATATAAAAAATCAATATATTGTGTTCTTTTGTTGACAAGTGATGGATAATGTGCTATAATGCCTGTATGAGCAAAAAACAGCGTATTAATTGGTATCCAACACGCTGTGTAATTATAGGTTAGCGGAAAAGGACGTTAGAAATTGTGTTGAACAGACAACTTGTGGAGGTCGAATGGCAAAATTAAGTAGAAAAACAATAGAAACTCTTTCTGTCAATGCTGTAAGAGACAGTATAATGATGACGGATCACCTTGACCAGTTTATTCCCGATAACGACAAGGAACCTTTTTGGGATGGTGCGGTGTACATTTATGAAAGCAACGATCATACCAAAGAGAATTTTAGGGGTAGAATGCCTGTACAAGTAAAAGGAACGGAGAATGAAGATTTTTCAAAAGATGAAATTTCTTTTCCAATTAGTACAACTGATTTGCGCGGATATTTAGCTGATGGTGGTGCAATATATTTTGTCGTATATATCGGAGCAAAAGGTCTTACCCGGAAAATATACTATATAGAGTTGACACCTATACGTATCCGCATTATTTTGGATGAGGCTAAAAAGCAAGGTAAGAAAAGTGTAAAACTTAAAGCTTTTCCTAACGACAACAACAAGAAATCTACAATTTTTCTAAATTGTTTGCAAAACTGTAAGAAACAAGCAAGTTTTGCTGAAGCGGATTTATTATCCATCGAAGCGCTCCAAGAGCAAGGTTTGTTGGAGAATATTACGATTCCTCTTACTGGTGTAGGCATAGGAAATGATTTGCAGGCAGCGCTTGTTAGTAACGATGTTTACATTTATGCTAATATTAAAGGGAGCGCTATTCCTCAACCGTTAAAAATTCTACCTAAGGATATGCAAACTTACGAAGAGGTCAATGCGTTGGTAAGCATTGATGGCAGGTTTTTTTATAATAAGGTTCAAATTATACAAAACAGAGAAAATATAAAATATGTATTTGGTAGCAGTCTGACACTAATCATTAATCAAGAATCGTCAGGAGTAAACATCACGTATAAAAACTCTGATGATGTACGTACGATCTCAACGGACCTGGAGTTTTTGTTGACATATATAGAGAAAGGTTATTTTGAGATCAACGGACAAAAATGCCTATGTGAGTGTGAAAATACGGACGCCTCCAAGTTCAATATTGAGGAACAAAAAAGCATTCTCGCCTTTACTCAAAAAGCCACAGCAGTTTTGGATGCCCTGCGGTGCGAAAAGAAATTATTCATAGACTCTTTAGGGAATGAGGATTGCCGCAATCTTTATCGACTTTATGATGCGCTTGTTGAAAACAAGCCTGTAAAAGGCTTAAAAGAGGATCTGCCGTATATTTGTGCCATGAAAGTGGGTAATCTGAATTTTGTAATAGTCTTGCGCTACATCGGGGGGGAGCAGGGGGCATATAACCTTGACAATTTCTTCGGCGCAAAATTGGTTACAACATATCAAGGAAGAAACGGGGAAAGACTCCCCATGTCACAATACGCAATTCTCAAATCGGAGGATTTTTTACGCGCTGATAACATTCAATGTGAATTATTTTTGCCTTCCTTTAAGGATGTTGAAAGGCATGAAGAAACTTTCGATAGAGCTAATTGGTTTCTGTTGGATTTGCTTTCGGCATATGATAAATCCCACAATCAAAACATTCTTAGCGCTGCATATGATTTTGCAGAATGGATATTAACCGATTCGGGCGATAGTATGCCATTGAACATCAAAACGCTAAATATGCTACAAGTTGTTAAACGGATGCGCGCATTTACGGATGAAGAAACCAATACCTTATATCAAATTGTTGCCGACAGAGATGCGTCGAATTCAACGTTAGTGGGGGCGCATCTGTTACTTGATCAACAGCCTCTTGCTGAAATTTACTTTTCAAAAATGGAAGAAGAGGAGCAAGAGGAATTTGTGCGATATCCGATATACCGTTTTTGGCAAGAAAAACAATCTTCTAAAAAAACGGAAGTTGGTATAAGATAAACCACTACAAGCGAAGCAAGGCCTACGTTCCATTTGGATCGTGGGCCTTTTCCTTCCCCATCACAAATTTTTACAATCCCCGCCTTTCATTACAACTCCATAACATTTTTTGTTATAATATACATATATCACCCATCCCGTTTGTCAAATCCTCCAAACTTTGGCGTGCTGAAGAAAACGCAGAAAATTTGAGGGTAGAATTATATGAGGGGGAAATTATCCCCATAAAGGAGAGCTATGTTGGCATTATTACTTATGCTCACGGACGAGGAGCATCACGACAAGATCAAATTCCTATACGACACGTTCCACACAGATATGCTGCGCTTTGCCCGCCACCGACTGCGGCAAATGGGGCTTCACAGCTTTGAGGTGGACGCCGAGGACGTCGTGCAAAACACGTTCATCAAGATCATTCAGTATATCGATCGTATCGACGCGGGCGCGCCCTACAAAAAACTTCGCGCCTACCTGTTTTCCATCGTGGTCAACGAGTGCAACGACTTTGTCCGCGAGCAGGCGGCCGTCGAGAATATCGACGACTACGAAAGCGTCTTGGAGGACGGCGACTTTTTCGGCGAATTGCGCCTTGGAGAGAGATACGACGACGTTCTGCGCGCCATTAACGCGCTGGACGAGCGCTACAGCATCACACTGTTCTACCGCTACACCAAAAATATGACCGCCCGTGACATTGCCAAGACGATGGGCGTGCCTGAAAAGACGGTCTATACCCGCCTTGAGCGCGGGAAACGATTATTGCTTCAATTACTCGGAAAGGAGGAATCCAAATGAACCAAACGGATATGACCCTGTTCGGACAAGCCCTGGACGAAGCCATGGCGAATCGATTTGAAAGGGAACTGACCGAGAGCCGCACGGACGCCAAATGCTCCGCCTGGCACAAGCGCAGAATGCGGCGCATCGTCAGGGGCAAGACGGTCGAGCCGCGGACAAGGGCAGAGAACATCGACAAATACCTGCTCTATCGCTACAACTGGCGGCGCTTTGCCTGGTATCTCGTCGCCGCGGTCATCCTGCTCGTGATGGTCACCCGCGTGTGGGAGCCGCAACCGCTGCTTACCCCCGAGCCATGGTCGAGCTTTCTGAAAAACTGCGAGCGAATGCTACCGCTGCTCTTGCTCATCCCCATCTCGTTCCTCTTGGCCAACGACTACGAGATCGAGCTGGGACTCGTCTGTGGCGTGCGCAACGCAAAGCTGATGCTGGCCAAGTTCGTGCCCATCGTCTGCTACACGCTGCTCGGCATGGCCACGGTCATCCTGCTCTACCGCTACATCCCGTTTGACGAGATGAACCTGACCAACTTCCAGGAGGTCATCGAGCTGCTTGTGCCCTCGACGTATCGGCTGTATATGCTGGTCTCGGGCGTGGTCACGCTGGTGTTTTTCGCGGCGCTGTTTCTGTTCATCCGGGTGGTGTGCCGCAATGTCTACCTGCCCGTCGGCATCGGTATGTTCCTGTGTGCTGTGTTTGATAGCTTTAACAGTAGCATTGGCTTGGGGCAAACGGACATCCGCTTCTCGCTCTTCGACCCGTTTATCTCGACCTACTTTCTCGGCAATGCCGCACCGCAACAGTATGCGCTGGGCGACGTGTGGACGTACAACCGCCTCTTGTTTTTCACCCTCGCCATTCTGCTGCTTGCCGCGTCCTACGCCATCTTGCGCCGCGACGGATTGCATCAGCATAATGAGATGGTGTATTAAGCCGCCCTCTCACCCGCTACGCGGGAGCTCCCCCAGAGGGGAGCCTACGTAAGCCTCCCTCCGGGAGGGAGGTGCCGAGCGAATGCGAGGCGGAAGGAGCCCGCGTTACTAAAAAATTCTGCTTTGGCTTATAACAACTGCAAAGCCCACAGTCGCGCACTCTCCCTCAGTCACCTTCGGTGACAGCTCCCTCTCGGAGGGAGCCTCGCCCTCTCACCCGCTACGCGGGAGCTCCCCCA
This sequence comes from Eubacteriales bacterium, assembly GCA_045631585.1. GTDB lineage: Bacteria > Bacillota > Clostridia > Oscillospirales > CAG-272 > SIG644. The sequence goes on along the minus strand of JAZQUX010000024.1, from coordinate 3,970 downwards.
GAGGGGGAGCCTACGTAAGCCTCGCCCTTTGGGAGAGGTGGCAGGCGTAGCCTGACGGAGAGGGCAAACACCCCCGAAATCCCAATTCAAAAATAAAACAAAAAAGGAGAACCCCATGAAAAAACTACTTACTCTCACCCTCGCTGTTCTGATGCTTTTGACGGCGCTTATTGGCTGTGAACAACAGACCATCACGTTCCCCGACGGCACGCAAGTTCAGTTGCCCGGCACCAAACCCGGCGATACCACCAACCCCGGAACCAACCCCGGCACTAACCCCGGAACCGACCCCGGCACCAATCCCGGCACCAATCCCGGTACTAACCCCGGAACCAATCCTGGAACCAACCCCGGAACCAACCCCGGAACCAACCCCGGCGGCACCGATATTCCTCAACAGCCCGCGCTGAAAGACGATGAAGTCGAAAAAACGACCGAACACATTGTTGGTAATGGTAAGTTCGTATTTTATGAACACAAGTACGATTACGCCGGTGGACAAATCGTGCTTATGGATATGAAAAACGATACCGATTCCAATTACGACGTAAAAATTCACGCAACGTATTACGACGAAAACGGTGCGGAAATACTTTCCGAAACAAGAACCATCCCCGCTGTAGCCGCTGGCTACCAAACCCCCGTCCTTCTTTGGCCGCAAACTGCTTTTGCCACGTATAGCTACACGCTTGAAACAACCCCGTACGATGGCGTTTGTTGGGGTGAAAAGTCCATTGTAGAATATACAGGATTGGCCCTTTCTCTCACAGGAACAATGATAAGAGCTACAGGAAAATTTAGCAATTACAATACAGAGCAGTTTGCTTCATGTATGACATTTTTGTTGTTCGATAACAAGGGGAATCTTTATGGAATATATAAACACGGAATGGAATATCACAGTGCGCCAGTTAAAGATATAGAATTAACAATGATGTTTGTCCCATATTCAAGCAAGGAGCAACCATTTGTTTGGCCAGAAGAGTTAACTGGAGAACTACGGTGCGTGGTTATTTCATACTATGCTAAAAATATATATGATTTGTGGCATTATGCTGATTTTTTGAAGTTTGATCCTAATAGTACTCCTCCCGATCCAAACTTATGGCAATAAAAAATGTAAAAGCAATGCAAAAAATAATTGCACGCATCCTCTCCACGTTGGTAATTGCAACAGTATTGATGGGTTGCAATAGTATTGCAACCCCACCCGCGGAAAATTCCCCCGTCGAGCCGCCTCAACAAGGGGCGGCTTGGGGGCATTTGACCGACGAGGAATATGACATCATCAACACTCACACCGTCAACGGCGGAGAGTTCGTATTCAAAGAGAAGAAATACGAGTTTCAAGGAAACAATTTGGTGATTGCCGACGTCAAAAACGAAACCGAGAACAACTATACATTGGTTGTCCATTGTTCCTATTTTGACGAAGCAGGAGAGCAAGTGTTTACCGAAAGCCGCACCTACGAAGGCTGGGCGGCGGGATATACACAGCCCATTCTATTTCTGCCGATGATGGCGTTTGACAGATATGAATATCGTATTGAGGCACAGCCCTATGATAGGGTTTGCTTTGGAGAAAAGCACACGTTGGAGTTCGCGGGCTTGAATGAAGGTAAATGCAACATAGGGCGCGAAATGTACCCGGCCTTGTACGGTGCTGTCAAAGAAAATAACAGGAATACAACCTCATTTTGGCGGCAGGGCACCGGAGTACTGTTTGATAATGCAGGCAAGATTTACGGCATTTACACACTTGGGGGTATCAAGGTCGATATGCAAGTGGTTGACGCACTGCATCGTTCCGTTATGATTGTATACCAATACAAGGGTGACGAAATGGTATGGCCCGAAAACCTGACGGGCGAATTGCATTGCGTGATCGTTCCGTACTATGCCACCAACGTGCTTGATCTTTGGTACAATTCCGATATTACGAAATTTAAGCCCGACGTCGAGCCGCCTAACCCTGATTTGTTTTCGTGACAACTAAAAAGTAGTATTTATAGGAGTACACTATGTTTTTCACAACATACAAAAACAACGTAAAAACCCTATTACGTTCCAAAACCTTTTTACTTTCGGTGCTTTTGGTCATCTTTGTCGCCATTTTTGACGCGACCAAGGTGCACTATTCCAAGTTCAGCCTTGAAATTTGGGAGACCATTATGGACACCGACCCGAGATATGTGCTGGAGTTTGATATCTTCCGTCAGCACATTCAAAACGCCTGCTTGGCGGGCATTATGTGGTACGCCCTGCCGCTCTTGGCCGTTATTTCCACTACGCTGATTCTGTCCCGCGACTGGGGCGACCGCTTTTTTGAGATCGAAAAGGCGGCAGGAAGCAGACCGCTGTCCTACGTTACCGCCCGTCTTTGTGCCATTCTCAGTGTTAACACCGTCGTGATGGTGTTTGCCATGCTGCTCACCTTTTACTGGTACGTATTCAGCCGTGGCGGTGTCGAGGGTATGAGCGTCTTTGCCATGATCGCGGATTCCTTCCCCCGCTTTTTCAAGTACGTGCTGTTCATCGGCTTGCCCTGCATTATGATGTACGTGGGGCTGACCTACGTTGTAGGCAATCTGCTCAAGGGCGGCGTCGCGGGGGCTGTCGCCGGCATGGGTTACGTCGTCGGCTTTTACGTGTTCTATCTGTTCTTCTCGGCGTCGCGGAAGTACCCCATCTACTTTGACTATCTCTCGCCCGTGCCTATGAAGTTAAGATTTTACCTCTCTGACTTTGATAGACCCAATGCAACTTTAAGTGGCACCACCCCACTTTGGCAGGCCGCCATCGGCTTTGGCGTGCTCGTCGGTGCGGCGCTCATTTACTACGCCGTGTCCTACTGGCGCGTCCGTCGCCGCGAATATTAAGGAGGCGGGCTATGCTATCGCGTTGTATGCGCAAGTCGCTGTATTTTCTTGCCATCGCTTTGCCGTTCTTTTTCGTCGCCACCCGCGTGTGGGAGCCGCAGTGCATCATCATGCCCGCGCCCATGAACGGCTTTGCGGGGTACATAGAGATGTTTTTGCCGGCACTGATGCTCATTCCGCTCTCGCTGTTGCTTCACGATCCGTTTGAGATCGAGCTGGGGCTGGTCAGCGGCGTGCGCACCTCCCGCCTGTTTGTCTCCAAGCTGTTGCCGCTGGTCGTCTACGGCGCTTCGTCGGTGCTTGCGATGATTCTGTTGGTGCGCGACGAGCCGTTTGTCGAGACCGATCAGATGCGCGCCCTCATTACGATCAGCGTGCCCGACAACTACAAGCTGCTGCTTGCCATTTCGGTGGTGGTGACGCTGTTGTTTTTTGCCTCGGTCGTGGTCTTTTTCCGGGTGCTGACCCGCAACTGCTACGCGCCCGTGGGCATGGGGCTGTTCGTCTACCTTTTTTTCGAGGCGATGAACAAGGACATTCGTATGCTCAAAACGAGCCTGAAGTACGCCATCGTTGACCCGTTCATCTCGACCTACTTTATCGGCAACGGCGTGGCGCGCAAGGAGGGCCTGGGCAGGATTTGGACGCACAACCGCATTCTGTTCTTTTTCCTCTCGCTTGTCCTCTTTGGTGCTTCGTATCTGCTGCTGAGAAGGGAAAAGCTGCACGAGAATTTGGGCGACTAACTATACAAAGGAGAATTGCTATGAACATAGAAATCAAAAATCTAACTAAAATTTACCCCCGCGGCAAGAGAAAGGCGCTGGATGGCGTCAACATCACCATTGGCGAGGGCATTTTCGGCTTGATCGGCCGCAACGGCGCGGGCAAAACGACGCTCATGCGCATCGTCGCCACCATCATGGACGCAACCGAGGGCGAAATTTATTTTGACGGCAAGGAGCTCAATCTCTACAAGGACGAGTTCCGCTCCTCGCTGGGCTATCTGCCGCAGAGCACCAAGCTCATGCCCCAGCTCAACATTGTCGAGTTCCTCGACTACGTCTGCATCATGAAGGGCATCAAGAACA
>JAZQUX010000023.1:0-21960 GCA_045631585.1 Eubacteriales bacterium | reverse complement strand
GCTACTATGCGTTTGACGCAGAGGGCAAGCTGATCAAGACCGGCTTCGTAACCGGCGGTGGATACACTTTCTACTATCAGGATGGCGAGCTTGCAAAGGGTTTCACCAAGATCGGTGATAACTACTACCTGTTCAATACTGCCAGTGGTAAGATGTATGCGAATGCCAATATGTATGTGAGCGGCAGCAATGCATACGGAATCAAGGCTGGAACCTACTACTTCGATGCAGAAGGTAAGATGGTTATAGGCTAAGATTATGGCCAGGGGGATGGAGAACTAGGAGTCTAAGACTCCATCCCCCTTTACTGTTATTTTATAGGAGAAGACTGACGATATGTTAAAACAAAAATTTGGTCCTGCTCTATACTACATGATCGGAAGAAAGCTCCCTCCGTCCTATTCGGGAATCAAGGTCGGTCAAAAAGCAATCAGAAGATTTTGTGGCAGACTCATGTTGGCGTCTTGCGGAAAAGACGTTAATATAGAGAAAAACGCATTGTTTTCAAAAAAAGTCCGATTAGGAGATTATTCCGGAATAGGCGTTAATGCTAAAATTTACGGGACCTGCATAATTGGAGATTACGTAATGATGGGAGAGGATTGTACCATCATTACACGGAATCATAGATTTGAACGGCTTAATACGCCCATGATGTATCAGGGGTTTGAAGAGGAAAAGCCGGTTATCATCGGTGATGATGTTTGGATCGGAGACCGTGTAACGATTTTGCCGGGTGTAAAAATCGGGAAAGGCAGTATTATTGCAGCGGGAGCCGTTGTGACACATGACGTTCCGGAATATTCTATTGTTGGCGGTGTGCCTGCGAGGATCATAAAAAGCCGCGCAACCGATTGAACTTCAACGTTGTAAATAAAGTTTTAGCTTGGAGAAATCACATGAAAATTGGCATTTTGACATTTCAGAATTCCGTTAGCTACGGTGCGTCTTTGCAGATGTTTGCGTTGTATCGTACCCTTGTGTCGATGGGGCATGATACAGAGATCATCAACTACCACAATCTCTTCATGAAGAAGGAATTGCATTGTGAGAAGAGTGGTGGTGTAAGACGACTACTCAAACATTTTTTCCATTACAAATTATATCATCGCTTTGCGCAGTTCGAGAAACGCGCATTGAATCAATATCCACAAAAAAGCTTCAGCGATACGGAGCGTTTGTCCGAGATCGGTAAACGTTATGATGCCGTGGTCTGTGGCAGTGATCAGGTTTGGAACCCGGATATTACCGGATATGATCTGAGTTATTTTTTGAATTTTTGCGAAAGTCAAACGAAGCGTATCTCTTATGCGCCGAGTGTCGGCAGAGAGGATCTTCCTGCTGAATGGCGCGATCAGGTAAAACAAGAGTTAGACAAGTTTACAGCTATATCCGTCAGAGAATCTATTATCAGCGATATGATAAAAGATATGCTGGGCATACACGTGCCGGTTGTTCTTGATCCTACGTTTTTGTTGAATAAAGATGATTGGATCGCCATGGAAAAATCGTATCGGATTCCGGAAGGCGGATATGTTCTATTATATACCATAAAAAGTTCTGCGCGCCTGCTCAAGTATGCGCTCGCATTGGCGGCGGAGAAAAAGTTGAAATTGTTGATTGTGGGCGGTAATAACTTTAGTCATATCAAGCAACGGAATCCCAAGATCGAATACGCCGTGGATATTGGGCCTGAGCATTGGCTTTACTTAGTGCATCATGCCGATTACGTTGTGACCAATTCCTTCCACGGCACGGCGTTCTCGATTAATTATCGGAAAAACTTTTTTGTAGAGTTTTCTTCTTCCACCAATTCGCGTTTGGAGCAGATCGTAAGGACGTTTGGCTTGGAAAAACAGATTGTTACCCCTCAATCGGAGTTGCATACCGATGAGACGGATTATTCTGCGGCAGAATCTGTTTTGCAAGGATTACGAGAGGAATCTTTGTCGTTTTTGGAGAATGCGCTGCATTAAGCAAGGAAATTGAGAAGGAAACCATTCATGAGTAAAAGGGGCTATAAGGTTCGGTTAAACGCAAGTACGGCGTTATTTAATCAAATCGTTTCCACGATTTGTGGAATGTTGATTCCATGGAGTATGATCACGGCTTTTGGCTCGGAGGCATACGGTATCACCATATCGGCAGCACAATTCCTTTCCTATATAGCGTTGATCGAAGGCGGCATGGGACGCGTAGCACGGGCTGAATTGTATAAGCCGTTGGCTGAGAATGAGGTTCATGCGATTTCCGGAGTGTATTGTGCGATCAAGCAGTTTTTTCGAAAGATCGGATTGATGTTTCTCCTATATGCGGTTTTTATTGCCGCCTTTTTCTATGACATTGCGGATGTTGTTGGGTTTACACGAGAGTATATATTTTGGATCGTTTTGACCATCGGTATCGGCCGCTTCGCCGAATATATGGGTGGAATTACCAATATTACGTTACTCAACGCCGATCAAAAGCAGTACATTGTCAATATCGTTACCCTAACAACCACTATACTGAACGTTGTGCTGATCGTGGCTGCCGTGAATTTGGGGCTGGATATTCTTTGGGTTAAGCTGATCAGCAGTACGGTATTCGTTGCACGCCCTATTATATATACCATATACGTTAAACGTCATTATCCCTTCCTGCCGAAAAAATCAGAGCATGTTGGGCTGAAGAACAAATGGACGGGAATCGGGCAGCATATTGCCTACTATCTACAGATCAATGCGGACGTATTCATTCTTACACTATTTGCGGATGTGAAGATCGTTGCTGTATATTCGGTATATCATTTAGTCTTATACAGCCTAAAAACTGTTACGCTTTCTTTGACCGGAGGTATGGAAGCCTTATTTGGTAACATTATTGCGTTAGAAGAAAAGGACGAGTTGATTCGAACATTTGAACGATACAAGTTTATGCTGACCGCGGTGGTTCTGATTTTGTTCGGAACGGCAGGAGGAATGATTCTTTCTTTCGTGAAAATATATACGGCTCAAGTAACGGATGCCAATTACATTCAGCCCGTGTTCGCTATGATTCTGATGCTGGCAGAGGCCACGAATTGCCTTGTGTGGCCTTGTTCAACCATATGTATATCCGCAAACAAACTTAAAGAAACGCGTTTGGGAGCCTATTTGGAAGCGGCGATCAACCTCGTTGTATCGGTCATTTTGGTTTTTTGGAATCCTTTGGTCGGTGTTGCGATCGGCTCTCTCATATCCGTGCTGTACAAGAGTATTTTCTACATGAATTATACGGCGAAAAAAATCTTGCATACGGGCTTTAAGCGCATGGCGTTCAGATTCTTTGGCACAATTATTTTGTTAGCCGGTTGTTCCTCTGTCGGAATGCTGTTGATTCATCAATTGGAAATCACGAATTATTTCCATTGGGTGTTGGTGAGTATATTGGTCGTAGCTGTTTTGGTAATTATTACAGTTGCTGCCTGTGCGGTTATGTATCCCAAGCAAATGAAGGCGTTATTGAATCGGTTCCGCAAAAAAAACATAAAAACGTAAGCAAATTTATCCGTGCAGGTGCAATATGATTACAACGAAAAAACAATTATCAAACGTTCTGCGGCAAGATGCCAAGGCGAACGGAAGAACTACGACCACCCCTTCCTTTTTCGGTGATGAGGTATGGAAATTTCAGATTGCCTTGCGCAAGCTGGAATACTACGCCAATATGTCACCTGCCAAGCGGAAATTTTGCTATCCGGCATATGCTTTGGCTAAATACAAATATCATCATATGTCGGTGAAATTGAATTTTTCCATTCCGATCAATGTGTTTGACGCAGGTCTGGCGTTGCCTCATTATGGGACGATCGTAGTTGCAACGGGGGCGAGAATTGGAAAAAATTGTCGCATCCATGAGGGCGTTACGATTGGAGCGACCAATGGCTCGTCGGTTGCTGCAAGTATCGGAAATAACGTTTTCATCGCTTCGGGGGCAAAGATCATTGGGGAAGTTACAATAGCGGATGACGTTGCCATTGCGGCCAACGCAGTTGTAACCAAATCCATAACCGAGGCAGGAACGACCTGGGGGGGGGTTCCTGCAAAAAAAATTAGTGATCACGATTCTCACACCAACTTGAGCCGGAAGCTTTTTGAGTGATATTTGCAAGGTTATGAAAAAAATTTTAATTGTAAACAACAATATGCAAATAGGCGGCGTACAAAAATCGCTTGTCAACTTGCTTCATGCCATTCACGATCAGTACGACGTAACGTTGATGCTGTTTAGCTTGACCGGTGAGTATCTGAACGATATCCCCAAGGACGTTACCGTTATGCCGGTAAAATCACACTACAAATACCTCGGACTTTCCATGAAAGAGGCGCGGAACCATCCGTTCACGTTGCTAGGCCGATGCTTCTATTCTTTGATCGCCAAAACGTTGGGACGGAAATATGCCGTTGCTCTTATGAACGTACGGCAGAAAAAAATCACAGGATTTGATGTAGCAATCTCCTTCCTGCATAACGCCAAAAGCAAGAGTTTTTACGGCGGATGCAACGATTTTGTTCTGAACTGCGTGGATGCGCCGCGTAAGATCACGTTCCTTCACTGTGACTACGTCAAATGTGGTGCACATACTGCAGAAAACGCGAAACAGTATGCGAGATTTGACGTCATCGCTGCGTGCTCTGACGGTTGCAGAAACGTTTTTGTCGGCGCGTTGCCGGAGCTCGCGGAAAAGACGGTTACCGTGCGTAATTGCCATGATTTTCCGTCCATAAGCGCTCTGGCAGATCAGGCACCCGTTGCCATGGATCCAACATATGTAAACGTCGTTACGGTCGCACGCCTCAGCCATGAAAAAGGTGTTCTGCGAGCGATCGAGGCTATTGGTGCTCTGAATGACGAAAAGGAAAGACTACGGTATTATATCGTTGGGAATGGCTCTCAACGGGAACAAATCGAACAGAGAATCACAGAACTGAACGTGTCCCACATTGTAACCGTATGCGGAGCTCTAGCCAATCCGTATGGGCATATGAAAGCCGCGAATCTGCTTTTGATCCCCTCTTACGAGGAGGCGGCTCCTATGGTGATTGATGAGGCAGCTTCATTGGGGACCCCCATCCTTTCGACATTGACGAGCTCCGCAGAAGACATGATCGTGAACAGGGGACTCGGATGGGTATGTGAGAATTCAACGGAGGGAATCACGTCAAAATTGAAGTGCCTGCTCCAACGTTCTGATGTAATTGCTGAACAGAAACGGAATATGCTCAAAGCCGTTTACAGTAACGATGAAGCAATGGCGCAATTTAAATGTATGGTAGGATAACGTAAAATGGTAACTGTAAATAAGAATCATTTGCTGGTGCTTGTATGTATGATCATATCAGCCACCCTATGTATTGGTCATATAACAGGAAGTAGAATACTGGTGATCTTAGCCATGTTGTTGTTCTTGGGCGGTGTTGTTTTTACGAGCCGAACCGGCAAAGTACTGTACCTGCTTTGCTATTTCATTCCGTGGGCCACACTCATTAAATTTGAGCCCCGAACAATGTCCATATATACCATAGGCTTGATTGGAGCCTGTTTGTTAACGTGGATTCGCTACCGCATGACGGTTCAGCGGTACATGTTGCCTGCAGTGGCTCTGGTTATGTTGATGGTAGTTGTACGGTTATTTTATGGTTTCGGAATGGATAACAGCTTTATTATGTTCTGTATCATGTTGCTGCTGTTTCCGATCATGGGTGAGGATCTCCATCAAACCTATGATTTTTACCATTTGAATTTCTTTTTTTCTATTGGTATTATCAGCGCGGCATTGTCGGCCTATTTCCTGGTGCAGTATCCTACGATCGCAAGATTTATTGACGTAATTTCGGTACAGGATATCACGAGATATTCGGGATATTACGGAGATCCGAATTTTTACTCCGCGCATATAGCGGCCGCGTTGGGCGGATATTTGATTCTGTTCAGCCATGCTCGCAAAAGAATGCTTGAATCCATTGTTATGTCGGTGACTCTGTTGTACTGCGGTCTGCTATCTGTGTCAAAATCGTTTGTCATTGTCGCGGCTCTTATGATATTGCTGTGGATATTGCTGATTTTGCGCATCCGCAAGCACATTTCCTATAAGATCATAACCATCGTGGTGATTGGTGCGATTGCGCTCGGTATCATTACCTCGGATATTTTTTCTGGTTTGTTCAATATCATTGCGATTCGTTTCGGAAGTGTCTCGAATCTCTCGGATCTGACGACTAGCCGAAGCACGATCTGGGCAACGTACCTCCAATATTTGGAAGATAACCCGGGAGTGCTTTTGTTTGGAAAGGGCTATGTGAATGTTTTGATTGAAGGTCGCTCGTCACACAACACCATTCTTCAGGGAGTTTATCAGTTTGGAATTGTTGGTTTCATCATCTTTATTTTCTGGCTGAAGGATTTGTTTAAAATTACGTTGAAAAATTTGAAATTAGAACGCAAACAATATTTGGCCCGCTTTATTCTTGTCGTCGGTGTTATTTTTCCTTGGATGAGCATAGATCTGCTGTTTTTTGATGAGTTTTTTCTGATGATGTTTTATATTAGTTTAGGATTCAAATGGTTACATAAGCAGTCTGATGAGGTTACACGGTAAGATAGAACGATAATAATCAGAAAGGAACTCGGTTATATGACGGATGAAAACAACGAGTATCAGATTCCTGCAGAAAATTATGATTTGACGAACGACGATGAGACAGCCAAAGACCATGATGAGAATTCTCGTCATGGTTACCATCACTACCATCATCACCACCATCACCATCGGCGGCATAAAAGCCACCGTCATGGCGGCGGGCGGCATTGTAGAAAATCCGGATCTTCTCGGAAAAAAGTAAAGCTTGGGAGATTTTTGGAGAAGAATCGTAGCGTTTTGGTTAATGTGGTTGCGTGTACGATCTCTGTGGTGCTACTGATCATCATGGCGGTACAGTACGAACATCGGACAGATGAGCCGAATCATGAGAACGGTGTCGTTGAGCCAACGAAAGCGTCTATCGGTATAGAGAGTACCATATTTACAGACGATGTTCTTTTGGTGCATCCTGCGATCACTGCTTATACGGGAAATTCTGACGGGAAAAAAGCCAAAGAGATATATTCCGAATACGGTGGAAGATTGCAGAATATGGACGGCGGACGCCCGATGAAATATTCGTACCGCATCACGGGAATCCCCAGTGGAGTAACAGTTAAACAGGCGACTCTAACGGTGGGATTGAACGAGGCGTTGCGTGATGCCCAAATATATTCTTTTGCCAACGATGCTGGTAGTGTAGAAATTTATCACTTGCTCCCCGGTACTACATACTACTATCGATTGGATCTGCTGTTGTCCACGGGCAATACGGTTGGCACGACCGGTAGCTTTACGACAGTGGCATCCCCCCGTATCCTGCGGATCGATGGAATCAACAACGTGCGTGATATTGGTGGTTGGGAGACGTCATCGGGGCAACGAATCAAATATGGTCTTTTGTACCGCGGCTCAGAATTGGATGGCGGCGTAGAGCCTACATACCTATTGACAGAGGCCGGCTTGATTGATATGGTCAAGAATTTAGGCATCCGATTCGATATGGATCTTCGTGCGAATGCGGATAACAACGGCGATGCGCTCGGAGCAAGCGTAGTACACAAAAATTATCCCATAGGCTACTATGCAGAAATCTTGAATGATGCAAATGCCGCTTACATAAGAGACATATTTGCTGACTTGGCGAATCCGGCCAATTATCCGATTTACTTGCATTGCACGTACGGTCGAGATCGAACAGGTACAGTATGCTACCTACTGGAAGCGTTGCTGGGGGTACCAGATGAGAATTTGCGTAAAGAATATGAATTAACGACATTCGCGCAAGGGAGTGTGGCCCTGGAGGATTTTGCCATTTTTACGACCAGAATCTCTATGCTGGAGGGAAGCTCTACGCAGAAAAAGGTTGAGAATTATCTGCTGTCCATTGGTGTTACCGCGGAGGAGATCGCAAGCATCCGTGATATTTTCCTGAATTAGGATACGATTTCGTGAGAGTTAACTTGTAAAAGTTTGGGTAGATTGTCTGTTATTTTTATATGCCATTGTGATCTAGAATACTGAGGAAACTAATCAAGGGAATTTTAACACAAATTATTTGCCGTGTGTGGGATTGAATGTTATGTACATGACGTGCAATCTCTCGTCTCCATCAATAAAAACGAACTGCTCGTCGGTGTCTCAGATACCAGACAAAGTCTATCTCGAGCGAGAGATAGACTTTGTTTGGTATCAGCCAAATAAACCCCCGGCTATGCCGGGGGAGCAAAAAAAGCTTTAGCTTCAAGCATATAGACAAAAAGGTCCTCCGATGTTAGAATGAAGACGGTCTGCCAACCAAATTCATAGAAACAAAGGAGGATGTCCAAATGGACAAGAATAGTTTATCACATACTATGTGGGAATGCAAGTATCATTTAGTATTTGCACCAAAATATCGTCGAAGAATTATATATGGAGAGCTAAAAAAAGAGATAGGAGAGATATTAAGAGAATTATGTACAAGAAAAGGTATAGAAATCATAGAGGCAGAAGCCTGTCCTGACCATATACATATGTTGGTAAGAATACCACCGAAATACAGTGTGGCGGAAATTATGGGATACCTCAAGGGGAAAAGTTCGCTTATCATATTCGATAGACATGCAAACTTAAAGTATAAATATGGGAATCGACATTTTTGGCGTCGAGGCTATTACGTTGATACAGTAGGAAAAAATGCGAAGAAAATACAGGAGTATATCCAAAGGCAACTTCAAGAAGATATGCTCACAGATCAAATTAGTATCAACGAATACTATGACCCGTTTACGGGTGAGCCGGTAAAAAAGGGCTAATAAAACAACGCTTCAGCGGTAGCCCGTAGAAGCGGTGCGGTTGGCAGGCCCCGCTGGAATTAGCCCCTTATAGGGGGGCGGATCTTTAGATGAGTTAGAGGCCCTGACAAAAATAATACATTTTTTAATTGGTGGCATGATAATTATGATTTACCGAAAAATAGCGCTTTTGATGATATTGGTACTGCTTTCCACGGCGTTTGTTTTTTCGAATTCTTTGAAGAACAGAGAGGAATCGAAAGCAGATAGTGATGTGATCGTTGAAGTTGTTGAAAATGTATCAGAGAAAATTTATCCGGATAATCAGTTGAATTGGCATTATATTGTTCGGAAAAGCGCGCATTTGTTTGAATTTTTTGTGCTTGGCGTTTTCACCATGATTCTTTCTCTCAGCTTCAAAGAGGAACGTTGGAAAACGGTTCTTTGTGGATTTTTATACGTGTTTTTCGTTGCTTGTACGGATGAGATTATTCAGCGTTTTACGGATAGAGGCTCTTCTTTTACGGATGTTATGATCGATTTGGCCGGCGCCTCCGTTGGAATTTGCGTGGTTCTTGTTTTAAATCACTGGATAAAACGAACGCTGCGGAGCGATCAATAACACCCAAGAAAACACGCCGAATTTACACTGTCAAGAGAGCAGACAGAGAAGAGAATGTGCGCTAAATTTTGTGCCTGATTCGGATGAATTATAGCCACTCCAAATATGTGCTTTAAAATCTAAATGAAAGCGATCCCCAACACGGCTATGGGCTGTGCTGGGGATCTTTTAGTTCTTTGCCGTCTCTGAGAAAGAAGAAAAGCCTACAAAGAGAAAGCTCGTATTTGGTTTTCCTGAATTTGAATAGATTCATCGCATTATTTGTCATTTTTAACAACTTAACAATCGATATTTTGTGTAGTATTAAACTACATATAGTGTTTTCAAGTCTTGAATATTTCTACAGTTTGTAGTATAATTATCCTATCAAGTAGTTCTGCAATGGTTTTTGAGAGGTGACGATAATGAAAAAAACAGCTGTTCTTATCACATTATTTGTTTGTGTATTCTTGGTTGTTACGGCGGGGATCGTATTGATTACTAAATTTCCCAAGCTTTCTTCCCATACCCATGCTTGGGATTCGTGACACGTTACCAAACAAGCCACTTGCGTCGAGGAAGGTATAGAGGAGCGAGTATGTTCGTGCGGAGAAAAAGAACGCGCCAGCATTCCCCGTATTGCACATATTGAAGTTATAGACAAGGCGGTTGCACCGACTTGTACCCAAACCGGCCTTACGGAAGGGAAGCACTGTCTAACGTGTAATAAGATTTTAGTGGCTCCCAATTTAATTCCGCCTCTGTCTCACACTGAAGTTGTTGATGAAGCGATTGCGCCGACCTGTACCCAAAATGGTTTTACAGAAGGAAAGCATTGCGCAACGTGCAATAAAATTCTGGTAGCTTCCAATTTAATTCCGGCTCTCTCGCATAGTCTGAGCGATTGGATTGTGGATTCCGGAGCAGATTGTCCTCATAATGGTTCTAAACATATAGAGTGTACTACTTGCGGACAAGTTATTCAAACGGAAAATAATATCAATGAGAGTGATTGGATTGTAACCACAGAAGCAACTTGTACCTCTGCTGGACTAAAGCACAAAGAGTGTACCGTGTGTGCTACTGTGATAAAGCAAGAGAAAATCAACGAGTTGAACCATATAGAGGTCATTACCGCCGGACAGGCTCCGACTTGTACCCAGGACGGATGGAGCGAAGGAAAGCGCTGTATTCGATGCAACGAGACTTTAGTTGAACGAAAGGTCATAAAGGCACGACATACTCTCATAACAATTATAGATCAAACAGCTACGTGCATGCAGACCGGACAACAACATCAAGAGTGCACGGTCTGTCGTAAAGTTTTTGAGATAACCACAACGCCGATAACGTCCCACGATTATTTGGTTTCTACGTCGCTTGCTGCTACGTGTACAAAAGAAGGATGTATCACGGCGACTTGTAAGTATTGTAGCAAGTTTAAGATAGATACCATTGCTCCCATCGGACATAGTATTTCAAAGTATGATGAGTACGAGGCTGCAACTTGTGAAGATTCAGGACATGCTACGGGGCGTTGTGACACGTGTGGCAAACTTGTCGAAATCACGTATCCGGCGAAGGGACATACTGCAGGAGAAAGGCATGATTCCAACGATTACTGCGGAATTCAACGCGGTGGTTATGTTTTGTGTGTAGATTGCGGTGTAACCTTATATGAGTATGGTCATATATACGAGCGCACAAAGCAGGATGCTACTTGCTCCAAGGATGGTATGTATATCTATACCTGTGTGCACTGTGGTGATTCTTATACTGAAATTATTGCAGCTTATGGGCATGTATCCGGTGAGTGGTTGACGACACAGGAGGCTACTTGTTCTAAGAATGGAGTGGAAACACAATACTGTGTAACGTGTAATACTCTGATTGATACGAAATATACGGAAAAAATCGAACATTTGTACGAAAGCAATCCCGGTAGCACGGGAATTGAGTATACCTGTGTATATTGTTCGAACTCATATTTTGTTCAAACAAGTGAGATGTACACAATCACATTTGTTTCTAACGGAGGAACGGAGTACCAATCCTTGATGGTTTCCGGAGGGCACTCCCTTACGCTTCCGACACCTCAAAAAGAAGGCTATACTTTTGCCGGATGGTATTTGGACTCTTCACTGAGCAACTTGTGCTCGGAAAAACACATTTTTGACAAAGATACAACATTGTACGCGGGGTGGTATTTGTCTGAAATCGAAGGAGAAGCAAATTCCAATAACATTATTTTGAATGTCCCGTTGACATTTACATTCGAGGTCGAGACAGGGCTTTCTCTCACAAACAAAAACCTTAAAAACTATATTCATATTCAATCGATAGATGGCAAGATCCCGTCGATATACATTGCGGCAGTCAATGGAAACAAGTATACGATCGCCTGTGATGAATACGAAAGCTGTATGCAGTACAGTGTTTCCATTTTGAACTCGCTACGTTTTATCGAATTTTCCGGATATGAGTTTTGGTTTATGACCGAAGGAGAAAATTTCTGCAATATTGAGTTTAATGCAGGAGTTATCTTCTTGCCGGACAATGAGATATTCAGTGTATATGAGGAAAATGAAGAAATATATGTGTTCTTGCTGGAGGATCGCCTAAATCCGGAAGATATTGTTGTTGTGTATGGCTCGGACAAGGAAGATATCCTGTTTGTTATGGAAGTCGTTGCCGAAGGACAGGCTAATACGCTGTTTGCTTATCAGGTTGTTGCGGCAGATGCAAACGAAGTCTTCGCATCGTACGATATTATGTATTCCGGTAAGCTCGATGTCGGCGATATCGAATTTGAAAAGAACTTGGAAGAAGAATTGACGGAGCAGTTGTTGGCTTCTTCTGTCTATGCGGAGTTTGAATACACCGCAAGGATGTTTGCCACAAGAACAACCACCACCGAATATACCTATAAATTCAAAAACATAAGTGCAGGTAAACCCTCCTTTTCCAAAAAAGACTCAACGCTGATCTTTGAGTTCAAAATAGTCGCCAACTTTGAGCGCATCAATCAGATGAACGGAGTGAAAGACGGCGAGTTCAAAATTGTTTTGAAATTAACAACCAGCATGGAATTTGAGGTGACCTCAAGATTTGTTTCTGTTGACGATTTCTCGTTTATTGTGGACATTGATACATCCATCCGGGCGGACTTGTATGCCACCTCGGGTCTTTCGGATAAAGATAACGAAGAGTTGTCCTATTTCAAGAAATTGTTTGCTAAAACAAGAGAAGAAGGAAAATTCAAGCAAGTAGAATCCTCTACTGCTCAGAGTCAAAAAGAAACGTCATTTGCCTCCATTTCTATTCCTTTCCATGGCGTGAGATTTATCGTTGATCTGTCAAACGTTATTTCGTTTGAAGCTGTTGGAGAAATTGGATTTTCTGCGCAAGTTGACTTTATTGTGACCGTAGGTGTGAAAAATTCCACGTCCGAGGGATTTGAGGTAATTAAAGAGTTTGCATCCCACAACAGCTTTTCGTTCTACATCCTTGGCAAAGTTAAAGCATCAAATTTGTTCAAGGTAAAGGCGACGTTGAGTGTATGCGGCATTGTCAATGCTTATATGGAATTTTCTTGCGGTCCGTATATTGAACTCGGAGGAATGTTTACCGTCTCTGTTTCGGGTGGTGGCGGAGCTAACTCCGTCCTTGGCGGATATTTCGAAGAAGGCTTTAATATGGACGTCAAAGTTGGCGTCAGCGCCGAGTTGAATATTAGAGTATGGCGTTGGAAGAAGAAAATAACCGTGTTCAACAAGTCATGGGAAGTATACTCCGACAAGATCGTTGTCATCTCAATGGGGGAAAAGGAAACGTGGCTATACTTTGCCGAGACCGACGAAGTATTGACGAAAGAATATGCTTGCGGCTCAACGATAGACTTGTCTGGTGTTGTTAATACGTATGCGTACAAGCAAAATCTGACAAGTATGTCGAAATCCCTTGCAAAAACGAACTGTAAGTATTATCTGGAAGGAACGTATGATAACGTAGTTCTGACAGAGAACGGAACGCTTCGAATGCTTGCTATCGATGGCAACACATTTACCGTAAAGGTTAAGCTTGTTTACGGTAATATTATCAAATACGCAACCATTACGTTTACAGTAAAGCATGACGATAAAGTACAAGTCGGCGCCAAGCAGCCAACGTGTACGGAAGACGGCTACATGGCGCACGAGATGTGTAAAAACTGTCACGGAGCTGTCGGCAATAAAGTCATTATTCCTGCCTTAGGACATAAGACAGTGGTAGATGCAAGAGTGGAACCCACCTGCTCTACACTGGGTAAAACCGAGGGGGCGCATTGCTCGGTATGTAAAGAGATTCTTGTCGAGCAAAAAGAAATCCCTATGACAAATCACCATTTTGTCAATGGAAAGTGTACAGATTGTCAGGCGGTTCAATATAGTCAAGGTTTGGTATTTGAATCCAACGGTGATGGCACATGCTTTGTTAGTGACATAGGTAGTTGCACGGATAAAGATATCATCATCCCTTCCATTTCCCCGACGGGCGAGCGTGTTACGGGTATTGGCGCCTATGCGTTTCGGAGTAGCGCGTTCCATTATCTTACTTTTGTATCTATTACGATCCCCGACAGCGTGATAAGCATTGGTGACTATGCGTTTCAAGATTGCGATAGTCTTATGTCCATTGTTATTCCTGACAGCATTACAAGTATAGGTAAAGGTGCATTTATTGGGTGTGATGATTTGGCAGATGAAGACGGGTTTGTAATTGTAAAAGATATCTTGTTCGATTATTTTGGACAAGATTCCGCTATTGTAATCCCCAACGGTGTCATACGCATTGACAGCGAAGCGTTCAAACTTAAAAGGAAGATTAAATCTGTTACCCTACCGGATAGTGTAACGCACATCAGCGATTATGCGTTTCATGGTTGTAATAACCTTGCAAATGTTAACACAGGCAAAGGACTTACGAATATAGGAGAAGGTGCGTTCAAAGGGTGCTCCAACCTTGCGAGAATCACAATCCCCAAAGGTGTTACAAGCATAGGCGATCGCGCGTTCATGGAGTGTGAAAACTTAGCAGACGAAAATGGTTTTGTAATTGTAAAAGGTATTTTGTTCGACTATTTTGGAGATGCGCAGACCGTTGTTGTTCCTGATGGTGTCACATGCATTGGCGATCTTGCATTTGGTATGTGCGAAAGCCTTACGACTATTACCATCCCTGATAGTGTCGCCAATATTGGGGTTTATGCGTTCTATAAGTGTAGTAATCTTACGTCCATTACTATTCCTGAAGGGATCCCAAGTATTGGTGACTATGCATTCTATGGGTGTTCAAGTCTTACGAGCGTTAATATTCCCAACAGTGTTACGAGCATAGGAGATAATGCGTTTGAGTCCTGTTACAATCTAACGAGCGTTACGATAGGTAATGGCGTCACGAGTATTGGAGATTATGCATTTAGAAATTGTTATAGTCTTGCATCCATTATTGTCCCAAACGGCGTTACCAGCATTGGAAAAGAGGCTTTCAAAGGGTGCGGAAATTTGACAGATGAAGCGGGGTTTGTCATTGTCAAAGGTATCTTGTTTGATTATGGTGGATATGAAGAAATTGTTAGCGTTCCCGAAGGGGTTACAAGTATTGACGATAAAGCGTTCTACCAGCGCGACTGGATGATGTCTATCACCATTCCAGACAGTGTGATGAGCATAGGTGAGAGCGCATTCGAGTCTTGCTATAGTCTCAAAATCGTTACAATCGGAAATGGAGTTAAGAGCATTGGCTATCGAGCGTTTGCTTTGTGTGAAAATCTTAAAATCGTTTCAATAGGTAATGGAGTTAAGAGCATTGGCGACTATGCGTTTTATGAGTGTTCAAATCTTGCCAGCGTGAATATTCCTGATGGTGTCACGACTATTGGTGAATATGCTTTCTCCGATTGTTCCAGCCTTTCAAACATTATCATCCCCAATAGTGTCACTAGCATTAGCGATTCTTCGTTTGAGTATTGCTCGGAACTGACAAGCATTATCATTCCTGACAGTGTTACAAGCATTGGCGCTAGTGCGTTCGCTGGTTGTTCCAGCCTTGTGAGTATCGCAATTCCTGACAGTGTTACAAGCATTGGCGCTGGTGCGTTCGTTGGTTGTTCCAGCCTTCTGAGTATCGCAATTCCTGACAGTGTTACAAGCATTGGCGCTGGTGCGTTCGTTGGTTGTTCCAGCCTTGTGAGTATCGCTATCCCTGACGGTGTTACGAGCATTGGTAGTTTTGCGTTCCAAGGTTGTTCCAGCCTTACGAGTATCATCATCCCAAATGGTGTCACGACTATTGGCGAACATGCTTTCTCCGATTGTTCCAGCCTTGTGAGTATCGTTATCCCTGATGGTGTTACGAGCATTGGTAGTGATACATTCGATAATTGCACAAGACTAACAAGTATTATCATTCCTGACAGTGTAACGAGCATTGGTAGTTCTGCGTTCTATCGTTGCACAGGACTAACAAGTATTATCATTCCAAGCGGCATCACAAGTATTGACTATAATGTGTTCGGTGGTTGTTCCAGCCTTGTGAGTATCGTTATCTCTGACGGTGTTACGAGCATTGGTAGTTCTGCGTTCCGAGGATGTTCCAGTCTTACGAGTATCATCATCCCAAATGGTGTCACGACCATTGGTATTAATGCTTTTGATGGTTGTTCCAGCCTTGCGAGCATCATCATTCCCGATAGCGTCAGAAAAATTAACGATTATGCATTTAAAAATTGCTCAAGTCTTACCACTGCTACTATTGGAAATGGTGTTACAAGTATTGGCGCTGAGGCGTTCTACAAATGCTCAAGCCTTACAAGTATCATCATCCCTGATAGTGTAACAAGTATTGGCAGTGGTGCGCTGCGTGATTGCTCAAACCTTACAAGTGCTACTATTGGAAATGGCATCACGAGTATTCGCTCTGATATGTTCTACGGGTGTTCAAATCTTACGAGCGTTACTATTGGGTATCGTGTTACAAGTATTGGCGGTGAGGCGTTCTGCAAATGCTCCAGCCTTACAAGTATCATCATCCCTGAAAGTGTCACAAGTATTGGATTACTTGCGTTCAAAGAATGTTCAAGCCTTAAAAGCATTACTTTCAAGGGCTCTATGGCGCGTTGGAACAACGTTTCTAAATCGACATCTTGGCTAAGTAATAGTGTTCCTGCCACGGTTGTCCACTGCTCAGACGGCGACGTAGCTATAAAGTAAAACACAAACTAACAGAGGCCGGAAACATTCGTTTCCGGCCTCATACTCATTCTATTGTAACATTCCTCTCCTCATCAAAAACAATGCGGCAATCTGCCAGCTCAGCGTCATGCGGGTCGTGTGTAACAAGGATCGTTGTTTTTCCTTTTCGACACGCGAGGATCAACTCGCGTATATGGGCGTGAAGCTCCTCGTCCATGCCGCGGAAGGGTTCGTCCAGCAAAAGGAGATCGGCATCGGTAGAGAGAGCCCTCGCTAAGACCACACGCTGGCGCATACCGCCCGAAAGAGCGGCAGGATAGGTATTGGCCTCTCTATGAAGATCGACGCGTGTGAGCCATTCTTGAGCCGTACAGAGGGTCTCTTTGGAATCCGATAAGACAAGATTGATGTTTTCAGCCGCCGTCAGCCAAGGGAGAAGGGCAGGGTCTTGAAACAGATAGGAAATACTGTCCGTTTCACGCGTAACATTTCCCGAGGTCGGTGCCGCAAGTCCCGAGATGACTCGGAGCAAGGTGGTTTTGCCACAGCCCGACGGGCCCATTACCGTGATCAATTTGCCGGCGGGAAAGTTCAAAGAAAGGTCGCTTAACACCGTTTTGGTTGCTTTTCCGTCTTGATAGGACAGTGTTACATTTTGCAAAGTTACCATGCGACGTCCTCCTTTGCTTTTTGCTGCTCGGCTGATCTTTTTTGGAAACGGCGGAACAGAAGTTTTGCACAAAGTTCCAAAAGAAGGCTCAGCGTAATGACCACCATTGTCCAAGCGAACAGATCGGTCGTTTCCAAATACAGTTTAGATTCATTGAGCTGTCTGCCGATCGATAGCGCAGGGAGAGCCAAGACTTCCGCGGCAATTCCGGCCTTCCAAGCAAGCCCCAGGGAGGAGCGGCAAGCCGACAGAAAATAGGGAAGCGCGCTTGGTGCGTAGATGCGTCGAATGCGCCGAGAAAGCGGCAAGCGATAGATCTGGGCTAAGTCGTGATATGGTTTCGGGATGGATTTGAATGCCGTGTGAAGATTGGCCCATACCACGGGGAAGACCATCAAAAATGAAATAAATACAGGCAATATGTCATCGCTGATCCACAGCATGGCAAGGATAATGAAGGATGCTACAGGAGTGCTTTTGATGACAGTAATCAAAGGGGACAATAAAATCTCTGCGGGACGGAATGCCGCAGTCAATGCAGAAACGACAACTGCGATTCCGATGCCGGATAAGATACCACTTACCACGCGTAATAATGAACGCAAGGTATAACGCCAAAAATTCTGTGTGACGATCAACTCGCCCAACCGCTCCGCCACGCTTATAGGGGTAGGTAACAGCAATGGTTTGCCAAGTCGTATGGATGCGATGTGCCAGACAATCAACCACAATAAAACCGCCAACGAGGATAAGAGGATCTTACCGGGAACGGAATACAACAGCCGAGGCTTGATGGAGGATGATTTCATCTTACTTCAGCCCGTAATAGAAGTCGTCGCCGGGGAGATTTCCACCAATCGAAGAGGGTTGTACGCCCATCATGATGGTCAAAAAAGAAGTCATAGCAGATTTCATGTCTTCACCGGTCATATAGCAGATGTTGCAGTTGGGGATGGCCTTGGCAGCGACGGGGGCCTTGGCGAAAATACCCTGTGCCGCAACCATTTGAGCAGCCTCTTCGACGTTGTTCATCAAGAAGGTTACCGATGCTTCATATTCTTTCAAGAAAGCGGCAACCTCGGCCGGATGCTGCTCTGCAAATTCCTTGCGCACCACAATACAGCCTTGAACAAGCGAATTTTGAGGAGATACTTTATTCCACTCTGCGGTCAAGTCCATGGCAACCTTGACATCTGCATTGGAGCTCTTAACAATGGTTACCAACGGCTCAGGCAGAACGGCGAGGGTTACATTGCCTGCTGCGACGTTGCTTTGCAGCTCTGCAGGACTGGTATAGCTGTTATCAATGATGACGTCTGCGTCCGTATCTCCAACTTGACCGACCTTCAAACCGTTCTGCTCACACAAATATTGGAAAATGAAAGTGGGGTTTTGTGCCGGGGCAGCAACGGTTTTTCCCTTGAGATCTTCAAAAGTAGAGATGTTGTTTCCATTGTCCAGCAGATACAGAACGCCCTGCGTGTTAATGGTCAGAATTTGAATGGCTCCGCCTGTCTTGTTGTAAAGAACACTTGCTGCGTTCGTGGGAAGCGCTGCTATATCAACGGATCCCTTAATGAGAGCAGAATTGACGTTGGCGGCATCCGCTTCAACCCGGAAGTTGTAATTCAGAGTAGCCTTGCCGTCTGCGTGCGACTGCATCAGCGGAGCCATACTAAAGCCCGTCGTTCCGCTGAGAACGGTGACGTTGATTTGCAGATTGGTATCAACGGTGGCAGAATCGCCGTCATTGGTGGGCGTTTGAGGCTCTTGAGAAGTGCAAGCAAACAAAGTAAACAGAGTTGTGAGTGCGACAAGAATCGCAAATAGACGCATAATGTTTTTCATTGGAAGTTCCAACCTTTCTAAAATGGATAATAGATATATTCAGTCGACTGTCAAAGGATGATGGTCGCGGAATTTAAGAATAGCGCAAGAGCATGGTCTCGCGATTGTGAAGAGTGTAGTGGTGGTGATCGCGCGATAAAAAGCCGTCAGCAATTAATTTATCAAAGGCGCGATATAAGGAAGCACGTCCCAAGTCCAAAAGATCAGCCAAAGCTACTGCCGAAATTTCTAAATGTGTGGGAGTATCATCTTGAGGAATCTGAGATATCAGATACAAGGACAAACGTCTCTCCGCGCTACCGGCAGTTAAATATTGTATTTTTCGATTCAGAAAAACAATTCTTTGAGTAAGGAAAACAATATATGTGGCCATGGTTGGCGGGTGAGAAGATAAGATTCTTTCCCAAAGATTTGACGGGATGAGAACAATACGGCAGGGGCGTTCGGCAATTATGGTGCTTTGCGGAGGAATTTCCGAATTAAACACACAATGAACACCGAAGATGGCACCGGATTGCATGGTTCGTAACAGAGCGGGATGGGAAGGGGTGGACGAACGCGACAACACCCGAGCCTGTCCTTGCCAAAGGATACATAAACGGTTGTCGGTATCGGGTGACGGAAACACAGTTTCCCCCATAGGCACGTCGACCCATCGGATGCCCTCCGATAATATTTGCCATAGATCATTGGGTAAATCTGACCAAAGATGAAATTTTCTAAGAGAAGCTTTGGGTATTTCTTTTTTCATTGTTCCCTCCGATGTGTCTCATTTGAGACACATTATTCTAACACAAAATTCCCAATCTGTCAATAGAAAGAATAAAATAATGTTATCCGAAAAATTGAATAACGTATTGATTTTTTCTTTTTTTTATGATACAATAAGCTGTATATTTTTGATCAATTACGCGTTATACGGAGGATAAAAAGCATGGACAATCAGTTGCTTGCACACGTTTTAGATGTTGCCCAACAATTCTGCATCGACGAAGATATCATTGGTGTGGACGAAATTACCACGGGGCACATCAATCGCACCTATCATTTGAAGACGAATGCTCCCAGATCCTATATTCTGCAAAAGGTGAATACCATCATTTTTAAGGATACGAAGGGTCTGATGAACAATATTCATTTGGTCACTCAACATTTGCAAAAGAAGTTAAAGGACAGAGGAATGGACTCCGACAGAGGGGCACTTCAACTGATCCCCACCAAGCAGGGTGAGACATATCTTACGCTGGGCGAGGAAGCTTGGCGCACCTATCTGACCATTGATCGTGCCAAAACGTACGACAGAGCAACTTCCGATGAAATGTTCTGCGAAGTCGGTCGAGCATTCGGTGCATTCCAGCGCGAGTTGGCTGATTTCGACGCGTCTGTTCTGACCGAGACGATTCCTTCCTTCCATGACACCGTGAAACGATACGAATACTTTGAGCAAGTGGTAGAAAATGATGCTGTGGGTCGTCGCGCTGAGGTCGCTGAGGAAATCGCTTTCTTCAAGGAACGTCAAAAGCACGCCGGCTTTATTGTAGATGGTATTCGTGACGGTCGCTTCCCGCTGCGTGTAACTCATAACGATACCAAACTGAATAATATCATGATTGACGATGAGACGGGGAAAGGAATTTGTATCTTGGATCTGGATACGGTGATGCCCGGTTCTGTGTTGGCGGATTTTGGCGATGCTATTCGTTTTGGCGCATCCACGGCGGCAGAGGACGAGACGGATCTTTCTTTGGTCAATATGGACATTGACAAGTACACGGCATTCGCCCGTGGGTTTGTCGGTGGTCTGGAAGGTTCGTTGACCGAGAACGAGGTTAAGGCTCTTCCTATGGGTGCTTATATGATGACGTTGGAATGTGGTCTTCGCTTCCTGACGGACTATTTGGGCGGAGATACCTATTTCCGTATCAAGCATCCCAAGCATAATCTTGACCGCGCACGCAACCAGATGAAATTGGTCCGTGATATGGAAGAGAAAATGTCTCGTATGCAGGAAATAATCGAAAGTTATCTTTGATTCTCCGGAGGAAAACGATATGGCAATTTTGATCACAGGCGGCGCCGGCTTTATCGGCTCACATACCGCAGTTGAATTTTTGAAGGCGGACGAAGATATCGTCATTCTTGATAATTTTTGTAATAGTAAGCCTTGTGTTCTGGATCGTATTCGTACGATCACGGGCAAAGACGTAACCCTGTGCCAAGTGGATTTGCTTGACCGCGAAGCGTTGGAAAAGGTGTTTCAAACGTATGATATCGAAAGCTGCATTCACTTTGCAGGCCTGAAGGCGGTAGGCGAATCTTGTGCGCAGCCCTTGCGCTACTACCATAACAATATTACGGGAACGCTGATTCTCTGCGAAATGCTGCAAAAATACGGTGCGAAGCGAATTGTCTTCAGTTCCTCCGCGACGGTCTATGGCAAGCCGGAAAGCGTGCCGATTCGTGAGGATTTCCCCCTCTCGACAACCAATCCTTATGGAGAGACCAAGTTGATGATTGAGCGAATTCTCAAGGATTTGCATACGGCCGATCCCGAATTCAGCGTTTCCATTCTGCGCTATTTTAACCCCATCGGTGCGCATGAAAGCGGCTTGATTGGAGAGGACCCCAAGGGAATCCCTAACAATTTGTTCCCCTACATTACGCAGGTCGGTCAAGGTAAGTTGCCGTATTTGCGTGTGTTTGGTGACGACTATGCAACGCATGACGGTACG
>JAZQUX010000022.1:0-4392 GCA_045631585.1 Eubacteriales bacterium | reverse complement strand
GCTTTGATCGCCTGATTCACAAGGTGACGGGTGTGCCTGTCGCACTTGCCAAGGAGCCGCTTTCTTGTGTGGCGCGCGGTACGGGTATCGCGTTGCAAAACTACAAAAACTTGCCCGAGGGCACCATCAATCTTTCTCGTGCGCGTCGGGATCGTCTGTAATTTTTTGAGTGACAAAAGGAGTAATTTCATGAACGATCAAATCATTCGCGGCTTTGAACCTGCCCGCGTATTTCAATATTTCGAAGAGATCAGCGCCATTCCCCGTGCGTCGGGAAATGAAGCGGCGATCGCGGATTACCTGTGCCGTTTCGCCGCTGAGCGCGGCTTGTCTCACATCCGAGATGCCAACAATAACGTGTTGATCAAAAAAGCGGCAACGGAAGGGAGAGAGGCTTATGCGCCCATTCTGTTGCAGGGACACACGGACATGGTGTGCGAAAAAAACGGAGATACCGTTCACGATTTTGAGCGCGATCCCATCTCGCTGATTTTGGAGGGCAATCGCCTGCGCGCCGACGGAACGACGCTGGGCGCGGACAACGGAATTGCGGTTGCGATGATGCTGGCTTTGTTGGATGGCGAGCTGGATGCGCATCCTGCGTTGGAATGTCTATTCACCACCGAAGAGGAAACCGGCATGGGCGGAGCGATCGCATTTGATTATTCTGCGCTTTCTGCCCGCTATATGATCAATTTGGACAGCGAGGAAGAAACGGTGATTACGGTTGGATGTGCGGGCGGTATCCGCACCGATCTGACCTTGCCCATCACCCGCGAGCCGATAGGGGATCGTGAGGTTTGCCGCGTGGAATTGACCGGCCTTGGCGGCGGTCACAGCGGTGCCGACATTCATACGGGCCGTGCCAGCGCCAATTTGTTGCTGGGTCGATTGCTGTCTGCATTGCCCGATGTTCGTTTGATCAGTATTGAGGGTGGCTCTAAGGACAATGCCATTACCCGTGAAGCCTGCGCCCTGATTGCCGTGCCGAGCGCTGCGATGGCTAGCATGATGCTGCTCAAACTGGGAGACGAGGTCGCAGGAGAGCTGGTGCCGGAAGACCAAAATTGCCGCATTGTCTGTGAGACGGAGATGGATCCGCCCGCTTTTGACGGTATGATGGATGAAGTGTCTACCGCTCGCGTGATCGGGCTGTTGGCCAACGCTCCTTGCGGCGTGTTGGCGATGAGTCATGAGGTAGAGGGACTTGTGGAATATTCCCGAAATCTTGGTATTTTGCGTACGCATGAAGATGCCGTTCGCATCACATTTACCTCCCGTTCTTCCCGCGAGAGCCATCTGGATGCCACCGTGAGCGCGTTGGGCGCGCTGGCCGCCGCACTTGGCGGAACGGCAGAGCATCACAGTCGATATCCGGGTTGGGAATATGCACCGGTGTCTCCCGTGCGCGATGCTTACCAAAAGGCGTACACCGCGGTGTGCGGAGGCAACATGAAGGTGGTTGCTATCCATGCGGGATTGGAATGCGGTTATATCAAAAAGCAGTTGCCCCACATGGACATCATTTCGATCGGGCCCGATATGAAGGACATTCATTCGCCTGATGAAGTGCTGTATCTCGATTCGGTCGAACGTGTGTGGAAGGTTCTTGCTCGCTTGATGGCCGATTGGACGGTTGCCTGATTGGCAGAACGGAGTGAAAAATCATGGAAAATAAACAGAAAAATTATCAAAAAAACTATAAAAACGATCATAAAAAGCCCGCTCGCGACGGTGCCGGCCGCCCGTTCGATCACAAACGAAACGAGCGGGGAGGACGTCCGTCTTCCAAATACGATCATGTGGATCGCAGTGCCCAGGCCAAGGAGAATGCGCCTCTTGCTTCGGAGGAGGAGCAGAGCTCGGGTATCGTGATCGGTCGCAACGCCGTTCGCGAGTTGCTTCACAGCGATCGAACCATAGATAAGCTGCTCGTTCAGCGAGGCGAACGCGAAGGATCTATTGTTGTTTTAGTTGCGCAAGCGATTGAAAAGAAAATTCCCGTGGTCGAAGTTGACCGCGCCAAGCTGGATGCCATTGCCGGCTTTGCTCCCCATCAGGGTGTGATTGCCATGGCCGCTGAAAAGGAATATGTGGAGGTAGAAGAAATCCTCGCGATCGCTCGTGAACGAGGAGAAGACCCCATCATTGCAATCGCGGACGGCATTACCGACCCCTATAATCTCGGCGCGCTTATTCGTTGTGCCGAAGGATTGGGCGCTCACGGATTGATCCTTCCCAAGCGCCGCGCTGTCGGCCTGACGCCCCTGGTTTCCAAGGCCAGCGCCGGTGCCATCGAGCATTTGGCTGTAGCCAAAGTGGCCAATCTCGCGCAAACAGTGCAGGATTTGCAAAAGCAGGGTGTTTGGGTGTATGCCGCCGAGGCGGGCGGTCAGTCCTACGACAAAACCGACCTGACCGGCCCCTGCGCCTTGATCTTCGGTAGCGAAGGCAACGGTGTATCCGCTTTACTCAAGCAAAAATGCGATGCGATTATTTCCATTCCCATGAGAGGACAGGTTAATTCGCTTAACGTATCGACGGCGGCTTCCATCCTTTTGGCGGAAGCGGCTCGTCAGCACGCAGCTAAACGTGAAAAACAGATGGTCGTGACGGAATAATCTCCGTTTTTACGACATGAAAGGAGACGTTCTTGTATGAATCGCAAATCTCAGGACTCTACTGACGAATTGTTGCGGGCATTGCGCGCTTCGTTACAAGAAGATGGGGATACGGCGTCCGAGGACACGGACGATGCGTCCCATGCGCCGCGTACGGTAGCCGATATCGACGAGGATATTGCGGAGTTTGATTCTTATATGGCCGCTCTTCTCGGAGAGGTTGTGCCGGGGGAGAAATCCGCTCCCAAACAGAACGCCAAAAAAGCGACCAAAAAGAAAAAGGCCGCATCGAAAAAAGCCCCCGTTTCGCCTGTAACTGGCGAGGGCGATGCTATTGTCATGTCTGACGTGGACGCGCCGGAAGAATCTCAGTTTGCACCGTCTGAGGCGGCAACGGAGAGCGAAGAAACGAAACAGACGGATACGTCTGACGAGCAGGTGGAAATGCCCTCCGACGTATTGGGCGAGCAAAATCCTACCATCGACAGTGTTTATGTGACAGAGCAAGACACGCAAAAGGAAAATGCTCCGTTTGACGTTGTCGAGCAGTTGAGTATACCGTCAGACTCGTTTGCTTCCACAAAGGACCAAGAAGATGTGTTTGCCAACGTTCCCGAAGAAGAGGTGGGCGGTTCGCTGGAGGATATTCCCCCCTTGGATGAGGGATACTTGCCTTTGGAGGGCGCGGCAGACGCAGAGAATGAAGGCCTGGCGGAGCCGACGGAGCAAATGGAAGAACCGTTGCACGAAGGCGATATCGTGCTGGATGCCGAGGACGAAACTGTTGTTTCGGCGATTGTCACCGAGACAGCACCGGAGGAAGAAACGCCGGTTCCTGTGCCGGAGAGCGTTCCTGCGGTTCCTACCCCCGTTGCATCTCCGTTGGATGCTGTTCGCAATGCCGGCGCTCGCTTGGCGGAATCGAACGAAGCGCCTCGTCCCAAGCAATCCCCGTTGGATGCGCTGGCCAATGACCGTAACGCTCCTCGCGGCAATGTCAGCCCCTTGGGCGGTGCTCTCGCCTTTGGCCGAACCGTCTCTCGCGAGCGAAATATGAGCGATGAGGATGTGGAAGTGCTCCTGGATTTGGGTTACGAAAACAATTTGTCTCAAAAGCTTGGCACGCAGCGCATCGAGACGGTGAAGCATCGCCGCATGGGAAACGAGAATACCAATCGTCCGATTCGCGGCGTATATGCGTGCGACGGCGAAGAGTATTCCGACCACGAAAAAGACAAGACCATCCGCAAGGCGTATCGCGCACACGGAAGATTGGCCATGGCCAGACTGGTGCTTACAATTTTGCTTACGCTGGCGATCGGTTTTTCGGATTTGTTGTTTGTGTTGTTTGACACACTTCCCGCACCTTTGAGCAAGCTTCCGACATCGGGAGCGTACGGAGCGATTGGACTGAGCTTGCTACTGTTGACGGCTGCGTTGTCCTTCTCTTTGCTAAAGCGGGGCGTTCTTGATTTGTTCCGTTCTTCTCCTACGCCGGCGACCGTCGTCGTGGTGATGTTGGCGATCACGGTGCTGTATGATATTTTAGGATTGTTTGATGCTCAGTGCGGATTGCTTTTGAATCTTCCCGCGGCATTTGCTCTGTCGACGTTGTCGGTGGGAGAATGCATCAAAATTCGAAATGAGCGTATTACGTTTGCCGTGGTCACTTCCCGCGCTCCCAAAATTGCACTGTACGATATGGAGCCCAAGCGAAAAAAGGTTATTCGTGCAGGGCACATTGTCAAAATCATCAATGACGATGCGGACC
>JAZQUX010000021.1:0-10934 GCA_045631585.1 Eubacteriales bacterium | reverse complement strand
TCTTTATGAGGAAACTGTGGAAGAACACGTCAATCATCGTGATTCTGATGTTCAAGAGGAACGTGATGCGCGCATTCCCGTTTTGACGGAGGGGATGGTGCTGCGCTCGGCGGATGTCGCACCTCAGCAACACTTTACCGAGCCGCCTGCACGATACAACGAGGCGTCGCTGGTTCGCTTGATGGAAGAAAAGGGCATTGGCCGTCCTTCCACCTATGCGACGGTGATTACGACCATCCTGTCCCGTAATTATGTGGCTCGCGAAGGTAAGATTCTTGTTCCCACACAGCTTGGCGAGATTACGACCAAGATGATGAAGGATTACTTCCCGGATATCGTAGACAGCGGTTTTACTGCTGATATGGAAAACGATTTGGATAATATCGAAAACGGTACGCGCTCGCTTCACGCGGTTCTTCATGAATTCTGGGGACCGTTCGAGAAAGAATTGACCCATGCAGAAGAAGCGTTAGGTGCACAGGCACTGGAGGTTCCCGCAGAAGAAACGGACCACATTTGCGAAAAGTGCGGAAGCCGTATGATCGTCAAGAACGGTCGTTTCGGTAAATTTGTTGCTTGTCCGAATTATCCCAAGTGCAGAAACACCAAACCGTTGGATGCGGCGAAGCCCGAGAAAGATGAGACGGTGCAGGATTCTGTTGAGGAACCGAAAGTGGAAAAGACCGTTTCCGCAGAAAAGGAAGCACCTGTGGTTGTTGATATGAAGTGTGAACTGTGTGGCGCGGATATGGTCATGAGAACCGGCCGTTTTGGCAGTTTCTACGCTTGCTCCCGTTATCCCGAGTGTAAATTTACCAAGCAGAAAACCAAGGAAATCGGCGTGGATTGTCCCAAGTGCGGCAAGCCGCTGATCACCCGCCGTGGCCGCAGTCGTACTTTCTATGGTTGCTCCGGCTATCCTACTTGTAATTTCTCATCTTGGGATCTTCCCACCAATGAAACCTGCCCCGATTGCGGCGGTATGCTGTTTGTCAGAAAGAGCAAAAATGTGTTGCTTTGTGCCAAGGAAGGATGCGGTTATTCCCGCAAAGCTCCTGAACTTACCGATGCCACGATGAATGGCGGGGAGGATGCGTAATGGCTGATATGTCCCGCCCCACGATTGCCATTTACGGCGCGGGTCTTGCCGGCTGTGAGGCAGCATGGCAGGCGGCCAATATGGGAGTATCGGTTCGTTTGTATGAAATGAAACCGCACAAGTATACTCCCGCTCATCATGCCCCTGCGTTTGCAGAGCTGGTTTGCTCTAATTCGCTCCGATCGGATAGCGTAACCAATGCGGTTGGTTTGCTGAAGGAGGAGATGAGCCGCCTGGGCTCTCTGATTATGGAAGCGGCCAGAGCCACTCGCGTACCGGCAGGCTCTGCGTTGGCTGTTGACCGTACGGCTTTTTCGAATTATGTGACGGATAAGATTCGCAACCATCCCCTCATCGAGGTCATTGACCGCGAAATGAGCGAGGTGGAGGATGGTGTGATCACCGTGATTGCGACCGGACCCTTGACCTCAGACGCGATGGCCGATTATATTGCCAATGACTTGGGCTGTCAAGGCTTGCATTTCTTTGATGCCGCCGCGCCCATCGTCGATGCTGAGACCATCAACATGGACATTGCATATTTTGCATCCCGCTATGATAAGGGGGATGCGGACTACATCAACTGCCCTATGTCGCGTGAGCAATACGAGCAGTTTTATCAAGCACTGATCACGGCAGAAGAAGCAACACTGAAGGAATTTGACCGTGAACAGCAAAAGGACCTGACGGTGTTCGAGGGATGTATGCCGGTAGAAGTGATGGCGAGTAGAGGTCATGATACTCTGCTGTACGGCCCTCTCAAGCCGGTAGGCTTGGTCGATCCTCGCGTAGGAGAAGAGGCGTATGCCGTTGTTCAGCTCAGACGTGAAAATTTGGAAGGAACTATGTACAATCTTGTTGGCTTCCAAACGCATTTGACATTCCCCGAACAAAAGCGAGTATTCCGTATGATTCCGGGCTTGGAAAATGCAGAATTTCTCCGCTACGGCGTCATGCACCGCAATACCTATTTGAATTCTCCCGGTCTGTTGGACGCCACCTATGCGCTCAAATCCCACCAAGGTGTTTTCTTTGCAGGTCAAATGACGGGCGTTGAGGGCTATATCGAATCGGCCGGCTCCGGACTTGTTGCCGGACGAAACGCAGCGCTTTTGGCGCTGGGAAAAGACGGACAAGTCTTCCCCCGCGAAACCATGCTGGGCGCCATGGCGGCCTACGTAAGTGAAGGAAGTCTGCAGGGCAAAGGACACTTTGTCCCCATGAATGCGAATTTTGGTATTATCCCGCCGCTTGGCGAGCGTGTCAAGGGCGGAAAGATTGCGAAATACGAACGGTATGCTGCTCGCGCACTGGATGCGCTGGAGCCTTATCGAAACGTGTGACTTTTTATGGAAATTAGGAGGTAAATATGAGAATTATCGTTGACGTTATGGGCGGCGATAACGCGCCTCGCGAAATGGTGCTGGGTGTGTTGGCGTCTGCCGAAGAATATAAGGAGCAGGGAATTGAATATACGCTTGTCGGTGATGAACAGGCGATTCGCGATATTGCAACTGAGCAGGGCGCGGATATTTCGTCCTTTGAGATTGTTCCGACAGAGCAGGTTATTACGATGGAGGATGACCCCGTTTGCGTTATGCGCGCCAAAAAGGATTCTTCCATGTCTACCGGCTTGCGCCTGCTGGCCGACGGAAAGGGAGATGCGTTTGTCAGCACGGGTAACACGGGTGCTCTGTTTACGGGTGCGATGCTGATCGTCCGCAAGATCAAGCACATCCAAAGAGCCGGCATCGCGACCATTCTGCCGCTGCAGAATCCCGTTCTTTTGATGGATACGGGCGCAAACGTAGAGGTAACGGAGGAGAATCTGGAGCAGTTTGCTTGCTTGGGTTCTGCCTATATGAAGACGCTGTACAGTCTGGAATCTCCCCGCGTGGGATTGCTCAACAACGGCACTGAGGACTGCAAGGGAACCCCCCTGCAGGTCGAAGCATACGCTCGTCTGTCTACCATGGAAAGCATCAACTTTGTTGGTAACGTAGAAGGTAACTCGCTGCCTTTTGGCGTTTGTGACGTTGTCGTTACAGATGGTTTTACCGGTAACATTTTGGTTAAGACCATTGAAGGCATGGGAAAATTGCTTATGTCTGAAATCAAAAATATTTTCTATAATACGGGTTGGAAAGGCAAACTTTCGGGCGCGCTTGTGAAAAAGCCAATGTATGCCATGAAAAAGCGCTTTGATGCCAATGAGATTGGCGGTGCTCCTATTCTGGGTGTGTCCAAACCCGTCATCAAGGCTCATGGCTCTTCCAATGCCAAGGCCTTCAAGAATGCGATCGCTCAGGCCATCGCTTATGCAAACTCGACGATTATTGCTGACGTAACGGCAACCATGGCCGCCATAGCGGAGCAGAAGAAGGCGGCACAAAAGAAAGCCGCAAAAGAAGAAGACGAGGAATTGACGCCGTCGCCGTATCCCCGTTTGAAGTGAAAGGAGTGATCCCGTATGGCAAATTATCCGCTGCCCATGGAGGAGTTGGAGAGCGCCATTGGCTATCATTATCAAAACAAGGAACTCTTAGAGCGCGCATTGACGCATTCGTCCTATTCCAATGAGATGGGTGTGGCGAATCATCATTTGCTTTGTAACGAGCGCTTGGAGTTTTTAGGCGATTCCGTTCTTTCGATCATTACCAGTGATTATCTGTTTGCCCATTTCAAGGATTGCCCCGAGGGAGATCTGACGCGCATGAGAGCCGACGTTGTTTGCGAACGCGCTTTGGCAAAATACGCCGATAAGATTTCGCTTGGCAGTTATCTTCGCTTGGGGAAAGGAGAAGATCGAAACAACGGGCGCGAGTGCCGTTCTATCGTGGCGGATGCCTTTGAAGCATTGCTTGCTTCTATGTATCTGGATGCGGGGCGCGAACGCGTGGCAGAGTTTTTGTTACCGTTCATTCAATCCGAATTGGAAACGCTCAAAACGGGTGGATTCCAAGGAGACAGCAAAACCAGACTGCAGCAGTTCGTGCAGCAGAACGAAGGAGATTTCTTGGAGTACATCACGGTGGGAGAGTCCGGCCCCGATCATCGCAAGACCTTTTCTGTTGAGGCTAAACTCAACGGTAACGTCATTGGACGAGGAGAGGGCCGCTCCAAGCGTATCGCGGAGCAGGCGGCTGCGGCGGATGCCCTCCGACTGTTTGGCATTTTTGAACAGTAAAACATGAGGACGAAAATCCGTTCAAAACATAAAAATATC
The DNA here is from genome assembly GCA_045631585.1 of Eubacteriales bacterium. Classification (GTDB taxonomy): domain Bacteria; phylum Bacillota; class Clostridia; order Oscillospirales; family CAG-272; genus SIG644. The sequence continues at coordinate 6,609 of JAZQUX010000021.1, read as the reverse complement.
CCTGTTTTTATTCCGCACATGGGATGTCCACATCGTTGTGTTTTCTGCGATCAAACTACCATTTCGGGGCGTGCCGTGTTTGATGAAACAACTGTGAGGGCAGAGATTGAGGCGGCTGTTTCGACGCTTGAGCCTGATGCGGAAGCCGACATTGCGTACTTTGGCGGTTCGTTTACTGCCATTGATCGTGATCTGATGCGCAGACTATTGGATGTAGCACAACAGTATGTGGATGCCGGGCGTGTACGCGGCATCCGTTGTTCTACTCGCCCGGACGCGGTTGGGGAGGATATTTTGGACATTTTTTGCCAATATTCTATTTCTGCTATTGAATTGGGGCTGCAGAGTATGGACGACGAGGTGCTTCTTGCAACTCGCCGAGGACATACGGTTGCCCAGGCTGAAGATGCCTGCCGTCGCATTGTTGCGCGAGGATATGAGTTGGTGGGGCAAATCATGATAGGTTTGCCCGCCTCTACGCGCGAAAAGGAATTAGCCACCGCAAATATGGTGTGCGATCTGGGAGCCGGCGCCGTTCGTATTTACCCGACAGTTGTGTTGCAGGAGACGGCCCTGGCCCATCTTGCCAAAGAGGGAAGCTATATGCCCATGACGGTAGAAGATGCCGTAGATCGTTGTGCCGATTTGTTGGCCGTCTTCGAATCACGAAATGTTGACATTTTGAGGATTGGACTTTGCTCATCGGATGGATTTTCCGCGGAGCACCTTTATGGCGGCGCCTATCACCCCGCTCTGGGAGAGATGGCGTATGCGCGTTTCTATCAGCGAAAAATGAGAGATTTGTTGATTCCTTATTCGGGCAGATGCCCTACTTTCTTGGTCTCGCGAGGCAAACTGTCGCAGGCCATTGGTCAGCATAGAGAAAATACGATCGCTCTGTGCCGAGAATTTCAATTGGAACATATAGACGTGCGCGAGAGTGATTTGCTCGCGGGCACGCAGGTTATATTAAGTTAAGTGACCATTTATTAAGATATACCACGGGAGGTATACAACATTGTACTTAAAATCATTGGAAATGCAGGGCTTTAAGTCCTTTCCTGATAAGACAAAGCTTGTGTTTGATGCCAGCGGCGCTTTGGTGAATTCCACGGACAAAAGTGCAGGTTCGGGACACGCAGCCGGTGTTACTGTTATCGTTGGCCCCAACGGAAGCGGAAAATCCAATATTTCTGATGCAATGCGCTGGGTTTTGGGTGAAATTTCTTCCAAAAGCTTGCGCGGTTCCAAAATGGAGGACGTTATCTTTGGCGGTGCGGACAGCCGTAAGCCGATGGGATACGCCGAAGTTTCGGTGACCTTGGACAATAGTGATGACCAGCAAAGATTGGATTGTCCATACGATGAAGTCACCGTTACCCGCCGCTATTACCGTGCGGGCGAGAGTGAATATTTCATCAACCGCCGCGCTTGCCGTTTGAAGGATATTTACGAGTTGTTTATGAATACCGGTATCGGCCGTGACGGTTATTCCATCATCGGACAGGGCCGAATTGCCGAAATGGTTTCACGTAAGAGCGAGGAGCGTCGCGCTATTTTCGAAGATGCTTCGGGTATTGCCAAGTACCGCCACAAGAAAAATGAAGCGGAGCGTAAGCTGGCGCATACCGAAGACAACATGACGCGTATTCGCGATATTTTCAGCGTGATTGAAGCTCAGGTTGAGCCCTTGGCTAAAGAGTCCGCCCGTGCGGTTCGTGCCATTGAATTGTTGGAAAATAAGAAAAAGGCTGACGTCAGCTTGTGGTTGTATGATACGGAGCGCTTGCGCCGCGAATTGGATGTTGCAGAAGAAAACCTCAAGCATTCCACTTTCGATCTTGCTCGTGTCGATGAGGCGATTTCCTCAATGGAGGAGCAGAACAATCACCTGTTTGAACAATCGCAGAGCAACAAGGTGACGAGCGAGGAGTTGTTGACGCAGATTCGCCGTCTGACCGAAGAAAATCACGCCATGGACAGCGATAATCGCGTCAAGGAGAGTAAAATCGGTCATGCCCGTGAGCTGATGGCCGCAGCGCAGGGAAGCATCGAAAGCACCGATCGCTCCATGCAGTTGGAGATCGACGGTTGCGCCGAGCATCATCAAAACATTGCCGCTCTTCGCGATGCAGCGCAGCTTTTGACGGAAGAACAAAGCGCTCTGATGGGAGAACAAAAAGAACTGGACGAGCGAATTGAATCGTTGGAGGCCAATATTGCCACGGCGCAAGAGGATATTCTTGCGTTGGATGCACAGGCAACGGACGTTAAAGTTCGTCTTTCTGTCATTGAGAATGCCCGGGATACGGACGATGGCAAAAACGACACCATGCGTTCTGAATTGGAGCATTACGTCAGTATTTCGACTGATTTGGAAAAGCAGTGCGCATCGTTGCGCGCAACCATTGCCGATTACGATGATAGCCTTGCCGCTCTGGACGAAAAGACGGCCGGGTGGCAGACTAGCCTTTCTTCCATGAAGGAACGGCACACTGCAGAACAGAGCCAATATCATGCCACAAGCTTGCGCGCAGATTCCTTGGCACAGCGTATCAACACTTACCGCACCATGGAGGAGCAGTTCGAAGGATACGCTCACAGCGTTCGCTTTGTTATGAAGGAATATGCGGCCGGCCGCATTACCGATGCCAAGGGTTTGCCCGCGGGTACGGTGTTTGGCCCTCTGTCTCAGTTAATTTCGGTAGACGATCGGTATATCACGGCGATCGAGACGGCCCTTGGCACCAACTTGCAGAACATTGTTGTTGACAATGAGGCAACAGCCAAAGCGGCCATGTACGCTCTCAAGCGGGGCGAGGCGGGAAGAGCCACGTTTTTCCCCTTGACCTCGATGCGTCCTTCGGCTGAGACCGCTGAAATGAAGACCGCCGCAGGCTACGAGGGCTATATCGGGGTCGCGGATCGACTGCTTCACGCGGATGATAAGTTTTATAACGTCCTGTCTTCTTTGTTGGGACGGACGGTGATCTTTGATAACATCGACCATGCTACGTTGATGGCCAAAGCGACAGGTTACCGCGTTCGTGTTGTCACGCTGGATGGTCAGCAGATTAACGTGGGCGGTTCGTTCACGGGTGGTTCTGTTAAGCAAAAAGGCGGTGTTCTCAGCCGTGCCGGTGAGATCAAACGAATGCAGACCGAACTCGATGAGCTGAAATCCAAGATGGAAACGCAAAGCAAGAGCCTGCGCCTTTTGGAAAAGGAGATCGAAGAGCTCGAAATTGAGATTGATGAGGCGGACAACCAAAAGGGCTTGACGGCTGTTTTGCGTGCAAGCGAAGCGGCAAGTCTGGAGCAAGTTCTCGCCAAGCGGGATGCCAATCGTACGCTGATGGATAAGCTGAAATCCGAGTACGAGCAGATTGCTGTTATGCACGCTCGCTACGAAGAGGAATTGCAGGCGTTGTACGCCGAGGAAGCATCGTTGCGTCACAGAATCGAGGAAATCCGTGCCGCCAGAATTTCTATGAACGATCAGAAGAACGATCTGGAGGATCGCCGTTCGGATATCGATAAGCGATTGACAGAGCTGTACGTTCGTATCAGCGCCAATGAAAAGGATGCCGAGACAGAGCATCTGCTCATTCGTTCGGCAGAGGAAAGAATCGATACTTTCAGTGCTCAGCTTCAGGCATTGCGAGAGAGATTGGCTGAATATCAGGCACAGATTGAAGAATTGACTGAGCAGATGGCGGCCAACAGAGAGCTGCTTGTTGACGGTCAGAATCGACTGGATGGCTTGAATGCTCGCCGTAAGTTGGTCGAAGAAGACGGCTTTGTCTTTGAGCGAAAACTGAACGAGCTGAATCGTAAAATGCGTGAAAAGATGGACGAAAAAGAGCAGATCTATCGCGTCCATGCCAAAAATGAAAATAAACTGTCTCAGCTCCGTGCAGAGCAGGACAAGCTGTCGGGTAAGTTGTGGGAAGATTATGAATTGACCCGTGCGGATGCATTGGCGTTGGGTTATCCTGCTGTTACCCCGGAAAATCGCATGAGCTTGATCGCTCTGCAAACAGAGTGCCGCAACCGCTTGCGCGGCATGGGTAACGTTGACCTTGATGCTGTTGAAAAGTACAAGGAAGTCAAGGAAAAATATGACACCATGAGCGAGCAGATCGCGGATCTGGAAAAGAGCCGCAAGGAGCTCTTGGATATTATTTCGACCTTGGAAAAGGATATGAAGACCTCGTTTGTTGAGTGCTTCAATCAAATCAATGAAAACTTTGGCCGCGTATTCTCTGAGTTGTTTGGCGGCGGTAGTGCAGAATTGTCGCTGACCGATCCCGACAACATTTTGGAAAGCGGTATCGAAATTAAGGCGGCGCCTCCCGGAAAGATCATCAAAAACCTGATGCAGCTCTCCGGTGGTGAGCAATCCTTTATCGGCGTTGCGCTGTTCTTCGCTATTTTGCAGGCCAACCCCACTCCGTTCTGTATCCTTGATGAGATTGAGGCGGCATTGGACGAGGTCAACGTAGAACGCCTGGCGCAGTATATCAAGCGTTATTCGAGCGGAACGCAGTTCATTATGATCACTCACCGTCGCGGTACAATGGCCGCGGCAACCCGACTGTATGGCGTTACCATGCCCGAGCACGGCATTTCTAAGGTTCTTGCGCTTGACGTCGAAAATATCAGTAAGAAAAAAGGAGACGATTGGGATGGCATTTTTGGATAAGCTCAAAGCGGGCTTAATGAAAACAAAAAACGCTATTTTTGGTGGCGTACACAATCTTTTGAAAAATTTTGTCCGAGTCGATGAAGACTTGCTTGACGAATTGGAAGAGCTTTTGATTTGCGCCGACGTCGGTGTTGGTGCCACTGAGGATATCATTGAAGAGCTGCGCGAACGAATCAAGGACGGCAGACTCAAAGAAAAAGATCAAATTATGGATACTCTTCGAGAAATTCTGACCAATATGATTGGACGGGGAGAACCGTTGAAACTTGAAACATCGCCCGCTGTCATTTTGGTTATTGGTGTCAACGGTGCGGGCAAAACGACCTCGATCGGTAAGATTGCCAACAGTCTGCGTTCCCAGGGAAAGAAGGTTGTAGTTGCGGCGGCGGATACGTTTCGTGCCGCGGCGATTGACCAGCTGGGCGTGTGGTGCGACCGCGCGGGTGTGGACATGATCCGTCAGGGCGAGGGTTCTGACCCTGCTGCTGTCGTGTATGATGCTGTCAATTACGCGAAAAACAAGCAGGCAGATGTGTTGCTCGTCGATACGGCAGGACGCTTGCACAACAAGAAAAATCTGATGAATGAGTTGGCCAAGATCAATCGCGTGATCGATCGCGAACTGCCCGGCGCATCCCGTGAAAATCTGTTGGTTCTGGATGCGACAACGGGACAAAACGCCGTACTTCAGGCCAAAGAATTTCGCCATGCGGCAGATCTTACCGGCTTGATTTTGACCAAGCTGGACGGAACGGCTAAGGGGGGTATCATTCTCTCGATCAAGAAGGAATTGAGCATTCCGGTCAAGTTCATTGGCGTGGGAGAGAAGATCGATGATATGCAACCCTTTGACGCAGATGAGTTTGTCAACGCGCTGTTTGCTCTTTGAGGTGTGTGATGAAGATTGTCCTTGCCTCTCACAATAAGAAAAAGATTGCCGAGCTTCGAACGCTCTTGTCGGAGTATATTCCGGATATCGAGATCCTTTCGTTGGCAGATGCAGGCGTAGATGGCGACATCGTTGAAGATGGCGACTCTTTTGCGGCCAATGCTCTGATCAAAGCCCGCGCGGCGGCCACGTCCGGATATATCGGCGTTGGTGATGATTCCGGCATTTGTGTGCGTGCGCTGAATGATGCACCTGGCATTTATTCTGCTCGCTATGCGGGGACGGATGGCGATGATGAGGCGAACCTTGAGCTTCTTCTTCGAAATATGCAAAACGAAACCGACCGCGCGGCCGAATTTCGTTCCTGTATCGCTTGTGTATTTCCCGATGGAAGCGAAGATATTGTCGTGTTCGGTGATGTCAAGGGTGAGCTTTTGTATGAGCGCGCGGGCGAAGGAGGATTTGGCTATGATCCCATCTTCTACTATCCCCCCTTCGGCAAATCTTTTGGTGAAATCCCGGTTGAAGAAAAAAATAAAATCAGTCATCGCGCTGTCGCCTTGCGCGCATTTGCCGAGGCGCTCCATGCGCGTATGAATCAACAATAAGCGAGGAAAACTATGATTCAGTTGAATACAAAACAGCGAGCGTATTTGCGTTCGTTGGCTACTCGTATCGACACCATCATGCAGATTGGCAAGGGTGGCATTGGCGATGCGATGATTAAAACAGTCAGCGATGCGCTGGAAGCGCGTGAGCTGATCAAAATGAAAGTGTTGGAAAACAGTGGGGAAGCAACACGCGACGTAGCGGAAGAACTTGCTTTGGCTGTCAATGCCACTCTTGTCACCGTCATTGGTAACAAGTTGGTTCTGTATCGCCAGGCGAAGGATCCTAAGCGCCGTAAAATTGAACTGCCATGAGAATCGGTATTTATGGCGGTAGCTTTTCTCCCGTCCACAATGGCCATGTCGCCGCCGCTAAGGCGTTTATGGAGCAAATGTGGCTGGAT
>JAZQUX010000020.1:0-2824 GCA_045631585.1 Eubacteriales bacterium | reverse complement strand
TGCTCGTTGGTATAGCGCGGAATGCCGTCCTCATGCGCGTCCAGCGCGTAGCGGCGCACATAATAAGCGACCACCTCGTCAGCGCCGGCATCCTCGCTAAGCGCGATGTTTTTGAGCAGCGTCTTTCTGCGCACCGTCATCTCTTTGGCGAAGGACAAATCAGGGTATGAGCCGACCAACAGATCGGATGCGATGCAGATCTGCCCCGCGGTAGCGTCGGAGAGCTGATCCATCAGCTTCAAAAACAGGGCGTTGCGCTCGGGGATGGACAAGGAGGTGGTCAGGGGGTCGTATTCCACCACCAAATCATAGGAGTAGTGGTTGGTGACCAGCGCCTTTCCGTTGCGATCGTAAATTTCGCCTCTGACTGCTTGCAGGGTGACGATTTTCGTGGTCGCACCCGAGGGGAGCTCGGGCTCTTTGTAAACTGCGTAGGCATTGCCCTGCGCCTGCAGTGCAATCAAAATTGAGCTATACACCAAGCAGACAACCAAAAACATCACGCCAAGCAGGGTCAACCGACGGGAAAACAGCTGATGCGGCGTTTTCTTTTGCGGCTTTTTGCGCTTTTTTCTTTTTTTGGTGGGAAGCGGCACATAGGGCATGACGGTGACCTCCTTTCGTTGGGATGTTTTTTGGAAAAAGCGATGGGATCGGGTGACCTTTGGTCAGGTCACGCGAAGGGGATCAACTGAGTGATGAGCAACAGCGTGCATATTCCAATGGCGCACAGCATTCCGCCGTTCAGAAGGGCGGCCTTCATGCCCTTGCCAAACGGCAAAAGCGAAGGGCGGATGCTCGCCTTGACTTTTCTGAATTTCAAGATCAGCAAAACGATGCCCGTCAAGCCCAGGATGATTTGCACCATGGAAAACAGCGAAATGGCGGACATTTCGGGGCCGTATTCCGCCATGAATGCCTCGATTTCTTGGGCGTTGGCGGTGTCGAGCGTAAGATAGCGGTTGTAATCGATCTTTTGTAACAGCATGGCGGGCAGAATGCCGCCCATGAAATTGATGGCGATATGCAACAGCGCCGTGTAATGCCACTTTCCCGTCTTGGCATAGACAAAGGACAGAAGCATTCCAAGGGACGCGGCATAGAAAAATTGATACAAATTGCTATGGAACAGGCCGAACAGCAGTCCATTGATCAAAATGGCCTGCCCTTCCCCGCAAGGAAGCATGCGGTCCAGCATCAGCTTGCGGAAGATGAGCTCCTCAAAGATGGGGGCTAAGATGCCGGTCAGAATGACGGTAAACCAAATGGGAAGTCCGACGGTGTCGTTGAGCTGATTATAGTAATCCACACCGGTCAAGCGGCCCATGATACCCATCAGTCCCTCACCGATGAAATTGCCCGCCCACATCAAGCCCTGCGCCATCAAAAACAGCATCACAACGAAAGAGAGCGTCAGCTTTTTCGGGGTAGGACGCGCGGTGGGGAGACCGAAGACCATCAGATACATCAGGGGTGTGCCGACGATATACAACGGAAGCGTGCCGGCCAGACTCGTAAACATCAAATTGTTGCCCAGCGTGGGGGAGATCCCGACGCCGATGGCAACGACAACCGCAGACAGCGCAAACCACAACACAATCGTAAGCGCCAAGGCAAAGCCGACACGCGAATAGCTCAGCGTGGTGGCACGATGCAGAGCAGCGGTGTCGAGCATGGGGGCAAAATTCTCATGAACATCCGCGCGCCAAGACTCCTCTTGGACAGGGGGCGTGTTTGGCTCCGCTTTGGGCGGCTCGCCAAACGAGTAGAAATCGAAATTTGGGTTATTTTTTTGGTTCATATACGATCAAACTCTCATTTATTTTTCTTCGTTTAAGGATTTTTGCAGGCCGTTGATGACACAATCGCCGCACTCGGGCGCGGTGGTGACACGCATACCGATGGCATTGGCGATGACCTTAGCAAGGCCGGGCAATTTGGCACTTTCGCCGCAAAGCACGGGGCCTGTGGCAAAGACGTCGGCGCTGAGTTCGGGGGGCGCGGCCTCCAAGGTGGCACGCATCAAGTGAATGATGCGGGCAATGGGCTTGCGAAGCGCCTCAGCTACGTCGCCCGAGGAAATTTCGGCCGTGGTAGCCAAGCCGTTTTTGACACTGCGGCCGCTGACCTGCAGGGTTCCGCGGTCGATGGCAGGGTGAGCGGCGCCAATGCGGCATTTGATGGCATGGGCAGACTGCTCGCCGATGACAAGACCGTAGGCGGAGCGCAAGTGCGCGACAATCGCCGCATCGAATTCATCGCCGGCCGAGCGTCCCTTGCGAGCGCTGACAACACCGTCGTAGCAAAGAATCGCGGCCTTGGTGGTACCGCCGCCGATATCCACGATCATACTGCCGTGGGGGCTGGCGATATTGAGTCCTGCACCGTAAGCGGCGGCGACGGCGTGGGGGAGCAGACGAACTGAGCGGGCGCCCGCGTCGCGAATGACGTCCTCCAGTGCGCGGCGTTCGACCTCCGTAATGCCGTGAGGAATGGAAACAGCCACCGTTGGGCGCTGTAAAAATCCGATGGCATGGGCCTGTTTGAAAAAGGTATTGAGCATCATGACAGCCAGATCGTAGTCGGCGATGACGCTGTTTTGGAGCGGACGGCAGGCCTTGACACCCGCGGGGGTGCGGCCGAGCATAGGGAGAGCCTCCTTGCCGATGGCGAGAGGTTCGCCGGTGCGGGAATTGACAGCAACGGCGGAGGGATAGCGCTGGATCAGTACGTGTTCACGGCGACTGATGCGGGTATGGGTGGTACCGAGATCAACAAGTCGGAGGGCCAAGCGGTCTTAGGAAGACAAGTCCAAACAGCAACT
>JAZQUX010000019.1:0-19029 GCA_045631585.1 Eubacteriales bacterium | reverse complement strand
GGTCCCGGCGTTTCGGGAGAGTGCGAGTGCCAGTGCGGCATGCACGTTTGGGAGGATCACTTCATCCCGGAAATCATTGACCCCGATACCTGCGAGGTGTTGCCCATCGGTGCAACGGGTGAATTGGTATTCACAACCATCACCAAAGAGGGCTTCCCCCTCATTCGCTATCGCACGCGCGATATCTGCACCCTGACCGACGAGCCCTGCGCTTGCGGCAGAACGCATATTCGTATGCGCAAGCCCAGCGGACGTACCGACGATATGCTCATCATTCGCGGCGTCAACGTATTCCCCTCACAGATAGAAGAAGTATTGCTCAAAGTTTACGGCGATGCCATCACGCCCAACTATCAGATCGTGGTAGACCGCGTGAATAACAACGACACCTTCGACGTCAATGTCGAGATGAGCGAAACCTTCTTCACCGATGATGTCAAGTCCATCGAGAAGATGGAACGCACCATCACCGAGGGTCTGCGCTCTATGCTTGGCATCGGTGCCAAAGTCCATCTGGTCAACCCCAAGTCCATCGTTCGTTCCGAAGGTAAGGCCAAGCGCGTCATCGATAACCGTAAGGGTAAGATGTGAGATTGAAAGGAGATTACGATTATGATGACTGTCAGACAGCTTTCCGTATTTCTTGAAAACAAACCCGGCCGTCTTTGCGCCGCAACCGATATTTTGGCCAAGGAGGGCATCAATCTGAGCGCCTTGACGCTGGCAGATACCTCCGAGTTCGGTATTCTGCGTCTGATCGTGGATCAGCCCGATCGCGCCAAAGAGGTGCTGATGGATGCCGGTATCGTCGTTCGCATCAGCGAAGTACTGGCGATCGCTATGGACGATGCCCCCGGGGGTGCCGTCGGCATTCTCCATTTGCTCTCCGAAGCGGGTCTTAACATTGAATATATGTACGCTTGCGTAGGCAGACAGAGCGGTAAGGCGATCATGGTCGTCCGCACCGATGACATTGATTTGGCCGAGGATATTCTGCACCGAGGCGGCTACGGTGACGTCAGTCCCGCAGACGTTTACAGACTGTAAGGAGTGATTTAAGATGGATTATACCATTTCTAACCGCATGAGCACGCTGCGCGGCTCTGCCATCCGTGAGATTTTCAAATATGCCGCCGATCCTGCCGTCATCTCTTTGGCAGGCGGCAACCCCAACCCCGAATTGTTCCCCAATGAAGCCTTGTCCGATATCGCGGCTGAAATCTTGCGCGAGCAACCCGTCACTGCTCTGCAGTACGGTATTACGGAAGGATATACCCCCTTGCGTGAGGCCATTCGCGCGCGCCTTGCCCGTGTGGAGCGGATCGGCACCGACAACGATGACTTGATCGTCACATCGGGCGGTCAGCAAGGCATCGAGTTGGCCACCAAGTGCTTGGTCAACGAGGGCGACACCGTCATCGTTGAGCTTCCCAGCTTCATCGGCGCGACCAACGCGTTCCGTTCCTACGGTGCTCACCTGGTGGGCGTTCCCGTTCAGGAGGACGGCATGGATCTCGACGCGCTGGAACAAGCACTGGCGGAAAACAAGAACGTTCGCTTCATTTACACCATTCCAACCTTCCAAAATCCCATGGGCGTTACCATGAGTGTAGAAAAGCGTCAAAAACTGTACGACATTGCCAAGAAAAACGGCGTTCTGATCTTAGAGGATAACCCTTATGGCGAGCTCACCTTCGACGGAGTCAAGACCCCTACGATAAAGTCGATGGACACCGAGGGCATTGTCATGTACAGCGGTTCTTTCTCCAAGACGTTAGCCCCCGGTCTTCGTTTGGGCTTTATGTGTGCTCCCCGTCCCATCATTCAGAAGATGGTCATCGCCAAGCAGGTGTCGGACGTTCACACGCCCATGCTGCCTCAGTTGCTGGCTACCGAGTATATGAAGCGTTACGATTTGGACGCGCTCATTCTCCAAATGCGCGAAAACTATGCTCACAAATGCAAGACCATGCTGGACGCCATGGAAGAATATTTCCCGTCGGACGTCACCTATACCCGTCCCGGCGGCGGTCTGTTCATCTGGTGCGATCTGGGTCACGGGCTTGACACCTTTGCCCTGTCCAAAAAGGCCATCGAACAAAAGGTTGTCTATGTTCCCGGCAACACGTTCATGGTTGACATGAATACCCCCACCTCCACATTGCGCCTCAACTACTCGACCATGTCGGACGAAAAGATCGTCGAAGGCATCCGTCGACTTGGCGTTGTGTTCGGTGAAGCACTCAACAGTTAACGTTACAAAAAGGAAACCGCGAGCGGTTTCCTTTTTCTTTTCTATCAATCTCAGCGAAAAACGCCTTGACATTTTTTCCCTTCTGTTGTATAATTTTACTAATAATTCCCTGCTGAATTAGCAAATCCTCGTTGGGAAAGGAGATTTTATCTCATGAAAACACATTTTTTACGTACCATCGCTTTCTTCATGATAGCGTTGCTTTGTATGTCCTTGTGTATTGCCTGTGGGCAGGACACTACCGACACCGTTGATCCGCCGGCAAATGATCCGGGAGATCAACCGGGCGACCAGCCGAATCAAGACCCTGACAATCCCCCCGAGGAGGACGTTCCCATGCTAAACATGATCAAAGACGGCGTGACAAGCTATGTGGTTGTTCGTCCCGATCAGTGCGACAGCGCGCTCAAGACAAGCGCATCCTTGCTTCAGCGCGCGCTGAAAACCATCAGCGGAGCGGCAAGCATTAGCATCAAGACGGACTATGAAGATGCCGCGCCTTATGAAATTCTGGTCGGCGCAACCAACCGCCCGGAATCTGCGGAGGTTGCCACCCGTTTGGGTGAGGATGACTACCGCATTGAAATCGTGGGTGAGAAACTCGTTATTGCCGGCCGCGATGACAACGCCGCCGCTTACGGCGTTCGCTATTTGTTGCAAAACCTTTTGGGTTATCGGTCTGCCAACAACTTCACTCCGAGCGCTACCATTTCCCTGCGTTGCGACTTGTCCGTCACAGGTAAAGTCAGCAACACCGCACCCGATCCCAGAAATCCCGACGATATTTTGATTTTCACCGCCAACGTGCTTGACTTCGGTGCGGCAGGCGACGGCGTCACCGATGACACCAAGGCCTTCCAGTCCGCCATTGACCGTGTATATAGCCAGGGCGGCGGCACCGTGTTTGTTCCCGCAGGCGAATACATGATCAAGGGATCTCTAACTGTCAAGCGATCGGTCTATTTGGCAGGTGAGTGGACCAATCCCGACCAAAATCCCGATAAAATCAAGAATGGTTCCATTTTGCTGGCCACCGGCAACGCGGGCAAGGCAGACGGCACGGCCATGATCACCGTCGGTGCCAGCGCCGGTATCCTCGGTCTGACGATTTACTATCCTGAACAAAACATCTCCGAACCTATTGCCTACCCGGCCGCCGTCCTCATCAAGGACAATCTGGCCGGTGACGGTACCCAGCACGCTTCCTCTGTTCAATGCGTAACCATCGTCAACGCATGGCGCGGCATCGCTGCCGACAAGGGCAATCAGCTCCCTCGCATCGACGACGTCTATATGTCGGTGTTGGGCTACGGCTTCAAGATCAATAAATGCTATGACTGCGCCCGCATCACCTCCATGCACATCGGTCCCGACTACTGGGCCGCCTTCACAGGCGAGGATCGGGATACGATCGCCAAGCAAATGTGGAACACCGCCACTGGTATCATTCTCATGCGTACCGACGGCCAGATGATGTACGATATTTCCGTAGACTCCTGCGGTATCGGCCTGTTGCTTGAGCGCAATCCCGAAGACAACGGCGAAACAGCGGGATATTCCAATATTGCCAAGCTGGATATCAAGGACTGCCAAATCGGCATTTATCACAGATATAACAGCGCCTCCATTTCGATGGCAAATATTTCTACCATAGGACAAGAATCCGTTGCTATCCAGGTAGATGATACCGCTACCGAAAGCACGCTTCGCCTGTATGATTGCAAGATTAAAAGCGAGGGCACCGGTGTATGGATTGCAAATACCGCTAAGGGCACGCTGGCCATTCAAAACAGCGTTCTTGAAGGTGAAAACGACAAAAACGCCGTTGTATCCTACGGCGGGGTTTTGCTCCTCACCAATAACGAATTTATCGGTTGTAAATATGCTTATTTTGTCTCGGAAAGCACCTTAGCCGCCGCAATTAACAACAACAAGTTCACCGGCGAATATATCAACGAGCTGGACAGCAAGCACAGCGTTGTACAGACGAGCTCCGTTGCCTCCCTGCCCTCCACACCCGACTTCACGTTGGACATTCCCGCACCTCCCGTTGTTGCCGCGACCAACGACATCTTCAACGTCCGTGACTACGGCGCCATCGGCGACGGCAAGGCGGACGACACCCTCGCCTTCGAAAAGGCCATAACGGCAGCCTCCAAAAAGGGCGGTATCGTCTACGTTCCCGCCGGCTACTACAACATCACCGATGTTCTCCTGATCCCGAACGGAGTTGAATTGAGAGGCGTTCACCAGAGTATGCACGTCACCACAGGCGAAGGTTCCGTCATTTACGTCACCTCGGGAAAAGGCGATGCAGAAGATGAAGCATTCATCACCATGATGGGCGGCTCCGGTCTACGCGGTTTGACCTTCTGGTATCCCGAGCAGGCTTGGAACAATATCACGGCATACCCCTTCACCGTCAGCGTCATGGGTGAGAATTGTGTGTTGCGCGACCTTTGCTTCGGTAATACCTATCAGGCCATCGACATGGCCAACGCCGATTGCGGCGGTCACTACGTCGATAATATCACCGGGTGCGTTCTCTCGCGCGGTATCGTGCTTGACGGAAGCTCCAGTGCGGGTATCATCATGAACACCCACTTTAACATCACCTTCTACGCATCCGTTTGGGGTACAAAACTCAACGATGCCAGCGGTAGCTTCGGCTCCGGCGAAATGTCGGGAGCGCTGTTCAACCACATGAACGCACACCTGACCGCCTACGAGTTTGGCGAAACCGTAGAAGAACAACTCTTGTTTATCTTCAACTACCGTGCTCGTTATGGTATGGATTTCACGGGTGGCTTTGACGGCAAGGTCATCGGTAGCGGCGTTGACGGCTCCTTGTGCGGTATTCGCATCAAGGGATCGTACGAAAACGAACTGCTCCTGCTCAACTTCATGGACGATATCGTTCCCGGATCCACGCCCGAGGGCAATTTGGCGATCTATGTTGACGTAGATGACGATTCCACCGTCCGTTTTGTCGCAGGTAGTGCTTCCAGCTACAACTATGTACCCACCGGCCTGATTGTTCTGGAAAACGGCCATTTGATTCTGGATGGCTTCGATGCACGCGTCACGCCTACCACGGGCACCGGTGCTTTGAGCATCAGAGGCGGCCATGCTGAAGCCAGCGGCGTTGTATTCCAGCACGTAGGCCCTCTGGATGCCAACAATCAATTCAGCCAGCAAGTCAATACGTCTTCGACGGTTGACGTCAAGGTCTTCGCAGGCGCACAGCTCGACCTCTACTCTGCCATCGGTCTCCGTTTCTTCCGGGAAAACATCCAGGGCAGTACAGGCGAATTTGCCTACGCCATCGCCAACTAATATCTTTATTTTCAGCGCTGCACATCACGTGCAGCGCTGTTTTTCTCGCCACAGCAAAAACATTTCAAAAAAACAGAAAAAAATTTATTTTTTTTGAAAAAGGTATTGACATTTGAGAAAAAAGTGGTATAATAGTCACGTTGCGAAACCGCAGCGCAACACCGATGCGGGCTTGGCGGAATTGGCAGACGCGTAAGATTCAGGTTCTTATGATCGCAAGGTTGTGGAGGTTCAAGTCCTCTAGCCCGCACCAGGAAAAAGCACATCTGTTTGGCAGATGTGCTTTTTTCCGTATTTAACACCTTGATCACCAATTTCGGGAGGAACAGCAACATGAAAATCACCAAGATTGTCATCACGGGTGGTCCCTGCGCCGGAAAAACATCGGCCATGGACCGTATTAAAAGCACATTTACCAACAAAGGATATACCGTCTTATTCATACCCGAAACGGCCACCGAGTTCATCACGGGCGGTGTTGCCCCATGGACCTGCGGCACCAACGCGGATTACCAGAAGTGCCAAATGGAACTGCAACTGACCAAGGAAAAGCTTTTCGCACAAGGTGCTGCTACCATGCCGACCGATAAAGTGTTGCTCGTCTGCGACCGCGGTGCGATGGATAACAGAGCGTACATGACCGATGAAGAATTTAGTGATGTTTTGGCGTATCTGAACCTAAACGAGGTAGAACTGCGCGACAGCTACGACGCGGTATTTCATTTAGTGACAGCCGCCAAGGGTGCAGAACAGTTTTACACTACCGAAAACAATGCCGCAAGAACCGAGACCGTCGAGCAAGCGGCGGATTTGGATAACCGACTGATCGCGGCTTGGACGGGTCATCCCCACCTGCGTATCATTGATCATGACACAGAATTTGAGCGCAAGCTCCACCGTCTGATCGCAGAAATCACCGCTTTTCTCGGCGAGGGCGAAACGTACGAGATTGAGCGAAAGTTTTTGATTGAATATCCCGATGTGGCAGTTCTCGAACAGTTGCCCAACTGCAAGCGCGTGGAGATTCTTCAGACCTATCTTTCCACGTCCGATGGGCAGGAAATGCGCGTGCGTCAGCGCGGTGCCGACGGCAACTATATCTACTTTTTGACCACCAAACGAAAGATAACCGAGTGGAAGCGAGTGGAGGAAGAACGTAAAATTTCCCAGTGCGAATATCTGAAACTGCTCATGGATGCAGACCCTTCTCGTCGCCCCATCCGCAAGACACGCTACTGTCTGACCTTTGGCAATCAGTACTTTGAGATTGACGTATATCCTTTTTGGAAGGATAAAGCCATCTTGGAAATTGAGCTGAGCGACGAATCGGAGCAGATTCATTTTCCGGACATGATTCGCGTGATCAAAGAAGTGACAGACGATCCTTCCTACAAAAACGCCGCGTTAGCTAATATCTGAGGATACGCTATGAACCAAGACACCGTTTTTCAAGATCGCGATGAAAAAAAGCGGCCTCTGACCAAAGACATCATAGGTGCTTCCTTGTTCAAAGAAGCCCGATTTTTCTTGATACAGAGCCTCGTCTTATTATTTTTTATTTTTATGATTGATTCCATTTTGGTCACGGCGGCCATCCGACATCCGGGCGTTGAAACCATCCTGTTTTCTGTCCTTTTAACAGCACTGGTCATTTTTATTGTTTGTCTGACCATCCGCAACACAAAAGAAGTCCTTGCGTGGTCTCGCGGCGAATTTTTCGTCAAGCAAGACCGGTTGATCAACGTAACCCCCCACAAGCACACCTGGGCAACCCGTACCGACGGCGTATACCACCAAGAAGATACGTTTTTCTTTGAGAGCGGCACCAAATTCGTCCACACGAGAATCACGTCATCACAAAAAAATCTCACCCACTCGGCACATTGCGGAGACATATTCTATTTGGTGTTTCTGAATCGCCAACCGAATAAGCCGAAATACATTTATAACAGCCAAGAATTTGAATATCGGGAATAAAACGACATGCCGACGGATGCTCTCCGCCGGCGTGTCGTTTTATACTCATCTGAGAGAATCCGCGATTTCATCCGCTTTCGACATCAGTTCTCTTTCTGCCAAAATATCTGCTTCATACGGATATTTAGCGGCGAATCGTTCAAACAAAGCCTTCTTCTCTTTGGCTCGGTTCGCGTCTTTGGCCACCAAAAGCCAGTAGGTATATTCTGTGCGAATCACCGAAGGATTGGTGTACATCAGCTTCATAAACTTGAGCAGTTCCGGCGTGCGCGCAGCATCAATCACGTCACGGCGACATGGACCAACCATCTCGCAAAACATCTGATCACACGTCAACATCAACCGATAGATCCCGCTGACAGCACTACCGCCTCCAAGCAGGAATCGGATGCGCTCTCGAGCCTCCTCCAGGCGTCCTTCATCCATCAAGCGGTTACAACCAAATACGCCCAAAGCCGCAACCATAGGACGTTTCATTTCTTCCGCCGTCGGCAAAGCGAACCATTCTTCGGGCATATCTTTCAGGCGAAATCCTTTGGTTTGCATTTCGTTGATTTTGAGTTGCAACCAAAACGCACGCATAGCCACAGGGTCATTCCCCAAAGAAAGCGCATTTTTTCCGTCGTTAGCGATCATCCCCGTATCCATGGGTATGCCGTTGGTCAGGGCGATCACCATGCCAAACAGCGACGCAAATAGTATAATCAATCTGGCCATGGAGAATTCTCTTGGCCAAAAAACGAACGCCGCCAGCAAGCCACCTGCCACCAATAGGTTCAAAAAACACCCGCCCAAGTTGTACATCACCACGGGAATTTTCCCGTTTTTCATGTCGGGGGGAGTCAAAAGACACTGTCCGCCCGTACCGATCAATTTCATCCGTTTGAAATGAATGTGTCCGTCCCCCCCACGAATCCAAGTCAGACTCCCGATGCGGAAAGAGACAAACCGATAACCGCTGATACGGCCGAACAACCAGTGCCCCAGCTCATGAACGATCATATTCAAGTAAATCGCCCCATAGCAACCAAGGAAAAACACAGCGTAGAACAACAGCTTTTCCGTCGTTCCCCGCTCCGAAAGACCAATTCTTGTGACATAGTGCCCCAAATAAATACCGCAAATCGTGGCGGCGGTCATATAAAGAGCAATCGAAAGCCAAAAAAAGCCTCTGCCCTTGTTTCTTTTACGTTTGGATGACATACACACCTCCGAAACACGAATCGCTACCGATATTATACCATGGCTTTCGCCTTTTCGCAACCATCCGCCGATATTTTTCACAAAGCTCTTGCAAAATTCTGTCTCCCTTGCTATAATTGAATTACAAAGAAAACTATCGCGTCCCTCGAACAATGCCGCGCACAAAAGGAGATTTTTATGACCATCAACGAATATCAAACGTTAGCCATGACCACACTCAATCCCGAACTGGACAAAAAAGCCGTGCTGATCAACGGCGTCATGGGGCTGTGCGGAGAATCGGGAGAGGCCATTGACATTGTCAAAAAGCATTTGGCGCAAGGTCATCCTCTTGACCGTGAAAAACTGATCGGAGAGTTGGGGGATATTGCTTGGTATTTGGCTGAAACCGCCACAGTGCTGGACATCGACCTTGAAACGGTGTTGACACGAAACATCGAAAAATTGAAAAAACGTTATCCCGAAGGGTTTGCTACGCAACGCTCCTTGGAACGTGAAAATGACTAACAAAAAATATCCGGCCACGATATTATTGTGGACGGATATTTTTCTTTATTTGAACTATCATTATTTTCGGAAAAAGAAGGCTACAAGCGCACACATAAGTCGCAAAATGAGCAACAAAAGTAACAGCGCCAGCGCAAACATCAAAATCAAAGAAAAGAGGAGTATAATCACCCAAGCCACTCGGCGCAAAATATCAACCGTTGCGCCGTGGACCTCGCTTCCCATCATGGCAATCACCGCCGCTACTATCGCTGTAAGGCAAGCATACATGGGCAACCCGCGCCACATTCCTTTTAGATCAGAGACACTCAATCTCACATGAAGTGATATAGACAGCATCGCACACAAAGCGACGATACGCCATCCTATCGCTTGTGTTTGTTCCAAACAGATTCCTTTGATCAGAGCACCAACGTGCCAAACGGCTTCCTCTGCCAAGGAAAGGGCTGGTAGCGGAGAGGACAACGCTTGTCGCAACTCATCCATCGTAGAAGGATAAACCAACGCCAGCCCAAGGACAATAACCGCAAGACCCGCAAAAATCGGCCCCAATGCAATCCAAACATTACCGAATACCGCAAGCGGATTGCGACGGTTGTAGCTGTGCTCCACCGCGGCTCCCCCTTTTCGAGAGGGCCATAAGCGGATGGTCTCGATTCTGTGACAGAACAGCAAGCAAGTGATGGCGTGCCCTAATTCGTGAATTGGAGTTCCAAGCCAGCCCGTGACAATCCAAAAGACGCGCGTCGCCCGTCCCCCCATCAAACAAAAGCAAATTTGATAACACACTTCCATGACAAGGCCACAGATGACGATCACGCCCAACGTATAAAGCAGAATCTGCAAAAAGCAAATCAAAAATATGCTCAATCCACACTCCCCCTTTCACGTCAATTTACGCTGCAATTCTCATTATACAGAAAAATACGATTTTGTCAAGCGCAGAGCTCTTGTGCGATCGCCGGTTGCTAAGGTTTTCCCCGCCTCTCTCTGTTTTTTTTCAAAGGCACTTGCGCCCGCCGATATTTCGTGCTATACTACAGATATCAAACCTTGGGAGGATATTATGCTGCCTTTGCTGAGCGTCGCGCAAATGCGCGCGTGTGACGAATACACCATTCATCAAAAAGGAATTGCCTCGCAAACTCTGATGGAACGAGCCGCTCGCGCCGCCATTGAGGTGCTGTATGCCGAGCCGGCGCTTGGCATGACCGACACGACCAAAATCGTCGTCTTGTGCGGTTGCGGCAACAACGGCGGCGACGGCTTTGCCGTGGCACGCTTTCTCTTTGAGGAGGGCGTTGACACCGTTGTCTGCTACGCAGGCGAATGGAAAGACAACGCACCGGATATGGATAAAATGAGTGTGGAATGCGCCCGTCAATATGCCCTGTGGCGTGAATGCGGCGGCAAAACACGTGACTCCCTTCCCCCCTATATTACGGAATATCGCCCCAAGCCCACCGTCGTTATCGATGCACTGTTTGGCATTGGCCTATGCCGCAAGATCACCGGGAAAGCGGCCGAGTGGATCACGCAGCTCGCACACCATCCCGACACGCCGGTGCTTGCCATTGATGTCCCATCGGGTGTGGATGCCGACACCGGACGCATTCCGAGTGTTGCCCTACGCGCTACCGTCACAGCCACCATGGGGGCGCTCAAGCAAGGGCTTACGCTCTATCCCGCCGCCGAATATGCAGGCAAAATCTGCGTATGCGACATTGGTATCAGCCCAGACGCGCTATTGGAAATCCCCGACGAAAAACCGATCCAGCGGTGGTGCCTGACAGAAGACACAGACATCTCTGACATGCTCTACCGCCCGCCTCACGGACACAAAGGAACCTTTGGCCGAATTGTCGTCATGGGGGGCTCCTACGGTATGTGCGGCGCACCTTATTTCGCCGCTAAAAGCGCTTACCGCGCGGGAAGCGGAATCGTTGAAATCTTTACCGACGATGAAAACCGCATTCCTCTGCAAACACTCCTTCCCGAGGCCGTATTAACCTTGTTTACCCCCAAGGCCTTGCCCTCTGACCATGACTTTATGCGCCTGTTCGATCGCGCTGACAGCGTAGTTCTCGGTTGCGGACTGGGTCAATCCGACGCGGCATACTGCATCGTTGAGGCGACGCTCCGCCTTTGCACCAAGCCCTTGGTGCTGGATGCCGATGCTCTCAATCTCATCGCCGCTCACAAGCCGCTACAAGCCCTCATGACGGCACGAAACACGCCGACCGTCATCACACCCCATGTAGGCGAGGCTGCTCGTCTGACGCGCCTTACAGCGGCTGATATGGCCATGGATCCTTTTGCGGCATCCTCAGCCCTGGCGCGCCAATACAACGCCGTATGCGTGCTCAAAGACGCCCGTACGGTCATCTCCGACGGAGGCAACTATCATCTGACACAAACGCACGGCAACAGTGGCATGGCCACCGGCGGATCGGGCGATTGTCTGGCGGGGCTGATCGGTGCCCTGCTCGCCAAAACGCGCCATTATCCCGATGCTCTGCCCGTTTTCACCGCCGCCGGAGCAGTCCTCATTCACGCTTTGGCAGGCGATCACGCCGCCGCGCGCTTGGGGCAGTGCGCCGTCATGGCAAGCGACATCGCTGATGCCATCGGCGAAATTTTGCGCGACCATCCATGGTCGCTCCCCCGTTATCACGCTGAGCGCCCTTCAAATTTCTGACTTTTTGAGAAAATTCAAAAAGTTTTCACAATTTGGAAAAGCGTAAAACCCAATGCTTCAATAAAACGATTACCCGTGTGATATTATTTTCCAGGAGGCTCCACACCCATGACTCCATCCATGTCCGAACAGGAGCAAAAGCTTAGCCATCGACTGATCTATCTATACCCCTTCTTAATCAGTCTGCTTTTTTTGATCGCATCCCCCATCGCCATTCTTTATACCAAGGAGTGGAATTTCTTTGAGAATCTATTACGCATCCTAACCTCGCCCAGCAAGCTTGTCACCGATTATTTTGCCCTCGGCGGCTTGGGAAGCACGCTGTTTAACGCGGCCGTTTGCGGATTGTTGGCCAATCTCATCGTTTATATCAGCCGCGCCAAAGCCAACGCCACCATTCTTGCCGGTTATATGCTCATCGTGGCGCATTGTTTCTACGGGCTGAATTTCTTGAATATGTGGCCCCCTTTCTTTGGGATTCTTCTTTATTGCGGCATCATGAAAAAGAAGATCAGCGAGAATATACATATCGCCTTTTTCTCAACGGCACTGGCTCCGTTTGTCAGCGAATTATTTTTCCGATACGCCATCGGATCTTACGATGCGTCTGCTACAAATGTCAACTGGGTCGGAGTCATCCTTGCGCTGGTTTGCGGACTTGCCATCGGCTTTGTTATTCCCGCCCTGCTCCCCGGCACAACGGCAATGCACCGTGGGTATAATCTTTACAAAGCCGGACTCGCTATCGGTATATTGGGTATTTTTATCAATGCCTTTATGTACAACACACTCGGGGTGGAAGCTCCGGGGGAAGTAACCATTGTCAACGAAGCCTACGACACGCTCCCCTACGGTTACCGTGAGTTTATGAATGTGTTTTTCGTGTTCCTGTTTTCCATGACGTTTGTTGTTGGATTTATTTTTAATAAAAAGAGCCTTCGCAACTATCGCGATCTATTGCGCTGCACGGGATACGGTACCGACTTTACAGACAAATTCGGAATGCCTCTTTGCTTGATCAATATTGCCCTGTACGGCTTTGCCATTCTGGCTTACCTCAACCTGGTGTTTATCCTTCCCTCCCTTTGGCCTGCCCTCCCCACGGGCGTCGGCTTTACCGGAGCAACCGTGGGAATCGTATTTGCCGCTCTCACCTTTGCGGCAGACGGACAGCACCTAAAAAACGTATTTCCCATTGCCGTCGGCTATTTGGCGCTGTTTGCCCTGGTGATTATCATTTGCCAAATCGCCAATTTTGACATTCCATGGACGCTTTCCACGCAAACCTACATCAACGGCTTGGCCTTTGCCACGGGGCTTTGCCCGATCGCCGGAAAATATGGCTTCCGCTACGGCGTATTGGCCGGTTTTATGAGTGCCATCATTTGTGCCGTCACTGCCAAAATGCACGGTGGCTTTGTCCTATACAACGGAGGATTCAACGCCGGCCTTACTGCCCTTGTGCTTATCCCCATTCTTGATTTTTATCGTGTCAAGCCATTGCGCGAAGATGACATCTAATCCGCTCGACCAAGAGTAATGACTTTATAAGTCCGATGTCCCTCTCGGGCAGTACCTATCTCAGGTATCACGGAAAGGATCTCCTTATGAACACCCGTCCTTCTCACCACATAAAAAACCTTTTGCTTCCAAGCCTTGCTTTTTCGATTTGCACAGGTGTCTTTTCTTCTGTATTTATCACGCTCTTCAAGATGGCTGTTAGCTTTATCGTCGGTATGTCGGAAGACATCTATATCACAGCGAGATCGAACAATGTCTACCTCCCTCTTGTCATCGGTGGTGCCGCTGCTTTGGGCTTGGCTTCCGCTCTCATCTTAACCTTTTTCAAAGAATGCCGCGGCGGTGGCATTCCCACATCTATCGCGGCCATTCGAGGAATTACAGGATTTCAATGGATCGAAGGGCTTTTTGTCCTCCCCTTTTCCACTCTGATTACCTTTCTCAGCGGCGTTCCTCTTGGTACGGAAGGACCTTGCGTTCAAATGGGAACAGCCATCGGCGATGGCGTCATCCATCTCATCGGAGAAAAAAAGAATAAGGGATGGCGCCGCTACATCATGACTGGTGGCGCAGCATCCGGCTTCGCTTTGGCAACCGGCTCTCCCATCACCGCGATACTGTTTGCCATGGAGGAGATACACAAACGATTCTCTCCCTTGCTGTTCTCCATCGTATCCATGTCCGTCGCCGTCAGCCACCTGATGTCACGCCTGTTTGATTCCCTCGGCTTTGGGACAACCGCTCTTTTCCACGTGGATACCCTCCAAGCATTTCCCTTGACGCGTATCTTCATTCCCCTGCTGACCGGACTTTTGTGCGGTATTTGCTCGATTGGATTTATCAAGCTGTATCATTTTGTCGATTCTTTGATTCGGATGAAACTGTCCAAAATCTCGATTCGAATCAAATTTCCTATCATCTTTGCTCTTGTTGCATTGATTGGTTTCTTCTTAACAGAGCTACTCGGCTCGGGTCACTCGCTGATCGATCATTTGCTCGGAGAACATCTCCTGGAAAGTCAAACCTTCTGGTATCTTCTCGTTGTCGTATTTCTCATTCGCGCCATCTTCATGATGGTGTCCAATACTGCCGGAATTACGGGCGGCATTTTCCTTCCCACTCTTGCGTTCGGTGCCATTTTGGGTGCTCTCTGCGCCGAGGCCTTTATCGCACTTGGTTTAATCGACCCGGAGCACTATACACTCCTCGTCGTTGTTGGAATGGTAGCTTTTCTTGGCGCATCGTCCCGAATTCCCATGACCGCTTGTGTTTTCGCCATGGAAGCTTTGGGCGGATTTCATAACGTTCTCCCTATCATCATTGCCGTAACCGCCGCCTTCCTTACTGTTGAAGCATCGGGTCTGGGCGACTTTACGGGAACGGTTATCAAAACAAAAGCCCGGATGGTTCACAAGAACAAGCAGCCGCACGTAATTGAGGTTCCGCTAACAATATATAAAGGAGCCTTCGCCATTGACAAAGAGCTGTCCGACATTCTTTGGCCGGCTTCGTGTACACTTCTGTCTATTGAAAAAGGGAGAAATCAAACCGGCAAGCTTGGAATTTCAGAAGGTGACATTCTAACCGTTCACTACACCACCTATGATCCCGTAGCAACCGCCAACGAATTCGAGGTTTTGGTAGGAGATCAGAGCGGAGAAATTGATCGAATCATGCGTCCATAGCGAAACGTTCCCAGCCACCCTCAAAGACGATCACGTATTACGAAGTCATAGCCAATCAAAAAAGGTAGACACATAGAAATCCACTATGTATCTACCTTTTTGTTATTTCTTTACGCTTTTCTTACATCCACGTGTGTCTCGGAACGCAAATACTGTAGCCATCCGTCAATGTCTTGCTCTTGAGGCACTCTAAACTCCTCCGCGTCCCTTGATAGCAGCGCATATTTGTGATGCCCTAAGGAGTGATATGGCTCAATCTCTATGCACATCACGTGCTTCAATGACTCCGCAAGCTGTGCTATGCCGCGCAAGTGAGTCTCGTTGTCATTCACATTTGGAATGATCGGACATCTCAAAATCACGTGGGCACCCATGCGATCCAGCGCATACAAATTCTGGCGAATTCGCTCATTACCAACACCGGTATAGCGAAGGTGCGCCTCACTGTCCGTCAGCTTCCAGTCATACAGAAAAATGTCCGTATACTTCGCAAGTTCCAAAATGCGATCCTCCTCTGCCCAGCCGCAAGTTTCTACACAAGTGTGGATCCCCTGCTCCTTGGCTCCCCGCAACAGCGCTCGTGCGAACTCAAATTGAAGCAACGGCTCCCCACCCGAAAGCGTCATGCCACCTCCCGAATGTTTATAATACACACGATCTTTGATCACCTCGCGCAACACCTCGTCCACCGTTACCACCTGCCCCGATTGTTCCAGCACGTCCCGACTGCAAGAGTCGATGCAAGAGCCGCAGGCAGTACACGCTGCCTTGTCCCACGTGTGAATTCCACGGTCGATACGATGCGCTTTGGCAGGGCACTTTTGGGTGCAAACGCCGCAGGTGATGCAACGGGAGGGATGATAGAGCATCTGAACATGGAGGTTATGCGACTCCGGATTATGGCACCACGCACATGTCAGCGGACATCCCTTGAGAAAGACCGTCGTCCGTATGCCAGGACCATCTCCCGTGCAACATTTTTGAATATTGAAAATAACACCCTGCTTCATTTGTTCACCGCAACTCTTCCCGACGAATAAACTCTTCTTGTCCTTTTTTCGACATATCTACGAAAATGGCGCTGTATCCTGTAATACGAACCATCAGATCTCGGTACAAATCAGGATATTTTTGTGCCGCTCTGAGTTCTTCTGTATCCGTGATGCTAAACTGAAGCTGCATACCGCCTTGCTCAAAGTAAGAAGTCAGCAACGCCTTGATGTACCCACGCCCCGTCTCGCCGGCGGCCAGTTTTCTATCAATCTTGACATTCAGTGCCCCCGAATGTATACGATCAAACGGAAGTTTAGTCACCGAATTAAACAGCGCCGTCACCCCTTTGGAGTATCCTACCGTTCCGCTGAGATTTTCGCTCAGAGGAGTGCCCTTTCGCCTGCCGTCAACCGTGGCATTCATTGCCATACCGTCGTAAACATGGTTGGAGTCATTGATGGTAACATTGAGTGTATAAACCTCTCTCTGTCCCGAGGCAGACGTCGTTTCTCGATCCACAATGTCTAAAAGATCGTTCATCAAGCGAACCGCGTGAAGGTCAGCATCCTCGTGATCCGTGCCGTATTTCGGCGCCTTTCGGCAATGGCCAAGCAGCTCCGGCGCACAGACGAAGTCACCGTCTGCCGCCTCCAACAATTCGGATAGCGTGCAAACTTTTTTCCGAAAGACCAGGGTATCCACCGCGCTGAGCATATCCACCGCCGTTCCCACGTTCCGGAAACGAACGTATATCAGTGGATATTTGACTCCTCCATTTTTGATACCGCGAGCCCGCTCCAGCGGTCCATCCATAAAACAATCGTCAAAGGACAGTGTTCCGTCCGGCTCGGTAACAGTCGCCGCGTATTTGCTTCTGTAACGATCAAAGATCGGGCGGCAATGGGCGGTATATCGCTCACCCATTGCCTGATAAATTTCGTCCATGCTCTCGAAGGAAGCACCGGAATACAGCACTTCGTTGACCAGACCCGGCAACGACTGATCGCACGTATCCACCACGCCATAGCTCTTCGAAATATCCGCCCAGTTGCACGGATGAACCGAATAATTGATCGCGTATTCTCTTTCAATGCCCGTGTGACGATAGGCGGACAACACCGTTTCATCGTTATACAGAAGCAACGGCGCATTTTGTTGTATCTTTTCGCAAAGAACGTCCCACACTTCATCCGGCGCCTCTGCCGTATATCGGCAAACGTATATCGGATTTTTTAATTGGGCATGGATGTGCTTGGCAAACAACAGCGTCAACGGATTTTTAGCATGATCCATCGTTGCGCTGTAGCCGCCGATCGTCAGATACCCCGGCGAATCAAACACATGATTACGCAGCCACCCGGTACAAATATAGTCGCGATCCAAGCCCCCAAGCTGGTGTTCTCCACGCCCCAAATGTAAACTCATTTTAGCTGAAAAATCATCGATAAGTGCTCCTGCTTCTTGCTCGGTTAAGCGCCCTGCGTTCAGATCTTCCAAATATAGCGGAAGCAATATATCGTCCAACCGACCAACATTCAAGCACGCCACCGTTCTGCCCGCATAGATCAAATAGATCGTATAAACAAACAAGATCAGCTGCAATCCTTCTCGGAATGTATGTGGCTCCCCACGCAAAAGAGAACAACAAACATCGGCGCAGTCCTGTAACCCCGCTTTCTTTGCCGCCTCGCCATATCGCTGAATATACAAAAGAATGCCTTGATACACCCAGCGCATTCCCGTCAAGAACGATAGTACGGCTTCCCCTTCCTCGTTTTGATCGGCCAATGCTATACGACGCTCGGTCTTTTCCAAATACGCAGGGATGCCGTCCTTGATCAGCGATTCCCAATCTAACGTCAAATGTCCCCCATTGTTTTGTACGATGGGGCAGGTGTCCGGATGGCGAAGCCATAGCTCGTTTAAGCGCGCCGCCTGAGCTTTGTCGGGAACATGATCATCATATCTTCCCAATAACAGATCATGTCCACAAATGGGCAAGGAAGCCCTGGAAAGAATATAGTGCAATCCTTTGCCAAATTGTATCGGCTGTGGCTGGTCACATAGCATATCCCATGCTTCATACAAAAGGAAGTAGCGTTCGACCATGACGCTCTCGGGTGATTTTTCTCTGAGCGATTGAATGGCCTCTTGAATGGATCTTGCCGCCTTTTCCATATGATTCATCGTTGTTCCTCCCATTCTTCGCAAACGATATTTTGACAGATCGCAAATCAGTTTTTCTACAGGAAAGAGGATTTAACCTTAACCGCTTCACGTTTCGTCTTTTCCACTTGTATCGTTTACCACGAGTAGCTTGAGCTAATTATACCTCAACCCGCTCCCTTTTACAATAGAATTTTCAAAAGTATTCCTTTCAACCGTCATTTATCGCGCGCAATCCCGACATGGCAACTCATATTACGCCCAAAAGACAAATGAAATTCCCCCAACCGCCTCAAATCGTCACTATAGAGAGAAGAATGCACCTTCTAAGCACCATTACAGCAAGGAATCTGCCGCTGTCACAACCAAAATCTTATCCTCACACGCGCCAATCCCATCCCTTGGCAACAGCAATTTCCTTATGGGTTTCCGTTCCCCGAAAAAAGATGAAAAAAGTTTACATTTTTTTGAAAAAAGTGTTGACAAAACCATCCGCTCGTGCTATAATAGTCAGGCTGTGTGAGAGATCACAGCGATCTGGGTGTGGCGCAGCTGGTAGCGCGCTACCTTGGGGTGGTAGAGGCCGCAAGTTCAAGTCTTGTCACTCAGACCATATCGAGTGTTCATAACTGATGTTAGGAACACTCGATATTTTTTTGCCTGTGTTTACTTAATATTAAGTTGTTTGG
>JAZQUX010000018.1:0-4103 GCA_045631585.1 Eubacteriales bacterium | reverse complement strand
CTAAGACCGCTTGGCCTCCGACTTGGCGTACCCGTCGTAGCGATACCGGCTGCAACAGACATCATGTTTGCCTCGGCAATGCCGCATTCAATAAATCTTTCGGGATATTTTTCGGCGAAAAAGCCGGCGCGGGTGGCATCTGCCAAGTCAGCGCACAGAACGACGAAGTCACGCTTCTCGCCCATCTCCTCCAACGCACGACCAAAGGCGTCGCGGGGAGCCATTTTCTTCTTAGGTACATTCAGATTGCTCATGGTGCATCCTCCGTTTGTCATTACCCCTTCATTATACCCCCTTTTAATGTGATTGTCAAGGGAATTTGTGGGAGAAATGTTGGATGCGTACAAATTGTTTCGGATCAGCGGAACCATCCTTGCAGGGTTTCGAGAAATTTAAAACGCAATTTATATTTGGTGTTTTGCGTTTCGGTGATGATGGCGTACTGATCTCGTGAGAGTCCAACTGAAATGAATTCTTCTTCCGCCTGCTCACGGGTCACGGTTGCGGCCGAGGAGCAAAGCGAGGGAAACAGTACGCACCAAAAGTTTTGCCCTTCGGCTTGACCGATCATAATACGCAAAGAAACGTATTTGCCTGCCGGAAAGCAGAAGGATTCATAATTGCGTGTGGGGTATTCTTCTTCGGAGAGTGTGATGGTTACGTCGTCCTCGGAACCGTTTTGGCGCAAGGTTTGTACGGCCACTTCGGTGAGTGTCGGAATCAACTCTTCCAACCGCTCCGCGGCTTCTGCTTGGTTGGAGCAACCTTCCAGGGCTGTGCTTGTGACCTCCAATACGGCATCGCGCACCTTCATTTTCAACGTTTGATCTTGTTCGCTGTCAGAATTAGCCAGCACGTGCAACCGAATGACAGCATCATAAATTTCTTCTTCTCCGTGAACGGGAAGAATGGTTGCCCCGATGAGGATCGCGGCGATGAGGGATACCATGGATACGACAAGGGTAATACGTCTTCGTTTTGTTTTGATATGCATAAGAAAAACCTTCCTTTCGCCAACAATATTGCCGGGAAAGGAAGGCTTTATTCATTTTAGAAAAAAATCAGTTGTCGCTATCGGAGGAATCGTTCTCTTTGTCTTGCTCGTCAGATTCGATGGAGTCTTCTTCGCCCATGTCCTGTTCTTCGTCGAAAATGTGAGGAGACTCTTCTTCAATTTTATGAAGGACGGATGCGATGTGGGCACCGTGAGCCAGCGAGGTGTCGCGGATGAAGGTCAGCTCAGGCGTCATGCGCAGATTGAGACGGCGAGCCAGCTCCGAACGAATGAAGGACGCCGAAGAACGAAGACCGCGGGACAGTTCCTTTTCATCACCGCGCAGGGCAGAGTAGTAGATTTTTGCGTATTTGAGATCGGCGGTAACATCAGCTCCCGTGACACTGACAAAGGCATCCTTGACGCGAGGATCTTTGACCTCACGCAGAATGGAAGCAACTTCATTTCGCATCTCATCGTTGATTCGACCGCGTCTGTATTTTGCCATAGATGGTATATCCTTTCATTTCAATTTTCCAAAGAATAGTATATCACAGTTTTGAAACATTTACAAGAGGGAAAAGGAAGGATTTTGATACTTTTCGCCCGGCTTAATAGCCCAATTCCTCGTTAATCAAAACAATCTCAAACTCGCACGCACGCGGCCTTTCCCAAAAGACCGACAGCGCGCGGCAGATACGCTCAGGGTTCTGACAGTTATAGCAGCGGTCAGCCTCCTTGGCGCAAGGAGTGTTTTTGTTCAGACGCTTGGCGTTTTTGGGTGCCGCGATGTTGCGGGCGCGCCACAACGCGGCATCATAGTCGGGGGCAAGCTTGTTTTTGCCAACGACCAAATAGACCTTTTCGTGACCAAAGCAGATGGAACTGATGCGGTTGCAGTTGCCGTCGATGTTGACGATCTCTCCCGTTTCGGCCAGACCATTGACGGACGACAGGTAAATCTGCGCCTGTGCGGCGAGAGGGAAAATATCGCGGGGTGTTTGTCCTTCTTTGGGGCGTGCGTGGTTGTATACTTGGTTGTGCGATGACAAGCGATCGTATATATTCATTTGCCCGAGCGTGACAGAACCGCCCATGCCCACCGTTTTCTGATCAATGGCGGCATCAAGATAGTCGGCGGCCTCCGTTGCCGTTTCAAAGCAAGAGACGGTGTAACCGCGAGCGCACAGGTTTTGTTTGACTGTTTCAAAATTCATAGAGCGACCTCCGAGTTTTATATAAATTCATTGTAGCACACTCAACCATTTTGTGCAAGGGATGTTGCAAAAAAACCAAAAATATGATATTATTTTTCCATCCCCCCCGATAAAAAACGAATGAAAAAGGTTAGTATTTAGGTGAGGAGGTGACGTATGATGACGGATGAATTGATCATAGAGTTGTTTTTTGCCCGATCGGATCAAGCGCTCGAAGCGGTCGCGACGCAATATGGAAACGTGATGTACCGCGTCAGTCATAATATTTTACACAACGAACAGGATGCCAAGGAATGTGTCAATGACGCCTATTTGGCTCTTTGGAATGCCATTCCGCCAGCTCGCCCCAACCCTTTGTGTGCGTTTGCTTGTCGCATTTGCCGCAACATATCGTTGACGCGTTACAAGTACAATAAAGCGCAAAAGCGAGACAACGGCTGTGTCGTCAGCTTGGAGGAAATTTCCGAAATTGTGCCGAGTGATCGAACGGTTAGCCGTGAGATCGAAGATGGTTTCCTGACGCAAATTCTGAACGAATGGCTGGGCGAGTTAAACAAATTCAATCGCTACATTTTCATGCGGCGGTATTGGTTCTGTGAGGCTGTGGCCGACATTGCCCGCGTGGTCAAGCTGTCCGAGGCGGCGGTTTATCTGCGTCTTGACCGTATGAAAAAAAGCCTGGCTCATCGTCTAACAGAAATGGGGATACTGATATGAACGAAAACGAAAAGCTCAACCGCGCGTTTGAAGCCGTGGATGATACATATATCATGGCAGCTATGAAGCCGCCTCGTTTTGCTCGCCGTGTGTGGATGCGTGTAGGTGTTGCTGTTGCGTGCCTTTTGCTATTGATCGGTGCGTATTTCCCTGTGAGAAACGCGATCATTATGGGACAATACAAAGGCGGAGCGGTATTTGCTGATACCGAACAAAAGGGCTCATCTTTGGCTATTGGCTCACAAAAACCAAGCGCGCCTCCTCTTCCTTGGGAGGAAACGGTGTATCTGAAAGGAACCGTAGAAACGTGCAGCTATCAACCCAAGGATAAGGTTGAGTTGTATGTTGAAGTCGGACTGAAAAATAACTATCTCGGCAAGGGAGATTTGATGTTGACGATCCAGGCTCCGGACTTTGACATTGCCGTCGAAGGCCATGATTGTGTGGAGGGTAACGTAATCATTGAAGATGCCGCGCCGGATACCTGCTCTGCCGAACAGCCGCTATCCTTCAAGGTTGTGCTGACCCCGGTTTACAGCGAGATTTATGCTATGGGTACGATCTCACTTGCCGTCGGTTTTGTTCCCGAGGATGGCGAGGCATTTTTTGATAAAATTGAAGTGTCCGATGTTCCCCAAAATTACTACGAATGGCAAACGATCTTTTTTGAAAACGGCGTTCTAAAGCTGGAGAGCGCAACGCTTGACTATGCCGCCGATATGGTAGAATTGCGGCTTGATACGTCGCCGCGCGGGGCTTCTGATGTGTGGGAAATCATGATTGCTCAGCATTACAAAGTGAACAAAATCAGCGCGGAGGAATTCTCAAATCTGTACTGCACCTGGGCGTATCGCGATCGAATCTATGCCTCGATCGACAGTTATATGACTGTGGAGCATACCGTTCGGTTTTCCTATATAAGTAAAAACATCCGCTATCGGTGCGATGAATATATAGACGCGCCCGAAATGTGGTCGCTGTACCAAGACGTTCAAGCCTTTGAAATGGGCGATTGGGATGACTATAACAGCCCCGAGGCGGATGCCTCCCGTCGGGCGCTGGCGGAGTACATCCTGCGCTACATGAGAGAACAAGGCATCATCACCGCCGAGGAATACGAGCGTGAATCGGCTCTCATGGCGGCAATGAAAAATGTAGAAGTCGGATCGTAGCCA
>JAZQUX010000017.1:0-2535 GCA_045631585.1 Eubacteriales bacterium | reverse complement strand
ATATCAAATGTCAAGCAGAGATATTGACGGACGAATTTTTTTTTGCTATAATGAGATGGATAACTTTTTGGGGAGGAGACTTCGTATGAAAAAGATCAGTTTGGATGGCATTTGGAAGTGTAAGAGTGCCGGCGGTTATCGAGGCGGTGAGGGCGATTGGCCCCGAAAGCAGCGCTGGATGCCCGATTATGATATGAAAGTTCCCGGAACGGTGCAGGAGGCCTTGCAACATTTGACGGGCGACGTTCATTATGCTCATAACGTGCTGAATGCGCGTTGGATCGAAGAGGATACTTGGCTGATATCCCGTGTGTTCTCCTTGAACGAAGAGGATCTTGCAGACGATCAGCGCGTGCGCCTCGTTTTTGAGGGACTTGATCTATACGCGTTGATTTTCGTCAACGGTCGCCCCGTCGGCCGACATAGCAATTTCTTTGTTCCTTGCCGCCTTGATGTGACGAGCTTTGTGCGTCCCGGAGAAAATCGAATTGACGTAAAATTGGAGAGCGGTCTGCTGGCCAATGCGTTCAAGCCGGCGGGAGGAGGCCATGGATATCAAAGAGAGCAAGCCATGCGTCGCAACTATTGCCGCCGCCCTCAATCTGCGTTTGAATGGGATTGGTCGCCAAGGCTTCTCAACGTGGGTATTTTCCGTCCTTGCTATTTGGAAATTGGCCACGTGTTCACCAACGAAGTCTCCGCTTTTCATGATTTAAATGAGGATTATTCGTGCGCGACGCTTCGTGTTCGCCAATTTTTGAGTACGTATGACAATCGCCGCATCAAGGTGATGGCGACCATACTGGAGAGCGGTGAGAGCGCTGAATGGGTGGGTGAATTGCAGGGCGATGAGTACGCGCCGCTGACGCTGTGTGTAACCAATCCCAAGCTGTGGCAACCGCGCAACCATGGCCAGCCGTATCGCTATACATTGCGGCTGACGGTTGTTGACGAAGCAACCGGGACCGTGGAATCCGTGACAGATAAAAAAATCGGCTTCCGTCGTGTGGAAATTGATCAGACACCGACTCCGGACGGCGGCAGACGGTTCCGCTTGATGGTCAATGGCCATCAGGTCTTTGCCAAGGGCGCCAATATGATTCCTCTTGATATTTTGTTCTCCCGTTTGACCACAGAGGCCTATGAGACGGTAATTGCCAGAGCCGTGGAAGCCAACTTCAATGCGCTTCGTGTTTGGGGCGGCGGCCTCTATGAAACAGATGATTTTTATGATCTGTGCGATCAAAATGGCATTGTGGTTTGGCAGGATTTCATTGGTGCTTGTGCCAACTATCCGGCCAATGATCGCGAATTTATTGAAAGCTACCGCTCCGAAATTACGTATAATATTCGCCGTATGTCGGTTTTCGCTTCGGCTGTGATGTATTGCGGAAACAATGAGATCGATTGGCAAATGCAGGCGCCGCACCTCGTATCGACCTACACATGCGCCGGTCTTTACTATTCGTTGGTTCCGAAAATTATGAACGCAGAGGGGGACAATCATTACTATCAGCCCTCCAGCCCCTATTCGCCGGACGGTTCAGACGCTAACAGCAATAAAATCGGCGATCAGCATCCCTGGCAGATTGGCTTTGGCAATCGTGACTACTTTGCCTATCGCCAAATGGATTGCCGTTTCCCCAACGAGGGCGGCTTCCTTGGCCCGACCAGTCTTCCGAACATGATGGCCGCGCTGGGCGAAGGACAAGAATATTTACATTCCTTTGATTTCAAAGTACACGACAATTCCATTGCCGATCAGGATAAATGCGCGCCGGAGCGGGCTTTGATGGAAAAATTGGGTATGGATATTGATCGCCATGGTATGAGCATTCCCGATTATGTTTATTATGGCGGATTTTTACAAGGCGAGGCTCTGACCGAGTATATTTTGAATTTCCGCCGTCGCATGAGCGATACGACCGACGCAGCCATTTTCTGGATGTATGAGGATTGCTGGCCTGCAACTCGCTCCTGGACCATCGTGGACTATCTCCGTAATCGTACGCCTTCCTTCCACCCCGTTCGGCGCTCGTTCGCCCCCGTGGTCGTGGATATCGTCAAGCGGCAAGATGGTTATGATGTTTATGGTATCAACGAATATCTGTCGGAACAGAAGGTGACCGTGCGCTATGGCGCGTTCTCTCCCGATGGAACGGTAGGGAAGTGGAATGAGTGTTCTGTTGTGTTACCCGCCAACGCATCCACGTTGATTGCAACGTTACCCGCTTCGGACGGATGCATCCCTTGTGCGATTCTCTTGGACGATAAGGGAGAGGTCATCGCCCGTCGTCGATTTGTGGAACAGCCCTATCATACGCTTGGCCTTCCCAAACCGAGCATCAAAGTGGAGATTGCCGAGGGTGTGGCAACGTATATGTGTGATACGTTTGCCTTTGGTGTTTGCCTTGATTTGGATGGCGACGATGGCGAATTGTCCGATAATTTCTTCGATTTGTATCCCGGTGTGCCGTATCGTGTCAAACTCGGCGGAAAGAGCGGAGAGATTAAGTACGTTTTGATGGGGTAACT
>JAZQUX010000016.1:0-2465 GCA_045631585.1 Eubacteriales bacterium | reverse complement strand
CCTCTTACATTTGCGAGGTCGTTGAAGCGTACAAGGCCGCACATCCCGACGAAAACGTTGTTGTTGTCGATATTTACAACTATTTCAATCTGCTGGCACAGGATCTGGAAAGCTAATCGTGCCGGAACATAGAGGTTATTTATTATGAAACGTATTATTTGTCTATTTCTCGCACTTCTTTTCTGCTTTTCGGCGTTGGCGGCTTGTGCAACACAAACGCCCGCCGATAACACCGATACCCCGACTCCTCCCGCCGATGAACCCGGCGAGCAAGAACCCGAAGGCATCCCGCCCGAAGAGCGGCTGGTGCTGTACGGCATGGTCGGAGACACCCTGCAACAAATGCAGATCATTCGTTCTGACCGACTGAACGCACAGAGCAACGAGGTCAAGTGTGCGGTCGAGCTGATCGCGGGCATCCGCGAGCTGACGGGGCATGAGCTTTTCATCGGCACCGACTATAGCGGAGCTTACGGTACGCCCGAAAAAGAATATGAAATTTTGATCGGCAATACCGAGCGTCCCGAGAGCGCACAGGCGTTGGAAAAACTGGGCGATCAGGAGTACGTCATTTGTGTCATTGGCAAAAAGATCTGCATCGTTGCGCAAAACGAGCGCGGACTCCAGGGCGCGATCCGCGCGTTCCTCTCGGAGTGCCTCCATTACGAAGAGGACGTGCTCTACATCTCCAACAAGCTGGACATTTCGGGTATCTTCCGCGTTCCCGAGCACGCCTATTTTAAGGTCCCCGCCGCTCGTGGCACCACCCGTTCGGATATCTACGACGAGTCCGTTGCGCTGGCTTGCGTACAGGGTATCATGAACCGTGAATCCCCTCACAAGGTTTACCTCGATTGCAACTCCGAAACCAACGGCTGGCTGAACACGCTGTCCGAAGACGGCCGCTGGCTCGAGGACGTCGAGTGGCTGGAGCTGACGGGCTTTGAGGAGCTGCTCAAATACAGCAAGGATTACATCAAGGCGGTCATCATTTGGGATCCCGAGGTTCCCGCCACAGTCAACGTTGCCTGCACGGCTGCCGGCGTAGAAGACGGCGTGGTTATGACCAAGGCCATGTACGATCGCTACTACAACTATTTCAATGACGGCATCAAGGTCATCGACCTGCGGTTCAAATTTGACGGTAGCGTGACAGGAAGCGCCAAAAACGATGCGTATCGCTGGGCCATCGAAAATTATTTGGCCAAGGGTCTTTGCTCGACCGACTTCATCTGCAGTTACATCGACTCCTTCTCCTTCCGTTCCTCCGGTAACACCTCCTATACCGTCGTCCGAGACTGGGGCGTATATCAGCGCGCCTTCGTCTATGACCTGTCTCCTTGGGGCGACGAGGCTCCCTTGGACGATCCCAACCAGAGAACCGGATTGGATCAGGAAACCCTTTTGATGATCTACAACATCATGCTGGAACAGACCAAGGATCTCGGCCCTTATGAGGTTTGCGGTTTCTTTGAGCATCAGAAGTACAGCCAAGCAGGCAACAACACAACCTCCATCCACGGCACGGTAAAGACAGAATGGGAATATGCCGCCCTGATGACTCCCTACAACGGGTTCCACAACACCTGCATCGATGCCGCCTACAACGAAAGCTTCCACACCCTGTATGACGGTGCACAGCAGTTGGAAAACAACCGTCCCGATGAGTATATCGAATTGGAAGAGGGCGTCGTATACATCTGCTTCTTCATGGGCGACTATGACTCCACCCACCCCGTATACCGCTATTTGAAGCAAGCTTGGGACGATCCCAGACGCGGTGAGATTCCCTTCGCGTGGGCCATCAACCCCAACCTGATCGAGACTTATCCCGACCTGTTCGATTATTACTACGAAACGGCCACCGAAAACGACTACTTCGTCTCCGACGCCAGCGCGGCAGGCTACTTCATGCCCAGCCGTGTTCCGGACGAGCTTTGGCCGAGTATGTTGGAGCACAATCTCGAATATTTCGAGCGAACCGATATGTCGATTGCCCCCATGGTACTGGATAATCAGGGCATGGATGCGGATGACTTGAAGTGGATGGTACAAATCGCTCCCGACGGTATCGGCACCGTCTCTCAAAACAAGACGTATCTGTATGAGGACACGGTAGTCACCGCGCTTTTGGGCGGAGGCTATGATCGTGATGATCCTGTGGTGGGTGCTCAGAACCTGCAAAATGTCGTGAACAATCAGTTCAAAAAGAGCAACAGCGGCGCGGCACTTTGTATGCTGCGTTGCGTATGGACCACCCCCACGGTGATGTGCGAAATGGTCGAGCTGTTCCAAAAGGCCAATCCCGACAAGGAAGTGGTTGTCGTCGATATTTACAACTACTTCGAATTGGTCCGTCAGGATATTGAGTGGAAATAATCTATCAAGGGAGCGGCCTTCAGGCCGCGCCCCTTTGTTCCCCCCATGCGCGGCGCCGCGCACCCCTTGGCAGTCACCCCTCTTTA
>JAZQUX010000015.1:0-13700 GCA_045631585.1 Eubacteriales bacterium | reverse complement strand
AGCAGCTTGCCGTCGGGCGTGTGGGTGAAAGCCAGCGGAATGGGGGACAGACCGCGAATGCGATTGTGCAACGCGCGGGCGTCGTGGCTGAAATTCAAAAGACAATCTTCTTTCTCTATTTTGGCCGCATAGGTGGCAAGTGATGCATCCTGCTTTTGGGAGATGAGCGTACCGCTCTTGAGCGCGGCGATGGTGCGAAGCAGCGTTGAAGCGCCTGATGCCCCCAATCGGTCGTGCATATCCTCAAAATTGTCGTTCTCGCCGATCTCGACTTCGTCGGTCAGGAGCATATCGCCCGTATCCAGACCGACATCCATATACATAGTCGTAATACCCGTGACGGCACAACCGTCAATGATGGCGCGCTGCATGGGCGCGGCGCCGCGATAGGCGGGCAGAAGCGAGCCGTGGACGTTGATACAACCGAATTTGGGATAATCCAGTACGTTTTTGGGCAGAATTTTGCCATAAGCCACGACAATGATCAGTTCGGGATTCAGCTCAGCCAGCAAAGCGGCAAATTCCTCCCCTTTGAGTGTCGCGGGCTGGTAGACGGGCAGGTTTTGTTCCAGCGCATAAACCTTCACCGGCGGCGGCGTCAAAGTGTATCCGCGGCCGCGGGGCTTGTCGGGCTGGGTGATGACGCCAATGACGTCTTCTCCCGATTCGACCAATGCCTTCAGGGAGAACAGGGCGAAATCGGGCGTGCCCATGAACAGAATTCTCATTCGTCGTCTTCCTCCAACATATATTCCGCGCTGTCGATGAACAATTTTCCGTCCAAGTGCTCGATCTCATGACAGAACGCGCGAGCAAGCAGCTCCGAACCGTTGATTTCGAATTCCT
The DNA here is from genome assembly GCA_045631585.1 of Eubacteriales bacterium. Taxonomy (GTDB): domain Bacteria; phylum Bacillota; class Clostridia; order Oscillospirales; family CAG-272; genus SIG644. The sequence continues at coordinate 12,854 of JAZQUX010000015.1, read as the reverse complement.
TGCCATAACGGTTGACGGCGCGAACGGTGACGTGCATGGGGCGCTTGACCATGCCAAACTGCCCCGGTAGGGACAGACATCCCTCCGTTCCTTCCTGCTCACCGGCCATGGCGATGATTTTGGGATTGATCAGTTCAATCAGATGACCCGGTTCGGTCTCAATGACCGCGATGCGGCGCAAAATGCCCACCTGCGGTGCGGCAAGTCCAACGCCGTCGGCGGCGCGCATGGTCTCGGCCATGTCGTCGAGGAGTGTCAGAATATTCGGTGTGATGCGTTCCACGGGACGGCAAGCGCGTCTGAGCGTATCGTCTCCGTACTGTACAATTTTTCTTTTAGCCATAAGTTTGGTTTGATCCTTTCGGTGATGGTTATCAGAGGGTGGATGGATTGAAATCCACCGACAGTGTGGCGCCTGAGGTTCCGCCGGCGCCGAAGGTGGTCAACAGGGAGGCAAACATCTGCCGCGTGCGCTTGTTCAAGCGGCATTTGACCACCATGCGCATACGGAATTTGTTGTCTACACGATAGACGGGAGCTTCAAATGGCCCGAAAATGACCGTTTTGACATCCGAATACTCGCCCTTGATCATCTTGTCTGTTTCTTCGTACAGCCGTTTTGCGGCCAGCATCAGCGCTTTTTCATCCTCGCAGGACAGAGAAAGCAGAGCGATGTCGCAGAACGGCGGGAATACGAGCAAACGGCGCAATTTGATTTCGCGGGAATAGAACGTCTCGTAATCCTGCGCGCAGGCCAGGCGAATGATATCGTTGTCCGGATTGGAGGTTTGAATGATGGCGCGGCCGGGAGTTTCTGCCCGTCCGGCGCGGCCGATGACCTGCGTCAGCTGAGCAAAGGTGCGCTCGCCCGCACGATAATCATCCAAATACAAGGACGCATCGGCGGACAGCACGCCCACCAGCGTCACGTCAGGAAAATCATGCCCCTTGGTTACCATCTGCGTGCCTAAGAGAATGTCGGCGTTGTGGGCACGAAACTCTCCCAGCATACGGTCGTAGGAATGCTTGGAGGAGGTGGTGTCGGTGTCCATGCGAAGCACGCGGGAGGAGGGGAACAGCTCGCCCAACTCCTGCTCGATTCGCTGGGTTCCATAGCCGCCTCGAACCAAATGCTCCGAGGAGCAAACGGGGCAGAGGTGGGGCAGAGGCTTGCGGTCACCGCAAAAATGGCAGACCAACTCGCCCTCGGTATAGCTTCCTCTGTGGGTGTGATACGTCATGGCGACACTGCATCGCTCACAGGTCACAGCCTGTCCGCAGGAGCGACAGGAGACAAAGCGGTGGTAGCCGCGACGGTTCAAAAACAGAATGGACTGTTTGTTCACTTCTAAATTTTTCGCGATTTCGCCGCACAACAGAGTGCCCAGCGGTGAAGTATTTCCCGTTTGGGTCTCGCGGCGCATATCGGACAGAATGACCTCGGGCAGTACGGCGCGGCCGTAGCGGCGGGTCAGCTTGATCAGCGTATATTTTCCCTCAACCGCCTTGTGATAGCTCTCCAACGAAGGAGTCGCAGAGGCCAACAGCATCAATGCTCCCTCGGCAGCGCAACGGAAACGGGCGACGTCGTGGGCGCGGTATTTGGGATTCATGTCGGATTTATAGGTGTGCTCCTGCTCCTCGTCGATGATGATGGCGCCGAGGTTTTTGACCGGAGCAAACACGGCAGAGCGGGTGCCGACCACCACGGTGGCCTTGCCCGCCTTGATGCGCTCGTACGCATCGTAGCGTTCGCCCGCCGACAGGTTGGAGTGAATCACCGCCACACACTCGCCAAAGCGGGCGCAGAAGATGGCGATGGATTGAGGGGTCAGGGCGATCTCGGGGAGCAACACGATGGCACTCTTGCCGCTGCCGAGCAAATGAGCGATCAGCGCCAGCATGACAGAGGTCTTTCCGCTGCCCGTGACACCGTGCAACAGCGCCGCGTGCGGCTCGCCTCGGTCCACAAAATCACACAGGGTCAGATAGGCTTGGCGTTGCTCGTCGTTGAGCGAGATGGGGGGGAGCTTGGGGAGTTGGTCGATCTCGTAGGGGCGGCGTTCCTCCCGCTGTTTTTGCTCGATCAGGTAGCCCTTGGTTGTCATGGTGGTCAGGACAGAGGAGGTGCAACCAACCAAACGGCACAGCTCCTTGTCGCTCATCGGGGCGTTGTTCTCGTACAGCAGACGCAACACCTCCCGATGCTTTTCAGAGCGCAACGGAGGCTTGGCGGTGCCGTCGATGAGGCCGCGCGCCTGCTCTTCGGAGACGGCAAGGGCGCGGTGGGTGGTGTAGCTGGCGGCGTCCACGTCCGTGTAACGGGCGTCACGCACAATCATCTTGCGCTCGCGCAATCGGCGCAGGGATTCATCCACGGTTGTGCCGAACTTGCGGCGCAAATGTGCCGTGGTCACTTCTCCCGCCGTGCGGATGTACGCAACCAACGCCTCGTCCTCGGGGTGCGTCGGATCGGGCGGTAGTTGCTCGCCTTTGGCGGACACAAGATAAACCTCGCTCATGCGGGTGAGAACGGCGGCGGGAATCATGGCTCGGACAGCATCTCCGATGGTGCAAAGCGTCTGCTCCTTCATAAAGAAGGCTAGGCCGATCATATCCTCGGACAGTGAAATGCGGTCAGAGCAAACAAACAAAACGGGCTTGTGCTTTGGATAGGGCGAGGCGTCCTTGACCTCGACCACCAAAGCCAAATGCTTGCGATTGCCGTTTCCAAACGGAACAGTGACAAAAGAACCGCGATGTACCATATCGCACAGATGGCGTGGGATTTGGTAATCATATACGCGGTCGATCGCAAAGGGCGCATCCAGAAGATAAACACCCGCATACGATGGCGTCATGCGAAAACCTCCCTTCGATACTGTGGACAGGACACGCGGTTCCATGCTTTTCTCCTGTAGGGAGAATTGCCGTAACGCATATTATTCCTCGGTCTGGATGGTAGCGTCGGTTGTTTCTTCTACGATTGTTTCCGTAGGATGGAACAGAGTAAAGTCGCCCGAGTGAATGTGAGTAATGGCGACCTTGACGGCCTTCTCGTCGCGATATTCTTTGTCGATCATGTTGCACAGATTCTTGTCGCCGTCTTTGGTGCCGGCAACGGCCTTCTCAGCCGTTTCTCTTTGGCGAACGTACTCGTCGGTGACCATGCGGGCGCACTTGGCGGTCGCAATAACAAGCTCATAACGGTTGTATTTTCCGTTGGTCAACTGATGGATGGTTGGGTAAAGCATGATAATTCCTCTCCTGTTGTTATGTAGTGTGATCGCATAGGATCGTTATTATTTACGGAAGTATTCGCTGGCGGCGTTGGGGGCACGCTTGGTGGCGTGACGCTCCGCCTCGACGATGCCGCGAATTTCGCGGGCACAATCCAGGGCGCAACCGTCGCAGTTGTACACGACGTAGTCGTAATCGGGAAGCCGTCTGACTTCGAATTTGGTTTGCTCCAAACGAGCCAAAATCTTTTCCTCGGTTTCGGTGGCGCGGCCTCTTAAGCGTTGCTCCTGTACCTCATAAGAGGGGGGAAGCAGCATGATCAAAATGGCCTCCGGATAACGCTTTTTGACCTGCATAGCACCGTCCACCTCGATTTCAAGAATCAAGTGGCGGCCGCTATCCAGCACTTCCTCGGCTTCCTTGCGAGGCGTGCCGTAGAAATTGCCGCAGTATTGGGTATATTCCAGCATTCCTCCCTCGGACAGGCGATCACGGAACTCCTCTTCGGTGATAAAGTGATAATTGACTCCGTCAACCTCACCCGGGCGCGGCGCGCGAGTGGTAGCGGAAACAGAGTAGACAAAGTCACCCATTTTCACAAGCTCTGCGTTGACCGTTCCCTTGCCCGAACCGGCGGGGCCGGACACAACGACCATAAGACCTCTGTTGATCATCGTTACGCTTCCTCCTCTTCCAGATCATCATCCGCACCGTCGTTGCTCTCGCCGTCCAGACGGTTGGCGATGGTTTCAGTCTGAATGGCCGACAGAATGACGTGTTCGGAATCGGTGATGATGACGGCGCGGGCGCGGCGGCCGCAAGTCACGTCGATGGCGCGCCCGTCGTCCTTTGCGCTCTGAATGAGACGCTTGATGGGAGCGGAATCGGGGCTGGCCAGCGCGACGACACGGTCGACGGCAACCATATTGCCAAAGCCAATGTTAATAAATTTCATGGGGTACCTCGCTGATGTCTTATTCCAAATTTTGGATTTGCTCGCGGATCTTTTCCAGTTCGTTTTTGGCGTCCACGATGCGGTGTGCAATTTCGGCATCGGCGCACTTGGAGCCGATGGTGTTCACCTCGCGGTTCATCTCCTGAATGAGAAAATCCAGCTTGCGTCCGACGGCGTCGTTTGCATTCATCAAATCTTCAAACAGGGCAAAGTGGGAGCGAAGACGAACCAACTCCTCATCCACGGCGATCTTGTCGGCGTGAAGGGCGCACTCGGTCAGAATGCGGTTTTCGTCCGCTGTGATGCGGTTGTCGGCCAAAATGGTGCGCAACCGTTCCTCTAACTTCTTGCGGTAGCCGCTGACATCCTCGGCGGACAGCGCATCCACGCCATCGATGATCGACTTCAGATGCTCCAATTTAGCCAGCAAATCGGCGCGCAATCTGGCGCCCTCACGCTCACGCGCGGCGACAAACGCATCGATCGCCTCGCTCAGCACGGGCGAAAGTCTTGCCCAAGCCTCGTCGGCATCCACCTCGGTTTGCTCTTGTGCGAACACAGCAGGGTTGGCGGCGACACGCATGACACTGATGTCATCGGCAAGGCCGTAGGTGTCGCGCAGATGATAAAGCGCGTCAAGGTAAGCGCGCACGGCGGTGTCATTGACCGTCATGCCGCGGGGTGTTTGGTCTTTATTTTCCAACGACACAGTGATATCCACCTTGCCGCGGGTAATGCCTTTGGCCTGCAACAGCGGACGAATGCGCTCCTCCAAACCCGAGAACACACGGGGGAGACGGGGGGAACAATCGAGATACCGATTGTTGACCGATCGCATTTCCACTACGATGGTATTCTGTTCATCCACGCCAATGGCGCGGGCAAAAGCCGTCATACTGCGAATCATACGGCACCTCTCTCAAATCATTCTTACGCGCGCTCGCGCGTGCGCACAATATATATACTATTTTACCCTATTTTTAATAGAATGTCAACGGTTCGGGCGTATTTTTTCGGGTTTGTCGAGCGGTTTTTGAGGTTTGTTTTCACGCCTTGCAAAAAAAATGCAAAATTTCTCAAGAAAATGCGCTCGGGGTATTGAAAAAGAGGAAAAAATGTAGTATAATAATGTGCAAAAACTATTTTCAAAAGAGTTCAACTCAACTAATTGGAGGTTTTACAAATGGTAGTAGCTGGTGATTTTAAGAATGGCGTTACGTTCGATATGGGCGACGGTGTCGTATGGCAGGTCGTCGAGTTTCAGCACGTTAAGCCCGGTAAGGGTGCTGCTTTCGTTCGTACGAAGCTGAAGAATGTTATGACGGGTGGTATCATTGAGCGTACCTTCTCGCCTACGGACAAGTTCGAGAACGCTTATATTGAGCGTCGTGAGATGCAGTATTCCTACGACGATGGTGACCTGTATCACTTCATGGACACCGAAACTTGGGAGGAGACTCTCATCGGTCATGACAAGGTTGACGACAACTTCAAGTTCGTCAAGGAAGAGATGATGGTTAAGATCATTTCTTACAAGGGCAACGTATTTGGCGTTGAGCCCCCCACATTCGTTGAGCTGGCAGTTGCAAAGACCGACCCCGGTTTCGCAGGCAACACCGCCACCAACACCCTCAAGCCCGCTACTTTGGAGACGGGTGCTGAGATCAAGGTTCCTCTGTTCATCAACGAGGGCGACGTTCTCAAGATTGATACCAGAACCGGCGAGTATCTGTCTCGCGCATAATTATCCCGTTTGTCCCATCGGCGGCGCCATACGGCGTTGCTCCTCGAAAGCGGCTCGACGTAGGGAACTACGCCTTCGCCTGGCTTTCTGCGGTGCGCCTTGTCTTGCTTGCCGCTAGAACAAACACCCATCGGCGGCGCAATACTGTGTTGCTCCTCGAAAGCGGCTCGACGTAGGGAATTACGCCTTCGCCTGGCTTTCTGCGGTGCGCCTTGTCTTGCTTGCCGCTAGAACAAACACTCATCGGCGGCGCCATGCGGCGTTGCCAAACACACAAAACAAAAATCACAAGGAGGGAGAAGGAATACCGCCGCGCGGTGCGCCAGTCTCCCTTTTTGCTTAAATGAAAGGAGAACATCATGGAATTGAAGGAAAAAGCTGCTTACCTGAAGGGTTTGGCTGAAGGTTTGGAATTTGATAAGGAAACCAAGGAGGGCAAGCTGATTGCCGCTTTGATTGATTTGACGAGTGAGCTGTGCGAGGCTGTTGAAGTGCTGGACGCAGACATGGATGAGATCGTAGAAGAGGTTGTTGAGCTGCGCGAGTACATTGAGGAGATCGACGACGATTTGAATGACGTTGAGGAGTTCCTCGACGAGGAAGTTGACCTTGACGATTGGGACGAAGAGGACGACGAGGACGATTGCTGCGACGGCGATTGCGATTGTTGCTCCGGTTGCGACGATTTTTTTGAGATCGTATGCCCCTCTTGCGGTGAGACCATCTGCTTTGACGAGTCGGTTGATCCCGAAGACCTGACCTGCCCCGCTTGCAACGAGAAGTTCGCTTGCGTTGTGGAAGAGGACGATCTGAAGGCACTGGACGAAGAATAAGAAAAACAAACAAAAACACTCTGCCCGTCACACAAATTGCGTGACGGGCAGAGTGTTTTTGTTTGTTATCACTGCGCCTGCAAGCGGTGCGTGCCGGCGCCGAGTTCGATGATAAAGCATCCTTCTTCCAAGGGGCATTTCGAAAGCTGGCTGTTGATAAACAGCGTGTCCGTTCCGCCGGGAATGGCCGGCAGATATACCGTGGCCCTCGTGTTGGGAGGAACGGTGATTTCCGCTTCGTAGGCCTCGCGGTTTTGTCCGATCGACACCACAATGGCGCCTTTGACTGTCGGCACGCGAATGGAAGCGTAGGGGAGGTCGCCCATCTGGGGACGAACTTCAAACCGACCAAAGCCGGGGCGCGTGGGAACGATACCGAACATTCCGCGCACGATCATAGATGCGGGCGCCGAGCCCCAGGGGTGCGAGAAGGTCATGTTTGCTTTTTCGTTGACGTTCCATGCCTCGGGAGCGAGCGTCACCTGACCGTTGTGCAACGAGGAGGCAAACGAATGAATGCCGGGTGTCAGATCGTCGTCGGCCATGAGCGCGGTGGCATAGGCACCGAAGCCTGCATGGTACAGCGCGTCGAGCAGGAAGAAAGCGCCGTAAATACTGGTGCGAATGTCGCCCTGTCCAACCAAGAAGCGGCCGAGTCTGTCCTTCATGTCGGGATCGCTGTAAATGCCGGCGCACAGAGCAAAGGCAGTGGCGTGCTGAGCGTAGTGATCGACGCGGGAGCCGCTGGTGGTTAAGCCGTCGCAGAAGGCACCCTTGTCGCTGCTGTACAGCTGCTCTATCATGTCGCGGCGCAGCGCATCTGCTGTGGTGCGGAACGCAGCCGCGTCGTCGTCCTTGCCGAGCACTTTAGCCAGCACGACCATATCGCGCAGCGAAATGTGCATCATGGCATTATATACCGTATTGTAATAGGCGTCCCGCATTTCGTAGCCGTCGCGCGAGGTGACAGGCCAGTCTACCAGGATGGAATCCCATCCGTTGTGGGGAGCGGCCTTGCTGGGATACAAACCGAACACGGGGTCAGGCTGTTCTGCCAACATCAGTGCGCGCATACGGGGATACGCGGACTCTACAAACGAGCGGTTTCCGGTATACATATAGTCCAATCGGGCCATGTGGACGGGCATCAGGGCATATTCGGCGGGCCAGGTGCGGTGATAGAGCAGATAGTCGGCCGAGAAACGAGCCAACGCCATATTGCTTTCGTATGTATAAGAGGAAAGCATATTGATCAGTGCGTCACCCTCATAAGCACAACGCTCGCGCGATTGCGAGTCTACGTACAAATCCTGATTGGTGGCGCAAATGGCATATTTGAAGGTATCGTACAGGTAAGAGAGCACCTCGTTGGAGCAAGCGAAGGAGGATTCGTCGGCATCAAATGCGCGGCGCAGGGAGACGGCCTGTACGCATTCTTCCGAAATTTCAGCATGGCAATCGAAAATTTCGACGTAACGAAACGTCTTCATGCTGAAGTTTTCCATGGTTCGCTGTCCGGGTCTGAGCGTCCAAAATTCTTCATAGACGTTACCGGTGCGCATACGATAGCGAACCGACCCGTCGGGATTCAATTCTTCACCAAAGCACAGGCGGATGGTTTGGCTTTTCTCTGCCGTCAACGTCAGGCGCAATCCACCGATGACTTCGCGGCCGAGATCGATGAAATAGTGACCCTCTCCGCGGCATTCCACAAAGGAAATGTCCTGGGAATAGCGGTTGACCGCATCGCCGGGGTAAGGGAACAGGCGGCGGTGCTCACTTTCGACACTTTCACCAAGGCGGGCAGAAGTCCAGGCTGCATCGTCAAAGCCGGGACGGTCAAATCCGAACGGATAGGACGGTGCATGGATATTTTCGGCTTCGGCAACGAAATAATTGGTGCCGATGGATTGATTGGGACGGAAGGCGTCGCGGCCGTCCAACGCTTTGAAGCGTTCGGCGTCGCGGGCGCTGTTGAGCACAATTTCCTTGGAGCCGTCCTCGTAAAAGACGGTCAGCTGGCACAAGAATTTCTTTTCTTCGCGGGTGTAATTGACCACACCGAGTGCGTTGGTTTCTTTGAGCAGAAGATCGGTGACGTCATAGGAATGGTAATATACCAGCTCGTCACCGCCGGGTGTCTTTCCCAATCGCGCCGGTCCAATGCCGACCGATGCGCCGTTGAGCAAAGCCGTATAAACGTACTGGCGAGAAGGCTCGGGCGAGAGCGCAGTCACACTCAGAATGGCGTGCTCCACCTCATCCAAATGCGGCACGCGGAATTCGGTGCGCAAAAAGCTGAAGTTGCCGGCACCATCGACGTCCTCGCTCCAAATGCCGCGGGTATCCGCCCAGTCCTCGCCGACGGCGGTGGAAAAGGGCAGGGGCAGAGAGCGCACGCTTTCGGCTCCGCGCTTGTTGCGCAGCTGCACGCTCCAATAATACAATTCGTTGTCTTGCAGAACAGTCTCAAGTCCCGGAATGGTGACGTGACTGCATTCGTCTGTGGCGACCCATCCGGTGTCCAGAAGATAGTGTCCGGCTTTCATGTCAGATAGGCGTCCGGATATGAAAATGCGATACCCCGTTTGAATGTCGTTCACTTCGCCGGAACGCATGGCCCAGCTAAAGGCGGGCGCGTTTTTGGAGATGCCCAAGGCAGGCGCGCGAAGATCAACGCGAAGCTGCTCGGGGGCGGCGAAAGCAAACGAAAGAGGGGTGGATCTGTTCAATTCGGCGTTCAAAAGGAGCTCCTCCTTTGACTGCCCGACAGTGACGTCGAGCGATTTCTGCGGCAATGAAATATGGAAAACAATACCGCGCGATTGTATATATTATACTCGACATGGGCTCATTTGTCAAGAGACAGAATACGCACTCCGCAGAAGAGCGTTCGTCATATTTCGCAAAATGAAAGCCCCGCATCCATCCAAACGGTGGCGCGGGGCTGATTCATATTATTTTTTTCTCCAAGCGGAGGGCAAGAACAGAATGAGAATGGGGAACAGCTCCAGTCGTCCCAAGAGCATATCCAACGACAGCAACAGCTTTCCGGCGACGGAGAAACCGCCAAAGCTACCGCCCGACAGCACGCCCAACTTACCAAGACCGGGACCGACGTTGTTCATGCAGGAGGCTACGGCTGTAAAAGATGTCAAAAGATCGATGTCTTCCAGCGCCAATAGGGCTACAATCGAGATGGCAAAGATGACTATGAACAACGAGAAGTAAGTTTGCGCACCGCGCACCGTGTCCTCGTCCACTGTTTTTCCTTCCGAGCGAACGGCGCGGATTTCTCGCGGACGCAAAATGTAGCGCAGCTCACGCAAAGAGCCTTTGATCAAAATCATCCAGCGTCCGATCTTCAAGCCGCCGCAAGTAGATCCGGCGCAACCACCGATAAACATCAGAAGAACGAGAATGGCTTGCGAGAGTTGAGGCCATGCGTCATAAGCGACGGTGGTGTAGCCTGTGGTTGACGTAAAGGAGGCGACATTGAAGGCCGCGTCGCGCAACGCAAGAGAAACGCTTTCGTATGCGGGCAGAATGTTGAGCGTAATGATGGCGGTGGATGCACCGACCACGATGCCAAACCAGCGCAATTCTTCGCTCAAAAGGGCGCGGGATACCTTGCCGATAAGAATGAGATAGTACAGGTTGAAGTTGATCGAGAAAAGCAACATGAAGGCCGTCGTAACCCAATGGATGTAGGAGCTGTCAAAGGCGCCGATGGAGGCGTTCATGTTAGAGAAACCACCTGTTCCCGCCGTAGAGAAGGCGTGCAGAACGGACTCGTACAATGGCATACCGCCGCACAGCAAGAAGATGGCTTGAAGGAGCGTCAAACCGACGTAAATGGCGTAGGTGATCGCGGCCGAGCGGCGAAGGGTTGCCACCACCTTGGAGGCGGACGGGCCCGGAACCTCGGCGCGCATGGCGTGCATCAGGCGGGCAGACTTAAACTCTTGCTGTGGCATGACGGCCAGCACGAACACCAATACGCCCATGCCGCCGATCCAGTGCGTCAGTGCGCGCCAAAGCGCAATACCGCGGGGAAGATCCTCGGGGAAGGTTCCAAGCGCCTCTCCCAATACGGTTGCGCCCGTGGTGGTGAAACCGGAGACCGTCTCAAAGAAGGCGTCGACGGGATGGGAAATGGCGCCGCACAGCAAGAAGGGAAGCATACCGAATAGCGACAATACCACCCAAGATACGCCAACGACAAACAAACCGTCGCGCACACCCATGCGGTCACCCTTGTTCGGCCGCCGCCACGTCAGAAGCGTGCTGACAAGGAGCAACAAAACGATGGGAATGAGTAGGGATGACCACGCGCTCTCCCGGTAGATCAGCGAGCAAGCGAAGGGAATGAGCATCAAGAGCCCTTCGACGCGCATGATCTGTCCGATAATATAAAATATCAAGCGAAAATTCATACGAGCATCCTCAATCCAGAATATCGTTCAATTCACACAGCTGGGGGTTGGTTGTAACTACAACAACGCTGTCCCCCACCTCCAAGATACTGCTACCGTGAGGATAAATCACCTGACCCGCGCGCACGATGGACGCGATGAGCGTGTTGGGCTTGCGCTTGAATTTTTCCGAAGAAAGAGGCACGCCGCGCAGAGCGAAGTGCTCATCCACGTCAAACTCGAGCGCCTCAGCGCGGCCGTCACATAGCTTGTACAGCGACTTCAAACCCGTCGCCGCGGAATGATCGGCGGTTTTATCGGAAGCATACAACGCCATTTTTTTGCTGTTTTCCAAGCCGCGCAAGTAACGCAGAACGGTCGTGGAGGAAATCTGACGGGGCGAGATGGTGGTGTCCACGCCCAACTGAGGCAACATCTTAATAAAGGACAATCGATCTACTCGGGTAATGGTGCGCTCTACGCCCTGCGAATCGGCGAACATCGATACGATGACGTTTTCTTCATCGTTGCCCGTCAAGGCGATGCAGGCATCCATGTCGGCGATTCCCTCGTCCTCCAGGATTTCACTGTCGGTACAGTCCGCGCAAATGATGTGGGCAGACGGCAGCTGCTCCGCCAAATACTGAGCACGCTCCTCGCGGATTTCGACGATGTGAGTGTGGATTTTCAGCTTGGCTAGGTTTTGAGCCAAATAGAAGGCGATGCGTCCGCCGCCGAGCAGCATGACGTTTTTGATGGGCTTGCCCATCAAGCCCATTTTGCCGAAGAAGGCAGAAAGATCAGTGTGAGAGGCGGTGATGCTGACGCTGTCACCGACCATAATGGTAAAATCACCCGAAGGAATGAACACCTCGCCCCCGCGGCGAATGGCACAGACCAAGACGCGAACGCCGAACAGAGAGGACAGCGTGTACAACTGCCGTCCGGCCAGAGGATGTCCCTCGGAAATATAAATTTCGGCCATGTCTACGCGGCCGTTGGCAAAGGCGTCCAACTTGAGCGCGGCGGGGAAACGAATCAGGCGTGCGATCTCGCGGGCGGCGTCATATTCGGGATTGACGACAACGTCAATGCCCAAATGGTTGCGCAGAAAGTCGTTTTCGCGGGAATATTCGGGGTCGCGAACGCGCGCAATGGTGTGAGCGGCGCCCAAGCTTTTGGCCATCATACAGCAGACCATGTTGAGCTCGTCCGTGTTGGCCACGGCGATGAACAGATCTGCGTTTTTTACGCCTGCTTCAACCTGAATGGCGTGACTTGCGCCGTTGCCTTCAACGCCCTGCACGTCGTATTGGTTGACGACGCGGTTGATCAGCGCGGGATTTTTATCAATAACGGTAACGCTGTGGCCTTCCCCCGAGATGTATTGGATGAGGGTATCGCCGACCTTGCCGTCGCCTACGATGACGATGTTCATATAGACTCCTTTACGCTAAAAGATAGTTATACAGATATATGATAATACTTTTTTGAGAAAAATGCAAGGGGTTGAGGGGATTTTTTACATCTTCTCCTACGGTTGGGCGCGGCACAACGCGCCGCGCTGTCTCGGCAGATGCCTATTCTTTGCCGTGCCGCAAAGAATAGGCGAAGAAAAGGCACCAAGGGGTCTAATACCCCTTGGAACCCCCGAACGCGAAAAGTCG
>JAZQUX010000014.1:0-9130 GCA_045631585.1 Eubacteriales bacterium | reverse complement strand
GCCCTTAAGAAACCCGCAAATATTTTTGATCTGGTATATCTGCCGCTCGTGTTGGCAAAATGGCGTGAGATAAACAAAAAGTATTTATGTCTTTCTCCTCTTCTTCTTTGTAGAGCGGCACGGGAGGGGAGTTCCAAGAGGGAACGTCTTGGCGCCTTTCTTGTGCCACTTCTTGGGGCGTGCCAAGAAGTGGCATCGAAAACCGGCACAGATCAGCGCGCGCCGAAAGCGCGCAGTATGATCGTCCGTAGGAGAAGTAGTAGGGAAGTAAGCTAAACTAAATTACTCCTCCCACCGATGCTCATGCAACTCTCCTTCGGTCTGAAAACCCTCAAATTCCCACTGCCGCAGTACCTCGTAGGCGGCGACGGCAACCGAATTTGACAAGTTCAGTGAGCGCAAGGTCGGAAGCATCGGGATACGAACACAGTCGCCGGGATGCTCGATGAGCAGATCTTCGGGAAGCCCGCGAGATTCGGGGCCAAACATCAGATAGACCTCGCCCTCATACGCTACGTCTATGTGGCGTGATCTTCCTTTGGTGGTGAAATAGTAGATGCGTGCGTCGGGATGCTGTTGATAAAAATCCTCGACGTTATCGTAATAAGTAATGTTCAGCTTATCCCAATAATCCAGACCGGCGCGACGCAGATGTTTGTCGTCGGTCGAAAAGCCAAGCGGACGGATCAGGTGCAGATGCGCGCCCGTGATGGCGCAGGTGCGAGAAATGTTGCCGGTGTTGGCGTGGATTTCTGGTTGATACAGCACAATGTGCAACTTGTTCATACGGTCCTCCGGACATGAGGTTTGATGGCTTTATTGTATCACAGCTATCCTTGCAAGTCAAGTTTCTGCAAAAATGTTCCATAAAGTTTACAATTACGTTTTTTATTCTACACATATAGAAAGTATAATACCTATGATTATTTTATATTTGCAATGACCGCGCTTTGACGCGTACAACATACAACAGATGGAAAGGAATGTGTCTTCATGTCTTTGTTCACTAAAATTTTCGGAACCTACAGCGACCATCAACTCAAAAAACTGGAGCCGATGGTTCGCAAAATCGAGGCGCTGGCCGATCATTATTCCGCAATGAGCGAACAAGAATTGCGCGGCGTGACAGAGGTGCTCAAGGAGCGCTTGGCCTGTGGAGAAACGCTGGATGATATTTTGCCGGATGCGTTTGCAGCGGTGAGAGAGGCCGACTGGCGTGTGCTGGGTAAACGCCCCTTCCGCGTACAGCTCATCGGCGGTATTTTGTTGCATCAGGGACGCATTGCCGAGATGAAAACGGGTGAAGGTAAGACACTGGTGGCGACGCTACCCGCCTACCTGAACGCACTGGCTGGCAAGGGTGTCCACATTGTCACCGTCAACGACTATTTGGCTCGCCGCGACAGCGAAGAAATGGGCCGCGTGTACGGCTATTTGGGCTTGAAGACGGGGTTGGTTGTCCACGGACAAAGCAAGACGGAAAAGAAAGCGGCGTACGCGGCAGATATCACGTACGGAACCAACAATGAGTTCGGATTTGACTATCTGCGTGACAACATGGTCGTTTACAAAGAGAATATGGTTCAGCGCGGACATGATTTTGCCATCGTTGACGAGGTGGACTCCATTCTGATTGACGAGGCGAGAACGCCGTTGATTATTTCGGGTGCCGGCGAGGAAAGCACGGATCTGTACGATCGCGCCGACCGTTTTGTTCGCACGTTGCGCAAGTTTGTTATCAAGGAAGTGGACGACAAGCAGGATCAAGAGGACATTGATGCCGACTACGTCGTGGACGAGAAGGCCAACCGTGCGACCTTGACCCCTCGCGGTGCCGCCCGCGCGGAGACATTCTTTGGCCTTGAAAATTATACGGACCCCGAGAACAATACCATCGTCCATCACGTCAATCAGGCCATTCGTGCGCACGGATGCATGAAGCTGGACGTGGACTACATTGTCAATGAAAAGGGTGTTATTATCGTCGATTCCTTTACGGGACGTTTGATGCCGGGCCGCCGTTTTTCCAATGGTTTGCATCAGGCGATCGAAGCGAAGGAAGGCGTTAAGATTCAAAAGGAAAACAAGACTCTGGCGACCATCACCTTCCAAAACTATTTCCGTATGTACCGCAAGCTGTCCGGTATGACGGGTACTGCGTTGACGGAAGAAAATGAATTTCGTGAGATCTATGCGTTGGATGTCGTAGAAGTGCCGACCAACCGTCCCATGATTCGTAACGACCGACCGGATGCGGTATATAAGACGGTTAAGGCCAAGTATGAAGCGATTGTCGGACAGATTGCCGAGTGCCACAAAAAGGGACAGCCAATTCTGGTCGGCACAGTGGATATTGAAAAGTCCGAAGTTTTGTCGGCACTTTTGAAGAAAACCGGCATTCCTCATACGGTGCTGAATGCAAAACTGCATGAGAAAGAAGCGGAGATTGTTGCTCAGGCAGGTAAGCTTGGCGCGGTTACCATTTCGACCAATATGGCGGGCCGCGGAACGGATATTATGCTGGGCGGTAACCCCGAATATATGGCCAAGGCAGAAATGCGTGAGATGGGAATCGAAGAGGAGCTGATTGCCAGCGCCACGGGTACGGCAGAAACAACGGATGAGCGGGTGACGAGTACACGCGCCATCTTCCGCGATCTGTATCAAAAATACAAATTGGAAATTGAGCCTGAGGCGCAAAAGGTGCGCGAGGCGGGCGGTTTGTTCATTCTTGGCAGCGAAAGACACGAGTCTCGCCGTATCGACAATCAGCTCAGAGGCCGTTCGGGACGTCAGGGTGACCCGGGTGAATCCCGTTTCTTCTTGTCGTTGCAAGATGATCTGATGCGCCTGTTTGGCAGTGAGAGAGTTTTGAATTTGATCAGCAACATGGGCTGGCCTGACGACTCCCCCATTGATGCTCGCATTTTGTCGGGCGCCATTGAATCGGCGCAAAAACGATTGGAGGATCAAAACTTCAAGCGCCGTAAGTACGTTTTGTCTTACGATGACGTAATGAATCAGCAAAGATCGATTATTTACAGCCAGCGTGGCGACGTACTCAACGGTGAAAATGTCACAGGTACCATTCAGCGTATGATTGAGTCTACGGTGGAAGAAACGGTTGCTCGCTATACGAGCGGAGAGACGTCTGCCGATTGGGATCTGGAGGGCTTGCGCAATTATTATCTCGGCCTTTTGACCGAAGAGGGGGATTTGTGCTATACACAGGACGAGCAGAAAAAGCTTCACCGTGAGCATATTTCCGATGAGCTGATTGACCGCGCCATTGAACTGTATCACAGCAAAGAGGAGCTGTTCGGCGAGGAAATTTTCCGAGAAGTGGAACGTGCGATACTGCTGCAGAATGTTGACCGCGCTTGGATGGAGCACATCGATGCGATGGATGACCTCAAGGGCAGCATCGGACTACAGTCTTATGCCAACCGCGATCCCGTGGTAGAGTACCGTATTCATGGCTTGGAAATGTTCGAGGGTATGGTTGGCGAAATCCGCGAAAAGACGGTTCGCATGGTCTTGTCCGCCCTGCCTCGTCAAAAGGTTGAGCGTGTTCAGGTAGCCAATCCTTTGACGGAAGGCTTTGAGGGCGCCAAAACGTCGGTGAAAAAGATTGTTCTGACTCCTCGCGTCAGCGGGACGAAGGTAGGACGTAACGATGCTTGCCCTTGTGGCAGCGGTAAAAAATATAAAAAATGCTGCGGTGCCAATGCCGCAGGAACGGACAAGGACTAATTTGCAGATCAGGCCGTCAAGGTCGGGGGGAGAGTAATATGGGCTGGGGACTGTTGTTTTTTGGCTACTTTTTAGAATTTATACTGGGTATCAACTCGATGTTTGCCCCCTTTGTGTATCTGATTGGTTTCGCCGTTATTTTGATGGGCGTGAGCCAGCTTGCACGGTATTGCAAAAGCTTTTTGCGCGCCAAATGGTGCGTATTGGCCTTAATGGTTCTGAGTGTTTGGCGGACGTACGCCGGATTGAACAGCTTGTTTTCTCTCGGTCTTCCTTTTGTGAACCAAACCGTGTCATCGGTGGTGAGCTGGCTGTTTTTCTTGGGCATGACGCTGTTCCACGTCTTCTTGGCTCTCTCCGTCAAGGAGTTGGCACTGCGGGTGGACAGCAACAAGAATGCTGTGCGGGCTCTTCGCAATCTTGTCATGTATGGGTTGTATGCGGTGGCTTACTTGCTGTCTAATACCATGACGGGTGTGAAGTCCTTGGTTCCGATTGTGCTGTTGCTTTGGCCGGTGTGGGCCATCTGCAACTGTGTGATGCTGTACTCTTGCTATATGCACATTGTGCCCGCCGACCAAGACGAACAAGCCGGTCGTCCGCTCTCGCGCTTTGCCTTCGTTAATCGTTTCCGCGCGGCTATGGATGCCAGGGAACAAAAGGCGATTGAGGCAGACCGCGCATATCACGCAGAGAATGCCCGCCGTCGCATGGAAAAATTGTCTCGCAAGCAGCAGGCTCGCGCCGAAGCAAAGGAACGCAACCGCAAGGATTGAGGAGGGTTTGCATGAATCAAAGAAAAACTGCATTGCAAAGGATTGGCTGGAGATGGGGGCTGTGGTTGCCCGCTCTGTTGCTGTTGAGCAACGCCAATTTGCACGCATTGGATCTTTTGCCTGACTTTATTGCGTACGGATTGCTTCTCGTCGCCATTCGCCGCCTTGCCTTTATGGATGCCGGCTTTGCCGAAGTGGCAAAAGCATTTCGGCGGATGATGCTTTTGAGCGTAGCCCGCGTGGTTGGCTTGGTTTGGGTTTATACCGCTACGGCGGCGTATGAACAGCCCACCTTGATTTTGAGCTTGTGCTTTGTTTTGGGCGTGTTGGAATTGATGATCGTTTTGCCCGCTTGTCGTCAGCTGTTTAGCAGCCTTTCCTACCTTGCTACTCGTCAGGATGGCACCTTGGTATTTGAAAGCTCCCGCGCGCGAAAGGTGGCACGCTTGACTGCCAAATTGAATTGGCTGGAGCAGACGGGTGGAGCCAACGAAGCACGTCGAAAAGCGGTGGATCGCAAGCTGCGTCGCCTGAGCCGCCGTCCCGCGACGGACGTTTCGGATCGCGTTTGCCGTTCTTGTCAAATATTTGCCATTGCCAAAACGGCGTTTTGCGTGCTTCCCGAATTTGCCGCGTTGGCGCACGCCTCCTATGATGCGGGAGTCATTCACTTCAACTGGTATGCGTATATCAACGGATTCCGCGCCATGGCTTTCGTGCTCGTCTTGATCTTTGGTATTGTTTGGCTCTGCCGCACCATTTCGTATTGTTCGCACATTGCCAAGGATACTCCTTTTTGGGAGAGAGTGGCCGCTCTTTGCGAAGAAGATGCCGATTTGCATCCGGAGCGCAAGCCGAACATCCGATTGCGCCGCGCGATGACGTTGCTGGCGGTCGGATTTGCTTTCTTGATCAATTTGCGTTTGGACGGCATCAATTTCGTGCCGGGATTTGTAACCCCTGTCGCGTTTTTGTTGGCGCTGATCTGCATTGGACGATACCTGCCGAGGGCGCTGTGTGTACTTTGCAGTGCGACTTTCGTGTTCCAAGGCGCGGTTTTGACCTATACTTATGTACAGGCCGCTCGCTTTTTTGGCGAGTTTGATCTCGCGCTTTATAACATTAACTGGAACGTGCGTCAGGCGTATGCAACAAATGTTGTGGGAACTGCATGGCCGGAGACGATCGTGCAGGCGCTCTCTTTGATTGCGGTGGGGGCTATGCTGTTCTGCTTGATTGACCGCTACACCAAGCCGGTCAGCGCGGCAACGCATCAGTACACCGCGGATCAGTTGAGCCGCGCGCGTCGCGGTCAAATCAAGAGATATCTGTTGTTTCCTGCCGTGCTGAGCGTTTTGATGATGGCGGCTCGGTTGGTCAATTGTTATATGCTTCCCAAGGTGGAAATGATTTGGCTTTTGGATTTCTTTGCGGCGGCGATATTTGCTGTGTTTGCGGCGTTGCGCGTGTTTGCCGTTAAGGATGAATTGCGCCCTGAGCTCATGGCGTCTTTTACAAACGAATCCTAACGGGCTGCGTATATTCTGACGAGTGTGGTTGAATACTATCCTTGCCATTGCCAGCAATGGAAAAAGGAGAAATCAAAAATGCAGAATCAGAACAAGAATACCCAGAACAACCAAAACCAGAACAACCAAAACCAGAACAAGACCCAGAACAATCAAAATCAGAATAAGGATCAGAACAATCAAAGCAAGAACGAGCGCGAACCCAACAGACGCGAGTTCTAATGAAAAAGAGGGGATGGCACCGCGTGCCATCCCCTCTTTTGGGTGATTGGATTTTCGAAATATTGGTTATGCCGACGGCAGGGCGAGGACGGACTCTTTGAGCAACAAATTCACTTCTTCTCTCAACTCCCTTGTGTCCTCATAAATGGTCGTTGTAAACCACTTGTCCTCGATGAAATCTTCTTCAAATGCATCCATTACTTTTAGTGCAATGAGAAATTGAGAAATGGCTTTTTTGAGCTCTCCTTGCTCTTTCAGGCGCTTGCCTGCAACGATCAGCATATCGATCAAGTCTTCTGCGGAAAGATTTTTCTGCTTTTGCGCCGCTTCATAGCTGTCCTCTCCGTCCAAAAGGGATGCCATCAATTCAAGCTTTGAAAAATAAATTTCCGGGATGATTTCCAGCGTCGGCTTGACCAAATCATTCTGCCCGTTTTCTTTGTAGCACGATGCAAGAATGCGGCAGGCGTCATATTTTACGGAATCGTCCTTGGTGGATTCGATCAGTGTTTTGCAAAGGGTGATGACTTCATCTGCTCTCGTCTGATAATCCAACGTATATAGCAGATTGTTCAATATAATATCATTCCCGGGGAAGCGTTGCAGGCCTTCGCGCAAAATTCGCTCCGATTTTTCTGTGTCGCTGAAACGGTATAGATAGGCTTCACCGCAAATGGCATCCACCTCTTGTTCCATTTCGAACAGATTAAAATCAAAAAGCTCGTCGGTGGAAACGCCGAAGAAGGATGCGATGGCGGGAATCATTGTAACGTCCGGCATGGTGTTTCCGTTTTCCCATTTCGAAACGGCTTGAAAGGATACGCCGAGATAGTTGGCGAAGACCTCTTGCGATATGTTTTTCTGTTTTCTTAAAGATTTGATTTTTTCTCCCAGTTTCATTATAGTTGTTCCTCCAAATGGTTTTGGATCAGCGCTTATCCTGATACTATTATAGCACTTCAACGAATAAAAGCAATAACTCGTTTGGAGAGAATTTTTCTAATCTTGGTTGAATTTTTCAAAATTGGTGCGCCTACTGTTATGTAGGCGCACCAATGGAAGTAGCATTATTTCAAACTTTCTTCGCGATAAATGGTTCCGTCAAGTGTGTGGAAGATCACGCGGTGGCTGTCAAGCACCACATAGCTTTTGGGAGAGTTTTCTTTTGGCAAGGAGACCGAGCCGGGGTTGATGTGCAGATACTGCGTTCCGCTCTCCGATATCCGTGACTCAAATACCGGGACGTGGGTGTGCCCGCCGAGCAAAATGTCGCCTTCTCTCATGGGGGGCGGAGCGTGGTGGCCGTGGGCGGCGATCAGAGTATGACCATCCGCAAACAGACAAGCAGTGTCGGACAACATGGGGAAGGTTAGTACCATCTGATCCACCTCAGTGTCGCAGTTGCCTCTAACACAAATAAGCGCGTCGCGCATCTCGTTCAACAAAGTGATGACTTTTTTAGGGGCATAACCTGCGGGCAAATCGTTGCGAGGACCGTGATAGAGAAGGTCGCCCAACAAAATCAGGCGTTCGGCGCCCGATGCATGGAATTGTTCAAACAACGCGGCGGTGCAATCAGCATCACCGTGCAAGTCGGAAGCAATCATCAGTTTCATTATTTTTACATCCTTTCGTGGAAAAAATCAATCTTCTTTGAGCAATATGCGCTCGATCTCACAGACGTACATTTGATGATAGTCGTCGGCGGGATAGTAGGCGGGGATGACGGCCGGGTCGATGAAGTTTTCTTTTTGCAAGCGGCCTGCGTACATTTGACGGCACAGAAGAACCATGCGGGCTTCCAGAGGGAAAGGGGTGCCGTTTTCGTCCTCGATCATGTGAAGTCCCGTGGCGAGATATTTGTCTTCTTCCCGCCCTGAATGGGAACCCATATAGGCAAGGGCGCTATGATAATCTTTGTCAAAAAAAGCAAGCGAAAGTCGGCCAGCGCGCTCGGTGATATCGAACGTGTAGCGCTGAGGGCGAATGAAACAGACAGCGACTTGCTTGCCCCAAAGCACACCGAAGCATCCCCAACTGGCTGTCATAGAGTTGGTGGTTTTGCCATCTGTGGCAGAAATCAGCATCCAATCTCGACCAATGCGATCAAAGAGCGGGGAAAACTGCGCAGCAGGGACGGAACGGAAATCCGACATAACGACACCTCCAAAAAATAGTTACATTCTTATTATAGCACGATACGCCAGCGAGTGCAACACTTTTTTGGCGCGTGTGGTAAAATCCTGCCTTTTTGCTTGTGCAAAATGCTATATAGGGCATCTTCTTACGGATTTCGCTTGACAATTCTCACAAAACTAAAAAAACTGAAAAATATTTTTGAAAAAGTGTTGACAAAAGGGGACAGTGGTGATATAATAGTCAAGCTGTCCGCGAGGAAAGCAAAAATCATTACGAAACGGCGAGCGCACAAATGTTTGAAAGAATGTTTGGAGGATTTGACGCGAAGTAATGGATAAAAACAATCGCAACCGGGTAAAGACAAATACCGCGAGGTATTTGTTGAACTCGCGAAGCGAGTTCGGTCATTGAAAATTGAACAACAAAGAGAGAAGTACAAAGCAAGTATCCATGCGAGAGCATGGATGTGTGTGAAAATACAGAATCTCGCAATTCTGAAAGAGAATACTACTCAAAACAAAAGTAAAACGAGCAAATCAAGCTTGGTAGATTGGATCGCATCGTAGGATGCGTTTTAATACAATTTTATCGAGAGTTTGATCCTGGCTCAGGATGAACGCTGGCGGCGTGCATAACACATTCAAGTCGAACGGTGACGACCTTCGGGTCTGATCAGTGGCGGACGGGTGAGTAACGCGTGAGCAACCTGCC
>JAZQUX010000013.1:0-4719 GCA_045631585.1 Eubacteriales bacterium | reverse complement strand
GTTTGGCCATGTCTTCCTAAGCCCGCTTGGCCTTCCGACTTGCTAAGTCGGGTGCCGTACAGATCCGTATTTGCTACTACAACTATTATATCTACCAAAACGGCCATGAGCCCAGCTATATTTTCGGTACCAACTCGCTGGGTCAGTGCTTGTTCACCGGTATCGGTGTCGGCGCTCGTTTCTCTTTGATCTTTGCCGTTGTCGTTTCTGCCATCAACCTGACCATCGGTGCGATTTACGGTTCGATTCAGGGTTACTATGGCGGTATGGTTGACCTTGTGCTCGACCGTATTGCAGACGTCCTCAGCGGTGTTCCTTTCATCGTTGTTACGACGTTGTTTAAACTACACTTTGCGGAAAAAGTCGGTATATTGCCGTCCTTCCTATTTGCCTTCGTGCTGACGGGATGGCTTGGTATGGCGGCCTTGACACGTAAACAGTTCTATCGTTTCAAGAGTTTGGAATTTGTCCTGGCGGCAAGAACGCTGGGCGCATCCGACCGCCGCTTGATGTTCAAGCATATTTTCCCCAACTCGTTGGGTACCATTGTTACCAGCTGTGCGTTGGTTATCCCCGGCGTTATCAGCTCGGAAGTCTCTTTGAGTTATCTGGGTATCATCAATCTGCAAGAGGTCTTCGGAACCTCGATCGGTACGCTGGCATCTCAAGGTCAAACGGCCATGGTTGATGCGCCTCACGCAATGTTGTTCCCGTCGCTCTTTATTTCGCTCTTGCTCATTTCGTTCAACCTGTTCGGTAACGGTCTGAGAGATGCATTTAACCCGTCTACGAGAGGAGTGGAGGATTGATATGGAAAATAAACTTCATGTAAAAAATCTGACGATCTCCTTCCGTACGTCCAACGGTAAGCTCCAAGCCGTTCGCGGCATCAACTTTGATTTGGCAAAAGGTGAAACTTTGGCCATCGTCGGCGAGTCCGGTTCGGGTAAGTCGGTTACCTCCAAGGCCATTCTCGGTATTTTGGCGGGTAACTCGATTATCGAGGGCGGTGAGATTATCTATGATGGTAAAGATCTGCTCAAGATTCCCGAGGACGACTTCCATAAGATTCGCGGCGACAAAATCGCTATGATCTTCCAGGATCCTATGTCCAGCTTGAACCCCATTGTCAAGATCGGCCGTCAGCTGACTGAGGCAATGATTCTGAAGGGAAAAGCCAGACAGCGTGAGAGCCGCGCAACGTTCAACAAGTATCTCAAGGCCCTCAATGAGCGCATGGTTGCCGCACAGGCACAGGGAGATTCGAGTCTTGCAAAAGAGTTGACTCATAAGTGCGAGATCTTTAACAAGTTTGAATATAAGCATTTGGAATTGGAGCGCGCGTATAACGTAGCGCACGAAGCCGCAGCTGAGGCAAGCGCTGAAATTGACAGCGTTTTGTTCGAAATCGAGAAGAAGGCTCTGTCCGATGCGACCGTTCGTATTAAGTCCATCGGCAAGATGGCTTTGACCGCCATTGCTGACTGGGTGGTAAACGAAACGATGCCCGAAGCAAATGAGCTTCGCAATTTGGTGAAGACGCTGAATGATACGTTCAGCATTGCTAAGTCGAATGCCAAGAAGGCCGTTAAGAAAGGGGAGCGCGCCGATTATTCTGCGCTCGTTCCTACTTTGACCGAAATCAAGAAGATTTTGGATGCCGCTTTGGCATTGGATATGCCCAACTTCTTTGCAATGGGTTATTATTTGAGCTTCAGCGGTCAGCAGAATGTTCCTACTATGGCTACCGTTGCCGAACTGAATGTATTTTTGCGTCGGTATTTGGATGATAACTTCATGCTGTCCTTTATTGCAGATGCCAAGCGTGGTATTTCCTACTCGGCGGATGTGTTCTATCGTGAATTGCAAGAGGCCATTGATATCCTCAAAAAGGATCGTGCCGTATTTGAAACAACCGATTTGAACAAAAAGGCGGCTCTGGATGCTTGCCACCATTTGGCAAAGGAAGTGATGGATACCATCGATCCTCTAAATACTCAGAAGGATAGTATGGTTTATACTTTCGGTAGTGGCCTAAAGTCCGAAATTGAGAAGTATTTTAACGGTATTATCAAAAACAAGAAGGAAACCAAGCGCTACGACGAAGAAAAGGCGAAGTACGATCGCATCGTCGCGAAGGGTAAGGTGCCCAACGGCGAGGTTGTTCCCGCGTCTCTGACGGATCTTGAGATGGTTAGAGGCAATATGCTGGCTCAAATTGATCGTTTGATTGCTCACCTGACCGATGTTATTGCCAACAGAGAAACCCGCGATTTCGAAGCTGAAACCATCCACTTGATCGACTTCTTGAAGGCGAATGCTTCCGGTGTGGTTAACAAGGTTACCAAGCGTATTGCCAAGAGAAGAGCAATTAAGCTGATGGATGAGGTTGGTATTTCCGAGCCTCGCAAGAGATACAATCAGTATCCGTTCGAGTTCTCCGGCGGTATGCTTCAGCGTGTTGTCATTGCAATTGCATTGGCGGCAGACCCCGATATCTTGATTTGTGACGAGCCGACGACGGCGTTGGACGTTACCATTCAGGCCCGTATCCTTGAGCTGATTAACAATCTGAAGCGTGAAAGACAGCTTTCGATTATCTTTATCACGCACGACCTGGGCGTCGTTGCGAACATGGCTGACCGTATTGCCGTTATGTATGCGGGGAAGATCGTTGAGTATGGTACGTCAGAAGATATTTTCTATCGTTCTGCGCATCCATATACATGGGCGCTGCTGTCCTCCATGCCTGACTTGGATACGGACGAAAAGCTGGATGCCATTCCCGGTACGCCTCCCAACATGATCTATCCTCCCGTTGGTGATGCATTCGCGGCTCGTAATAAGTACGCGATGAAAATTGACTTTGAGCGTCAGCCTCCCATGTTCCAAATTTCGGATACTCACTACGCCGCAACCTGGTTGTTGCACCCGGATGCGCCCAAGATTGATCCTCCCAAGACAATTACGGATCGCATTGCCAGAATGAAAGCCAAAGGAGGTACACAAGAATGAGCGAACATCAGGAAACTCTTCTGAGGGTTGAACATCTTTGCCAGTACTTCGGCTTCAATCGCGCCGTCGATGACGTCAGCTTTGAGATCAAAAAGGGTGAGGTCTTTGGACTTGTCGGTGAGTCCGGTTGCGGTAAGACGACGACCGGTCGCTCCATTATCAAGCTGTATAATA
Organism: Eubacteriales bacterium; assembly: GCA_045631585.1. Lineage (GTDB taxonomy): Bacteria > Bacillota > Clostridia > Oscillospirales > CAG-272 > SIG644. Next base: position 1,530 of record JAZQUX010000013.1, on the reverse strand, counting down.
TTACCTCCGGTAATATCTACTACAAGGGCATCCGCATCAGTGCAGGTCTTCTTTCCTATCGTCAAAACATTTCGAAAGCTAAATCGGATTATAACGAAAAGATCAAGACCGCGGCGCCGGAACAAAAGGCGGCGCTGAAGGCAGAGCGCGATGCGATTATCTCCGAGAACAAATCGCAGATGAAGCGCGCGATTGCTGATTTGAAAAATTGTGACAAAGAGTATTCTGCTAAGTTGGTTCAGGAAGTCAATGCAAAGTATGGAGCATTGCTTGCCACCGCTACTCCCGAATTGAAAAAGGAGTACAAAAACGAGCTGCGCAAGGCAAAAAGAGCCCGTGTGGTCGGTCAGATTCAGATGATCTTCCAGGACTCCGGTTCGGCGCTTGACCCCCGTATGACGGTTCGTGATATTATTGCTGAGGGTTTGATTATCCGCGGCGAGCGCAACAAAAAGGTCATTGACCAAAAGGTATATGAGATGCTGGAGATGGTCGGTCTCGTTCGCGAGCACGCATCCCGTTATCCTCACGAGTTCTCGGGCGGTCAGCGTCAGAGAATCGGTATTGCCCGCGCGATCATCATGAATCCTGAATTGATTATTGCAGACGAGCCTGTCTCGGCGCTTGACGTATCCATTCAGGCGCAGGTCATCAACTTGATGAATGACTTGAGACGCAACCTTGGCTTGACGATTTTGTTCGTTGCTCACGACCTTTCTGTCGTCAAGTATTTCTCGGATCGTATCGGCGTTATGTATTTCGGTAAGTTGGTTGAATTGGCAACCTCCGAAGAGCTGTTCAAGAACCCGCTTCACCCGTATACTCGCTCGCTTTTGTCGGCCATTCCGTTGCCTGACCCGGCGTATGAGAAGCAGAGAAAGAGAATTGTGTACGAGCCGCTGGCTGAGCACGATTACTCGGTGGATAAGCCCACGTTGCGTGAAATCTCGCCCGGACACTTTGTTCAGTGCAACGATGCTGAGTTTGAAAAGTATCAGCAAATGCTGAAATAATGCGTGAATTTCGAGGAAACATGAAAGAAAAACAACCCAAATGGGCGTTTTTGGTTGAACTTTCCATTGGATTTATCCTATGTTTGGTATGTGCATCCGTGTGGGATCTCTTCTCACAGACGGAGCCGCTTGCGATTGTCAAAATTCTTTCGGACAGCTTCTTTGTTCCGGGTGCGGTCTTTGTTGGCGTTGCACTGATCGGCTGGATTTCGTCCAAGGGAACCTTTGACATCTTCGGCTATTCCTTACGCGGATTGTTCTATCTGTTCAAATCAGAATCGTACTACAAGCAGACCAGCTTTTACGACTATCGTGTCAAAAAGCAGGAGCGTCGTAAATCATTCAATCGCAATTTGCTGTTGAGTGGCATCATCTTTTTGCTGCTGGGCGCCATTGCTACCACCGCCTTCTTGGTGATGGAATGACGAGTCATACAAAAAATCCGACCGGGTATTCCCGTCGGATTTTTTGTTGTTTGTTTGGATGTCGTTATGGAGGCCGTTGACCGGGTTTTGTG
>JAZQUX010000012.1:0-15060 GCA_045631585.1 Eubacteriales bacterium | reverse complement strand
GATAGCGTTCCATTGCCAATGCTTCGCTAATATCCTCCTGCGGTCCCTGTCCCCCACTGACAACGATCACTGCGTTGGGATTTTTCTCGTAGCAAGCGATGGCAGTGTCAAGGCGCTCTCTCAAGGTCAAACTCACCCGCTCGCCGTGAATACCGGCGCCAAGCACGATAATGGCATCTTCCTCAAAACAAACATCATCATTTCGGCCATAGATCAAGAGCACACTTGAAAATATAATCACGAAGGCCAAACCGCCAAGAAAAATGAAAAACAGGCAACGATATCGGCATCGAAGGATTGTTTTCAAAAATGCGCCGGAACACAGAAGCATGACGCCCAGAAGCAACACAAGCAGAACGCCCAAATTGAAATTGGACGCCATTGCTACGGCAATCGCATTCAAGAAAAACAAACTTCCCAATAAAAGCAATGCACCTTGAGCGATCCAAAATACAGTTTTCTGCCTCATTCCTTCCTCCTAAATTCAAGATATCAGTTCTTCAAACATGGCTTTGATCAGCTCTGTGTTATCTTCGGAATATTCAATTTCCTCCGAAAGAACGCGAGCCAAATCCAGCACATCCCCTTGCGGATCGTTCATAATCAAAGAGCACAAGAGACGCTCACAAAAAAGGCAAAATCCCATTCTGACGCGGTAATCTGCCAAATCCTCCGCCTCCGTGCAGTGGCGATAGATAAAATAGGCCAGCGCCCGTTCCAATACCGTCTCCGTTACCGTGGGTGTCGTCAGATTTGAAGTGTAGTTGAGGAACCGTGCTCGATGCGTCTCATCCATATATTCCAAAGAATCCAGCAAATCGCGCCAAGTCTCGTCTTCCAACCACGATGGATTCACGCCAACGGATGCGTATATATGTTCTAAACGCCGCACATAGGGCATATTGCGATCACCCAACAAATCATACAAGGCACTGCGCATGGAAATGGTATCCCATTCTCCTGCGGGGTTGTCTTCGCACTCCCCTACCTCGATCACATCCGCATACTCATCTGAGGAAAGGATCAAACGGCAGGCTTCTTCACAAGCCATGCCCAGCCCAACTTCTCGGCCATGTGGCGTGTCATTATAAAAACGAGGATGCTCACGACAAATATCGCACAAATAGTCCTCGCCGCAGGACAAGATGATACTGCAAAGCCCCTGCGCATTCAAGTGGGGACAGCGCTCGTCCGATGTCAATCGGAAATGAGGGATTCCTTTCATATCAATGCTCTCACGAATCGTTTGAGCATACGGGCCGCTCAAAGTCGTATATGTTTGCAACGCATCCTTGTTCACATCGATTTCCCAACCGATGCAACAGCTATGGCGGCAACGATCCGCGATGCAGAGGAAGTCTTTATAGTATTTAGGGGCGTACAGTTTCATAGATTCCTCAATTCAAATGTTTCATCATATTATCGCATTGATTCAAAGGCGTTTGTCACCCTTGTTCTTTTACGATTTTGGCGATATATCGTCACCTTTCCGATTCAAATCCTTTGCATAGGAAAGCGTCTGCTTCAGCGCCGTTTCCTTATCAACGCCCGCAAGACGCAGCTTGTGCGCATATTGCAAAATATCGGAAAAGTGAGCGTTTGGTTTCAATCCGGCTTGGATCAAATCGCGCCCCATAACGTAAGGCTTCTCCATGGTCTTTTGATATATCTCAAAGCGTTGGTTCAAAAAATCGTCATAACTGACAAGCTCTCCATTGAACAGGCGGCCAAGATGATCTGCTTTGGCAAAGAGGAGAAGATCCTCCGGGGAGATCGCCAAATCAAACATTTTGTTGGTTGCTTTTACGGAGGAAGCTTGCGCCGCCATGGCATTGGGCTTCATGTGATGCTCAGCTAAATTCAATACATACTGCATCACTTTATTCTCATTGGTGACACGGCGTAAAAAGGCTTGAATCAAAGGAAGGCCCTCGATCTCATGCTGATAAGAACAAAGCTTTCCATCCCGCAACTCTGTGCAAATCGCCTTGCCGAAGTCATGGGTCAATGCGGTAAGCATAAATGCGTAGGGATATTCTGCTCGATCCCGAAACGTTGCGGCAACATCCAGCACCATCATGGTATGATTCCACACGTCGCCTTCTGCATGATATTTGGGATTTTGCTCCACGCCGATCAGCGCCTCCACTTCCGGAAACCAGACGGAAAGTTGGTTCATTTGGCGAAGCGTTTTGAAAAAAATCGAAGGGTGCTGTGCCTTCAACAAGGCTTTTTTTAACTCATCGTTCACTCGTTCACAGGAAAGTGCGGACAAAGAAATATTCCGACACAGCGCCACGGTTTCCTCAGCTACGGTAAAATGAAATCTCGCCGCAAACTGTGCCGCGCGCAATACGCGAAGCGCATCTTCCGGGAAGGATTCCGTACTAACATGGCGCAAAATTTTATGTTTCAAATCGTCCATGCCGCCAAAATGATCAATGACTTCTCCCGTTAAAACATCCATCATCATGGCATTCACCGTAAAGTCTCGACGCATCGCGGCTTTCTTGGTTCCAATCCACGGGTCAACAAACATTTCGAAATCTCGATGACCCTTCCCTCGCAGTTTTTCTTTTCGAGGCATCGCTATATCAATGGTATAGCCTTTGAGCCCAAAAATACCAAAGCTCTCGCCCATAGATAGGCGCTGACCTAGCGCATCTAATATCTTGGTTAATTCCTCGACGGAGATACCATGCACTTCAATATCGATATCCTTGTTATCAATACCGAGGAGCGTGTCTCGCACATATCCGCCGACGTAATAGGCGGTTCCTCCCGATTGTTTAACTGCCAAAGCAATCTTCTTAGCCATTTGCCGATCGCTCAGATCATCCGGCGCATTTGAAGTGTCATTCGATACAACTTGTCCGTTATATTGGGAGTATTCAGTTAAAGGGTGATTTTCGATGATAAAATCAGACATAACGACCTCAAGTTGATATTATTGATTTTCCTTAAATATTAGCAAGGATCTCAGCCGCGTTGATATCGGGTTTCACCTTAGGCATAATTTTTTCGATCATTCCATTCTCATTGATGATAAACGTCGTACGAACGACGCCAAAGCTGACTTTGCCATACAGCTTTTTTTCCTGCCAAACACCGTATGACTGAATGACGTCAAGCGTAGGATCTGACAAAAGAACAAACGGCAGTGCGTATTTTTCAGCAAACTTGGCGTGAGATGCCACACTATCACGGCTAATACCGATGACCTCAATGTTTCTTTTTTTGAACTCACTGTAAAGCCCAGAAAATGCACAAGCTTGACGCGTACACCCAGGCGTGTTATCCTTGGGATAGAAATAAAGCACAACCTTTTTCCCTCTAAAGGAGGAAAGGCTGATCTTATGTCCCTCTTTGTCTTCCAGCGAAAAATCCGGAGCGTAGTCACCGTTTTTGAGCATCGATTTTCTCCTTGTTCATAGTTTTTTTGAAAAAACCTTCCCGATAAATCTCGGGAAGGCTTTTCAAACATAAACATTGCCACTCCGGGCAACGTATTGTCCCGATTACTTTATATCAGGAACATTCTTTTGAAAATAATAATTTGCGACGATTTCTTCCTCTTCAAAATTTATATCACAGCAGTGGTTTCTCCTGCCATTGCCGATCGAAAGCTTAAAATGATGATTGTCTATCCACTCTACGCCCCCAAGTTCAGCTTTTTTTCTTGAAAAAGTGATTAGCTTACACTCATCATTCAAAGATGCCGAAGTAGCACAGATACGAATATACGTCAATCCCTTCGCCGTTTGGGAAGATCCATACGATACTGCTACAGAATTGTCGCCATCAGAAGAAGTAAACACTTTTTCGCACATATTTTGTTTGATTTCTTTTTTAATCTTATTGACCAGAAGTGTTCCTGCAATTGTTGCAGTCGCTCCGGCAACCAATCCTAAAACAAATTCAAAAGTACTGTTCTTGCTCATCTTCGTCCTCCTCATGTTATTTTCTTTATTATAACACATTATGCTTATCTTTGCAAGGAGTTTGTGGAAAGAAAATTCGAAGCGTGGCAATTCTGTAGATTGCTTATATTACGTATTATAACAAAGAACCGGGTCAACATTTGATCCGGTTCTTTGTTTAGATCCTTGGCTGTAAATTACTCAGCCTTATTCTTCTTAAATTTGTGCAGCAAGATATTAACGATAATACCCAGAATCAGCGCACAAGCAATAGTCGTAAGGGTAACCTGACCATCACCGAAAGTGAAGGTAAGGCTAAGACCACCGATACCAGGGATTAGGATGGCAGAAACCGTGAACAGATTGCTACTATCATCAAGATCAACTTTCTGAATCATCTTCAAACCGGAAACGGCGATAAAACCATAAAGTGCAACGCAAACGCCACCCATAACACAGTTGGGGATGGAGGACAGGAAGGTGACGAAGGGACCGAAGAAGGAGATTACCATACACATAATAGTAGTGGTGGTGATGGTAAGAACGGAGGCGTTACGAGTAATAGCAACGCAACCAACAGATTCACCGTAGGTGGTGTTGGGGCAACCGCCAAAGAAAGAACCTACCATAGAGCCAACGCCGTCGCCCAAAAGGGTACGGTGCAGACCGGGATCCTCCAGAAGATCCTCTCCGATAATGGAAGAAAGGTTCTTGTGGTCAGCGATATGTTCTGCAAAAACAACGAAAGCGACGGGAACGTAAGCAACGGCAATGGTTGCGAGATACAAGCCGTCAATTTCCTTGACGCCCTTCATTGCTTCCAAGAAGGAGAAGTCAGGCACTGCAAACAGAGTCATACCCTTGAACGCTTCAAAGTTGATAATCTGCAAAGCAGCATTGTCGGTAGCAATACCGATCACAGTGAAAATGGAAGCTACGGCGTATCCGACCAAAATACCAAGCACGAAGGGGATCAGCTTCATCATCTTCTTACCGTATACGGAGAAGCAGAAGATGGAGAGCAGGGTGATCACGCCAACCAAAACGGCCAGCAAGGGATTGCAGTCGGAAACAAAAGAGGTAGCGTTGGTCGTATTGATCAATTCATCGCCGCGGAAAACGGTGGTGATGGTGGTTTCCATATGACCAACCTTACCGGCGGTCAGGTCGTTGACTGCGTTCACAGCCAGAGAAAGACCGATCAGTGCGACGGTGGGGCCAATAACGACGGCAGGCATCAGCTTGTTGATCCACTTAACACCAACAAACTTGACAACCAGTGCGATAACCACATAAACAAGACCTGCAAATACGGCACCGATGATCAGACCTGCATAACCTGCAGACGCAGAAGCAGCAAAGGCAAAAGCGTTAACCATGGAACCAATGAACGCAAAAGAAGAACCTAGAAAAACGGGGCTACGGAACTTGGTAAAGAGCTGATAGACAATGGTACCGATACCGGCGCCGAAAAGAGCGGCGGATTGGCTCATACCATTGCCGATGATGGCAGGAACCAAGATGGTTGCAGCAAGAATTGCCAGTACCTGTTGGAAAGCAAAAATGAGCATTTTGCCAAACTTGGGTTTGTCGTGGATGCCGTAAACAAGATTTTTAGACATGTTTTTCTCCTTTTCTCGAAGCTGCCATTTTCTGACAAACTTCTTTATTTTCAACTATTATACCACATCTATCTTACAAAAGTCAATTCCCATCGCACGGTTTTTTGCGAATTTATTATGGAATTATGAATATTTGGGGAAACGGCTTGAAGTAAAGCAAAGTCGGATTTACACAACAGTCCAATAAGCAGTACGGCAAGGACAAAATGTCCTTGCCGTGCTTTTACTTATGAAATTGATAACAAAACGGGAGATTCCCCATTCGTTCGATTTGAATACCAAAAACATCTTTGATTATGGATGAGTCACATATATCAGACGGAGAGGCTTTTTGAACAATATTACCGTTATGAATGACTGCCAGTTCATCCGAGGCATCGAACGCCAGCGGAAGATCGTGCATGACAGTGATAATCCCCTTTCCACGATCGGCAAGTCCACGCAAAACCTTCATCAACTCAAGTTGATGAGCAATGTCGAGATAGGTGGTAGGCTCATCAAGAAGGATATACTCTGTATCCTGTGCCAGCGCCATGGCTATATATGCCGTTTGCCTCATACCACCGGACAGCTCATACAATGGCTGCCCTGCCAGATGCGAGATGCCTACGGTTTCCATCGCTTTTCTGGCTATGTTTCGATCGACTTCCCGATACCGTCTTGGATAGGACAGATATGGGAATCTTCCGTGCAATACCATTTGCTCAACAGTCATATCAGGAGTATTCTTACCCTGCGCAAGATATGCGACCTTTTTCGCAATATCAGTTTTGCTCGTGGTATTGATGCTACTGCCGTCAATCACGATCTCCCCCGAAGTCAAAGGCAAAATACCCAGCATTGCTTTAAGCAGCGTACTTTTTCCACAACCGTTTACGCCAATAATGCTTGTCAGCTTTCCTTTTTCAAAGAATGTAGTAACACCTTTTAAAACGGTCTTATTTCCATAGCCTGCAACTATATGTTTCAATTCAAGCATTGCGATGCCCTCCTTTTTCCTTCACGAGAATAAAGATAAAGAAAGGCGCGCCGAGAAACGCCATGATAATTCCCACTGGCAATTCGTAGGGGGCAAATACAACTCTTGCCAGTGTATCACACAGCGTAACAAAACCTGCGCCAAACAAGGCGCAAAGAGGTATGAGATGCTTTGACTCGGATGTTGCCACTCTTCTAACGGCGTGAGGAACCAACATTCCAACAAAAGAAATCAATCCGCAAACGCTGACCGCAGCTCCTGCCAAAAGCGCGGACAAAAGCAAGAACACCACTCGCATCACGCTCGTATTTAGACCAAGCCCTTGGGCGTTTTCGTCACCAAGACTCAATACGTCAAGATCGTTTGAAAAAGTAAGCAAAATAAACATCGCGATCAAAATCAAGACCGCCGCAGGGATTACCTTCGTATAAGTGACCGCAGAAACATCGCCAATTTTAAAATCGTTGCTCATCACGCTGACTTCGGGAACAAACGTTGTAATCGTATCAGAGATCGCACCGAGAAATGCATTGAGTGCAACGCCCATCAAAATGACAGTCCCTCTGGAAGCCCCCCACCTCTTCGCTCCGATACTGACGAGCAAAGCCGTAGCAAATGCACCCACAAAGGAACACAATGATAGTGACCAGCCTCCAACCAGACCGAATGCAGAGCAAAGCGTAACCGCAAGTCCTGCGCCTGCATTGACACCGATAATGCTTGGCGAGGCAAGACGATTGGCAAGAACGCCCTGTGTAACTGCACCCGATACGGCAAGCGCCATACCGCAGATCAACGCGGCAAGCACTCTTGGCAGGCGAACATAGATCAAAATTCTTGTTTCAGGATGATCCATGTGACCACCAATTATGTTTGAAAGTGTATCCCAAAGATGTAACTTTGTTGAACCGAGAAGCACGCCGAGCGCAATTGAGATCAGAAGTATGGCAAGTGCGATGCCGTATATATATACTATCTTATTTTTTCGTAAGCTTTTCATATAGAATTTCGTATGACTCCGCCCACCTGTCATTCGGCTTTAGATTGAATAGTGCTTTATCCATCACGTACAGCCTTCCTTCCATCACCGCATCAAGCGTACTCCAAGCAGGGTTCTCCTTTATCAGATTTTCCAGCGACCGCTTGGCCGCCTCTGTATCGCTTCCCATCGTCACGACAAAAATGTATTGCGGCTTTTCGCGAATGACCGCTTCCACGCTTAGATTTTCAAGCAGACTCGATTCCCCATCTGCGATATTGATGCATCCCATATCCGCAAGCATTTCGCCAAGAATCGTTCCGCTACTTCCCTTTGCCTTTACAAAGCCGGATGCCGCCCGCAACAACAGAATCTTTCTTTCCGAAGCTGGAACCTCCTCTTCGGCATATTGCGCCTTGATTTTTTCGATCTTCGTTTTTATGGCAAGGCCGTTTTGCTCGTACAGATCTTTTCTCTCGGTAAGATCGGTACAGATATTCAGCATATTCAGATAGTCATCAAAATTATCAACATCAAAATAGGCAACCGCGATTCCCATTGTTTCCAGCGCATCTTTCATTTCCACGTTGGATGCAGTAGATGCGCTAGCTATCACAAAATCAGGATCAGAGGCAATCAAAAGTTCAAGACTTGGAGAATGTGCCCCTCCAATATTGGTGCAGTTCTCAAGGTCCAAGCCGAAATCTTCCCAAGCATCCTCCGCCGCTGCGCAAAGTTCTCCGCCTGCCAGTATCCAAACGTCTGCAAAACTCCCAAGAAGAGCGGCAACTCGTTGGGGATTTTTCTTCACACTTACCTCTCGATCAAGTGCATCCGTAAACGTAATGACAGTATCATTTTCGTTTTGCTCCTGACTGACACAAGCTGTCAAGGAAAGCAGCATGGTAAAAATCAGAAAGACAACGATGATATCCTTCATCATTTTGGCGTTTTTCATATATCCTCACAACTATCACATTTTATTGACAAATCACGTCAACTATGATACAATATTATATCATAGATACAAACGTAAGTCAACGTAATGGAGGCAAACAATATGCTGACAAACGAACAGATTACAAGCGTAAAAGCCAAGGGCTTTCTTAGAAACAGAGGAACAGACTGTTTTTCCGGAAGAGTTGTGACAGTGGCGGGACTTTTTACTCCGAGTGAGCTACATACCATTGCGGAATGTGCTGAAATATTTGGCAACGGGAAGGTGATTTTCACCGCGAGACTTGCCGCAGAGATTGTAGGAATTCCTTTTGACAAAATTCCCGATGCGGAAGCATTTATGGCGGAGCGCGGGCTGTATTTCGGCGGTACGGGGGCCAAGGTGCGCCCCATTACAGCCTGCAAAGGAACGACTTGCGTGTACGGAAATATCGACACACAAGAAATGGCTAAAATCATCTATGACAAATTCTATATTGGAATGCGCAACGTAAAACTTCCTCATAAGTTTAAAATCGGTGTCGGCGGTTGCCCCAATAGCTGTATGAAACCGAGCTTGAATGACGTTGGCATAGAAGGTTGCAAAGCTTTTTCCTTTGATAGCGAGCTTTGCCGTGGCTGTAAGAAATGCCTTGTCGCCGAGCATTGCCCTTCAAAAGCCGTTTCCGTGATCAGCGGAACAGCGGTAATTGATGCTGCGAAATGCACAAAATGCGGCGTGTGCGTGGGAAAGTGTCCCTTCGAGGCAGTACCCAAGGAAGCCGTTTCGGTCTGCCGTGTATTCGTAGGTGGAACTTGGGGGAAAACACAGCGTATGGGCACACGACTCTCTGCGACCTTTACGCCCGATCAAATTCCCGAAGTCATTGAAAAGATTATGCTTTGGTACAAGGAAAACGGCTATGCCAAAGAGCGACTGGGTGCGACGATAGATCGTCTCGGCGCGGACACGCTGGAAGCGGCTCTTAAAACCAACGAGCTGATAGACAGAAAAGAAAAAATTTTATCCACTCCCATACTTGAACGATAATTCACAAATGACTCATATTAAGCAACGGCAAGGACAAAATGTCCTTGCCGTTGCTTTTAGTGCTGCAAACGCATCAATATAAAATCAGATGCTTTTCACAGCAACCAGTTCAATATACCCTCTTGTTCCGATAGGTTCTAATTGAATACGGGGATTTGCGTTGTCCCAAGCATAGCCGATGATGCTCGGATCGTATTTTTCGATAGCCGCCCAAATTTCTTTGATGGCGTCTTCAAAGTTTTCTTCTTCGAAAGGTTCGCCGCGGAACATCAGATACTTGCATTTGGGCAATGCAATCACGTCAAAGCCCTCGGGAATTTTGCCCGAGTAGTCGGTTGACACCTCAACGCCTTGCACGTATTCAGATGTGCCGGGAAGAATGTGCTGCGGCGAGAGCCAAAGGCAGATCGGCTCTTGGCTGATCGATTTGATACTGCACAGAAGTCCCCATACGTCGCAGCCTACCTCCTCGCAATACTCAAAGTAATGCTTTGCCTGTTTCCCCCGTTTGATAATCACTTTTCTTTCCGGTTTTTCAAGCATTTGGACAAAAACGCTTTTTACTTCACTCATTTCTTTGTTTTCCTTTCTGTTTGTATACTTGATACCATAAGGCTTGAACAGATAAATGGGTGTAGGACATACGGAATATTCGTAGGGATTACATCCAAACTCTTTGTAAAATGCTCGCTGATAGCCATCTGCACTTTCAAATCCGAAATCAAGTGCGATATCAAGGATCTTTACTTTTTCATCCCTCAATCGGAGTGCGGATTTAGACAATCTCAGGCGCCGGATATATACGGCAGGTGTCATGTGCAGCAAATCCACAAAAAGCTTATACGAATACCACGGAGAATATTTTGATGCATTTGACAAGTCTGCCATCGTAATATTGGTATCAAGATGGCGTTCAATATAGTCCTGCATTCTTTGTACCGCTTCGATATGCTCATCCATTTCTGTTCACCTCCTTATGCTAATATTATAGAACAAACCGTAAGGGTTTTCTCGACTTTATTTGCCCAAATAGCACAGCCGCCCAAGTCTCTGGACGGCTGTTTTGATCTGTGAAATACATTCGACATCGTTCTTCCGTTGTCGTCAATCTACGTCTTTTGAAATCTGCTTTTGAGACCACGAAAACAAGGTATCAGACATTGCCACAAACTCAATCGCTTCCCCCTTCTTCAACTTCAAGAAGGTTTCAATGATATTTCGCTCATCGGCAGAGACCACCTTAAGCAGGTCTTTTTGAAGGCGAATATATTGGCCCGTTTGCTGAAAAGCGATTGCCTGCACGACGAAAGAAGCGGATTTATATAATCCCTTTAAGATATCCTCACTTTTCTCGTGCAGCATATTATGAACACAGGCGTGATAAATGTTACACGCGCCAATTTTGATTGCTCTGTCCACAGCCGTCTCATCAATCAGCACAAGCAATTCATCCAGGCTTCCTTTTATGGGCGTTGTGTCATAATAAAATTGAAACAGGTCGGAAGGCTCCCAGCAAAGAAGCTCGTTTTTCCCCGCAAGAAAACCGCATATCAGCTCTCTGCTTGGCATGGTATCGAGCATAGCATAATATGCTTGAAGGTCTGCAGAGGACAACTCGTCCAGTATCACAACAATGTCAATATCGCTTGTATCGCGAGCTTCACCGCGGCTGTAGCTGCCTTGCAATCCGACAAACCACACGCGGCCTTCAAAATGATGGTCCAAGGCGTTCAAGAAGCCGTCCATCCAAGTGCGAATATCTATCATTTCCTTTTCTCTCCAGATTTATCAAATGTTCAATGATCCCTATGTTTTCTCTTGAAAATCGGCTCGTCACCGGAGCAAAGCCACGCGCCAACGATCATCAAGCCAAGGGCAATAAAATATGTATTTCTCGGAACATCGCGGAAGATCACGAGTGACAGTAGCGTACCAATAAAGGGAGCTACCGCATAATAGGCGCTCGTTCTTGCCGCGCCGAGCATTCTCTGCGCGTAAACGTAAAAGAAAATACTCAGTCCATAGGCAACAAAGCCTACGCCAAGGACGGCAAGCACGCTCCAAAGCACTGTAATGCGCTCGCCTAAGAAAAATCCGATGATCACTGAGCCAAGTCCCGAAAAGATGCCCTTGAGAAGAACAATCTCAAGTGGGTCTTTCGACGACAGTCTTCTTGTGCAATTGTTTTCAATTCCCCAGCAAATACAAGCAAGGAGAACAAAGAGCGAACCCAACGAGAACGTAAGGCCGGAGAGATCCTCAAAGGAAAGAAGCGCACAGGAAACCGTGACAAACAAGATACCGCACCAAAGACGAGGGCTGATTCTCTCCTTAAACACCATCAATGCAATCACTGCGGTGGCAACAATTTCAAAGTTGTTCAGCAGTGATACATTGGCCGCGGTTGTGTATGAAAGTCCAAGCAACAGAAAAATGGGTGCGGCTATATCAAGAAGAATCATTGCTAGGATGTATGGCAGATCTGCCCTTGTCATTTTCTCTTCGGCACGCTCCTTCTTTCTCACCTTACGGCCAAGAGCGATAACGCCCATACCAATTCCCGCGCCGATATACAGAAATCCGGCCATGAGGGTAGACGGCATATAGTTGAGCAGGATTTTAGAAAGAGGTGAATTGATGGCATACAACGCCGCCGCAAACACGGCAAACAAGATGCCGGTCGTCGTTGTTTTTTTCATTGATGTCATTATGAATGCTATGTTTCGTTAAGGAAGGCAATGACCTGCGGCGCGATAAATTTCATACCACTCTGCACGCGAAAGGGTCACATCGGAGGCTTTACAAATCTCACGCAGATGTTCGGGATTCATCGTACCGGCAATAAGCTGCATACCGGCGGGATGGCGCAAAATCCATGCCGCCGCAACTCCCGTCTTTGTCAGGCCATACTTCTCGCCAATTTTTGCCAGCGTTTTGTTCAGCTCGGGGTAATCCTCATGGTCAACGAAATTGCCCTTGAAAAATCCGAATTGGAACGGCGACCATGCTTGAATTGTGATGTTTTTGATACGGCTGTATTCGAGCACGCCGCTGTCATGCACTACAGAGTCCGCATTTTTCATATTCGCATTCATACCGGATGCAACCATTCCGGCCTCTGTGACCGAAAACTGAAGCTGATTGACGATGAGCGGTTGCCTGACTGCAGTTTTCAAAAGTTCCATTTGCAACGGATTATGATTGGACACACCAAAATAACGAACCTTTCCCGAAGACTCCAAGACATCAAACGCCTGGGCAACTTCGTCAGGCTCCATCAGCGTATCGGGGCGATGAAGAAGGAGGACATCGACGTAATCCACTCCAAGGCGATCAAGGCTTCCCTCCACTGCACGCAGGATATGCTCCTTTGAAAAATCATATTGACCTTCGCGGATCGCACATTTCGTTTGAATAAACATTTTCTCTCTTGCGCCCGGGTGGCGTTTAAGATATTCACCAAACAAACGTTCCGATTCTCCCCTGCCGTAAATATCAGCATGATCGAAGAAGTTGATTCCATTTTCCATAGCGCAATCGATTATGGCATCGACCCCGTCATGATCGAGCGCCGACATTCTCATGCACCCAAGTGAAATTGCCGAGGCAGACATTTGATTTCCAATATTGATGTATTTCATAAAATTCTCCTTTTCGTTTTGATCGACTTCCTGCGCTCATCGCCGCGATGCTGTGCAAAAAAATACGAGAAACACCGAAATGCTCTCGTATTTTTGGATTTGCAATGCTCAAGACTCTTAAGTTTCAAAATTATCCTTAAAAGGCGAAGCATTCAAACATAGCTGTTTTTTGAATATTAGTCGTTCTTCTTGCGAGCGGCAATGGTAACCCATGCACCTGCCAAAACCATCGACAAAGCAGCACCGATCGACAGCATGCTTCCGCAACCTTTATCGGCAGAATTGTCAGGAGTTTCAGGCGTATTGGGCGTCTCCGTGGGCTCATCCTTGGGCTCATCTACAGGCTCATCTACAGGCTCATCGGTGGGCTCATCGGTAGGCTCATCGGTGGGCTCATCGGTGGGTTCGTCGGTAGGCTCATCGGTAGGTTCGTCGGTAGGCTCATCGGTAGGTTCGTCGGTAGGCTCATCGGTGGGTTCGTCGGTAGGCTCATCGGTAGGTTCATCAGGATCTTCCACCTCTTCAATGTCCCACAGTTCAATTTCAGAAACGCGGAAACGGTTATTGCCCTCGGTCAGGTTGCAGTAAGTACCATAGATACGAACCGTCTTTGCCATGACGGGCTCTTCAAAGAACACGGCATAGCCGTCTTCGTTGGAGATTTCGTCGGTGGTCTTTTCGGCGATCTTCACCCACTCAGTCAAGGGCAGATCAGGATTCTCGGTCGCGTAAGCTTCCCAGTGATAAATGGCAGACTCGTTGACCAACGTACCTACGCGGATAGCGTCGATCTCATAGACACCGTCCAGATTGACCTGGAACCAAGCGCCGCTGTTGTTAGCAATGGGATCCGGTCCGGGAACGGCAGCGCCGGCATGACCGGCAGTCCAATAGTCTTGGCTTGCCATATCGCCAACATAGCCGTTGGTCATCTCAGGAAGGTTGCCTCTGTCTTCTTTGACAACACAGGTCGTGTTGCCCGCGATGATATTGGTGCCGTTTTCGGGTGCAACCCAAGGCTCAGACTTGAGTACGTCATCTGCCGCAACGGTAATAGCCAAAGTAAATACCATTGCCAGCGTCATAATAGCGGCAAGAATTCTTTTGATGTTCATGTTTTTTCTCCTTACAAAACGTTTTATTGGGCCGTGCTCCGCTTATAATGATTGTTGTATATGGCCAACAAGTATTATAGCATATTTGTCAATGTGTGTCAAGCAAAACCGGACGATTATTGAATAAGTAAAGATGAAAAGCGACAAATTTTATACCATACGCGCAGACGGGTTATGTAACGATGTTATACTCCCAACGCTCCACCTTTTCGTCTTTCCACATACTTCTAAACACTACGATCACCGGTTGGGCGCCATCTTCCTCGGTTGAAACTGAAATGTTGTCACCATGTGGAAAGTCTTGTCCGAAGATTTTGGTTCTGATCGTTAATACGGATTTTTCACGATCCATTTTATATTTTAAAACCTTATAGTTCCGGCCGTTCAAACTGATGGTATAATGCTGTTTGATTTTCTCTAATCGATTATCCTTCATAAGTTTATTTTGCATTTTCCTTTGCTGTGTTGATGGAGGCGATGCCGCCTTTCTTTGCTCCATTATACCACAAAATCGTGGGGAGTGCAAGGGGGTGCGAAGCAAATCACGCCGCAAGGCGTGTATATCATCCGCAACTTGTTGCGGTATATCATCAATGCGAAACATTGTATATCATCAAGCCGCAGGTAGATGCACGCTGGCGCGTGATGAGATACAGCCCCGCAGGGGCTGATGATATACACCGCACTTCGCGCGGCGATGATATGCCAAGCCTGCGGCTTGGATAAAAAAATCCGCATTCTTACGAATGCGGATTTTTTGGCAGGGGCAGGAGGATTCGAACCCGCGACCCACGGTTTTGGAGACCGGTACTCTACC
>JAZQUX010000011.1:0-1628 GCA_045631585.1 Eubacteriales bacterium | reverse complement strand
ACTATTGGTTTATCTGTTATTGAAATTGTGCGGAAATCCAGCATAAAAACATCCTTAGTAAGTGTTGGTGCAATAGTCCTTTATTGCTTTCTGGAGAGTTTTGAGGTCTTCGAAAGTTTCGGGACGGCGGCGCGGATCGCGCAGGAGAGCTGCGGGATGGTAAAGCGCCATGGTGAGTATGCCATTGACTTCGTAGAACTGTCCGTGTTCCTTGGTTATCTTGAAATCTTCGCGGATAAATTTCATAGCCGCAATTCTGCCGAGGCAGACTATTATTTTCGGACGGATATGTTCTATCTGAGCCTTCAGCCAGGCGGAACAAGCCTCCTGCTCGACGTTGAGAGGATCGCGGTTCTGAGGCGGACGGCACTTGACCATGTTCGCGATGTAAATCTTGCTTCTGTCGAGGTCGATAAGTTCGAGCATGTCATCAAGCAGTTTGCCGGCTCTGCCCACAAAGGGTTCGCCCTTGAGGTCTTCCTGTTCGCCGGGACCTTCGCCGATGAACAGTACTTCGGCGTCTTCCTTGCCCACACCGAAAACAACGTTGGTTCTTGTTTCACACAGCTTGCACTTTCTGCAATTCAAACATTCCTGCTGCAGTTTTTCCCAATCTGACATATATCCTAACCCCTTGTCGTGTTTTTTCTTCATTGTACCACAAAAAAATAGCAAATCAATCTCGGAATTGTGACCTGCTCACGGCTTGAAAAATCAGTACTTAGTGTTATAATTATAAAGTTAGACAATTGAATTTCACAGGAGGCAAATAATCAAATGGCTAAAAAACAGTTCAAGGCGGAATCCAAGCGACTTCTCGACCTGATGATCAATTCAATTTACACCCACAAGGAGATTTTTCTGCGTGAGATAATCTCCAATGCATCCGACGCGATAGACAAGCTGTGCTATGCTTCCCTTACTGACGAGGGCATTAATATGCAGCGCGGCGATTTCCGTATTTGTGTCAAGGCTGACAAGGATGCGCGTACCATTACCGTTTCCGACAACGGCATCGGTATGACCAAGGAAGATATGGAGCAGAATCTCGGCGTTATCGCACGCAGTGGCTCTTTCCAGTTTAAGAACGATATGTCCGCAGAGGAGGCCGAAAAGGCTCAGGTTGAGATCATCGGCCAGTTCGGTGTTGGTTTCTACTCTGCATTTATGGTAGCGGACAAGGTTACTGTTGTTTCCCGCGCTTACGGCGCGGATACTGCCTGCCGCTGGGAGAGCACCGGCGCAGATGGTTACTCCGTTTCCGATGCGGAAAAGGACAATGTCGGTACCGACATTATTATGCACGTAAAGCCCGATACCGATGACGATAAGTACAGCGAATATCTCGATTCTTGGAAGCTTCAGGAGCTTGTTAAGAAATACTCCGACTATGTACGCTGGCCCATCGTAATGGATGTTGAGAGCTACGAGATGAAGGAAACCGGAGAAACCGATGAAAACGGCGAGCCCAAGACCGAGTACGTTTCTGTAACTCAGGAAAAGACCGTCAACTCCATGATCCCCATCTGGCAGCGAGCAAAGAGCGAAGTCAGCGACGACGATTGCAGAGCTTTTTACAGAGAAAAGTTCTATGATATGGACGAGCCTCTGGCTGTTATCCGCGTGAA
>JAZQUX010000010.1:0-2257 GCA_045631585.1 Eubacteriales bacterium | reverse complement strand
AACCGTGTTCGAGACATACGACGATCTTGACGGTGCGAACGGAACGCTGAAAATCGGTGTCAGCTCTGCCTCAAAGCCGTTTGTATACATCAAAGATGGAAAATATGCAGGATTTGAAGTTGAGCTTATGATCGGCTTCTGTCGCGAGTACGGTTACCGTCTTGAGTTTGAGGATACCGCGTTTGCCGCAATTATGGCAGGTGTTGCGTCGGGGCGGTACCATATCGGCATGTCGGGCATCACCATCACCGACGAGCGCAAGGAGAGCGTGGATTTCTCCGACGTTAACCACACCGAGGATCTGGTGCTGGTCATTCACAAATCGGGCAACAAGGACGAAAGCACGGGCATTGCAAAGCTTTCCGATCTGTCTGGCAAGAGAATTGGCATTGTGACCGGAACCTTGACATCTGTGCTCGTTCCACAGCTTGTTCCCGATGCGAAGTACGTTGAGTTCAACTCCACGGCGGACGCCAAGATGGCGTTGGATAACGGAAAGATTGACGCATTCCCGACCGACGAGTCGGCTTACCTTGCTATGAGATGGGAAGGCATCGCGGTTGAGCGAGTTGCAGAGGCGATTGCTCCCAGTAATTCCGGTATCATCTTTGAGAAAGGGAAAAATCCGACTCTCCAGAAGCAGTTCAACGATTATCTTGCAAAAATCAAGGATAACGGCACCTGGCAGGATCTGCAGGATAAGTGGTTTGGCAACAAGGAGCCGACCGAATTTGCAGATTATCACGATTTGAGCGGTGAAAACGGCTCTCTCAGAGTTGGTATCTGCTCCACCACCAAGCCCTTTACTTATCTCAAGAACGGACAGTATGCCGGCCATGACGTTGAGCTGATCGTAGGCTTTTGCCGTGAGTACGGATACAGCGTCGAATTTGAGGACACACTTTTTGCCGGTGTTCTGGCAGGCGTCGCCAGCGGCACCTTTGACATGGGTGCGGCAGGCTTTACCATTACAGACGAGCGCAAGGAAAGCGTGGATTTCTCCGATGTTTCCCATACGGAAGATCTCGTTCTTGTTGTGAAAGAGCAGAAGCAATCGGGTGGAAATACAACTCATCTGTCCGACCTTGCGGGAAAAAGCGTAGGCGTTCTGACAGGCTCTATTCATGCGGTTATGATGCCCAAGCTTGTTCCCGATGCTGAGTACATGGAATTCAATTCCATAACAGATTTGATTGTAGCACTGAACAGTAACAAAATAGATGCTTTTGGCTGTGACGAATCTCTATATACGTCAATGCTTTGGGAAGGTCAGGCGGTAGATCGTATTGACGAGGCTCTTGGTGAAAGCAATTACGGAATGATATTCCCCAAGGGTCAAAAGCTTGAACTTCAAAAAGAAGTCAATGACTATATTGCCAAGATAGGTGCGGACGGAACGCTTCAGGCGTTGGAAGAAAAATGGTTTGGCGCGAAAGAACCGACAGAGTTTATATCCTATGATAACCTGAATGGTACAAAGGGTACGATTATCGTTGCCATCAATTCTGCCTCCATGCCGTTTGCATATCTCAAAAATAATAAATTTGTCGGCTTTGATATTGAGTTTATTACGGGCTTTGCTAAAGAATACGGCTATGACATTCAGTTTGAAGATGTAGCATTTGCAGCAATTCTTGGTGGCGTTCAGTCAGGAAAATATGACCTTGGTCTATCGGGTATTACCATAACCGATGAAAGAAAAGAAAGTCTGGACTTTTCCGACGTTTTTCATAAAGAGGATCTCGCGGTAATTATAAGAAGGGGCGCGGGAGCAGATGACCTTGAGCAGTTTAACAGCGCGGCGCTGGGTGTCGTGACTGGATCGCTGTATGGCGGATATTCCAGGGAGCAGTTCCCCAACGCAACCATTAAGGAATTCAACACCTTTGCGGATGTACTGGTTGCATTGAAGCAGGGCAAGGTGGACGGCATTATGCTGGATAAGCCTAACTTCAATTCGGTCGCACGAACGGATGATAGCTTGTCTTGCGTTGCTGTGCCGGCTTATTCTGTGGAAATCGGCTTTGGCTTCCAGAAAAACGATGGCGGCTATGCCCTTCAGGCGCAGATGAATGAATTTTTAGCAAAGCTTCGCGCAGAGGGCAAGATCGACCAACTGATCGACAAGTGGTACGGCGAAACCGAGCCGGAGGAAAATATCCCCCTGGAGGAGCTGGCTAGCAACCCGGTTGCCCTGAATGTGTCTATCGACACCACGAGAAAACCCTTTGTGTATATGTACAACGGTCAGCCGGTT
>JAZQUX010000009.1:0-6382 GCA_045631585.1 Eubacteriales bacterium | reverse complement strand
TGGAACCGCGAGCACGTCTGGCCCAAGAGTTTGGGCGGCTTCGGCAACGAGGGGGCGGGGGCCGATTTGCACCACGTACGCCCCGATGATGTGACCACCAACGCCGTGCGAGGTAACTCAAAATACGGCAATGTCAATGGCGGCAGTGACGTCAAGGGCTCTACCTTAGTGGGAGGTGCCGTGGGCGGTCAATCGGGCGGTGGTTATTTTGAGCCGCTTGACAACGTCAAAGGTGACGTTGCCCGCATCTGTCTGTACGTTTACGTCCGTTACGGCGGTGAATTGTCCGGATGCAATAAAATCACCAACGTATTCCAAAGCATTGACGTCCTGCTCGAATGGTGCGAGTCGGACCCCGTAGACACTTGGGAAATGGGAAGAAACGAGGTTGTCGCCTCCATTCAGGGTAACAGAAACGTCTTTATCGACTATCCGGAATACGCTTGGCTATTATTTGATCGCGAGGTTCCCACCGACATGACCACGCCTTCGGGCATGGCTCAAGGCGGTTCTTCCGATCGCCCCGATGCAACTTGCCAGCACTCGGAAACCGAGCTGCGCGGAGTCATCGCCGCCACCTGCACAACGGAGGGTTATACCGGCGATACCTATTGCAAGACCTGTGGCGAAAAGCTGAGCGTCGGTGTCATCATCTCCACCGAGGAAGGACACACATACAGCGAGTGGGTGGATGCCGGTGCCGGTGAATTCCACCGAATCTGTACCATGTGCGCTCATTTAGACATCAAACAGGAGGGCACCTCCCCCGATCCTACACCGAATACTCCCACGGACAGTTCCCCCGGTTGCTCGGCGGTATACGGCATCAGCGCCATGCCCCTGTTGCTGTTTGCGGTATGGGCCATGACCAAAAAATCGAAAAAATCTCATTGATTTTAGCGCGACAAGGATGAAGCAAACGTCCTTGTCGCTTTTTTATGGGGAATATCTACAATTTCTCTTGCTTTTTCTTGTCAATTGTGCTATAATGATTCGAATAGCGGATCAAGGAGGATTTTGAAATGATTTTGACCATTGATATCGGCAACACCAATATCACGCTGGGCGGTTTTGACGGTGATACTTTGACCTTCGTCTCTCGCATTTCGACCAATCCTTCTTATACTGCAGATGAATATGCGACCAAAATTTTGCACACACTCGCTTTACACAAGGTGGAAAAAGCGACGGTCAAAGGTGCCATCATTTCGTCCGTCGTTCCCCCGCTGAACGACGTGCTGAAAAAGGCCATTCGCTTCATTTACGACGTCGAGCCTTTGCTCGTTGGCCCCGGCATCAAAACGGGACTCAAGATTCATTGTGACACCCCTTCATCGGTCGGCGCGGATTTGATCTGCGCTTGTGTCGCATCGCACACGATCTACGGCAGCCCTTCTCTGATCATCGATATGGGCACCGCGACCAAAATGATGGTCGTTGACCGCACGGGCGCATTCATTGGTGTGTCTATCATCCCCGGTGTTCTGATGGGACTAAAGGCACTGTCCTCGGGCACGGCCCAGCTCCCACAAGTCAGCCTGGAGGCGCCGCCCTGTGTCATCGGAAAGAACACCGTGGATTGTATGCGTTCGGGCGTTGTGTTCGGTAATGCAAGCATGATCGACGCCATGATTGACCGCATCAGTGAAGAAATGGGAGAAGATCTCCCTGTCATCGCAACGGGTGGCTTGGCTTCTACCATCATCCCTCATTGCAAGCACGACGTCACGCTCGACGAAGACCTCGTGCTCAAAGGTCTCCATATTCTGTATCACAAGAACAAATAAATATCGCTTTTGTATATTACTCCGCTCGGAGTACATATAAATTTTTAATGCGTTGCACCGCCCCCGGCGGGCGACAGCAAGGAGGAATTTTTATGAAAAGAAACACCAAAGCCACGGCATCTACCGAGAAAATGGTTCTACTGGCCCTGTTCACAGCATTGGTTGCCATATTGGCCTATTTCGGCGGTTTCGTCAAAATCGGCGGCTTGGCTTCCATTTCCCTGACGCTTATCCCCGTTGTACTTGGCGCAGCTCTGTGCGGCCCGTTCGCGGGCGCGTGGTTGGGCGGCGTTGCGGGAATCGTCTTTTTCGTTACGGCAGACGCGGCCTTTTGGATGGGTCTGAGTGTTCTCGGCACCATTATTACCGTTATGGTAAAAGGGATTGCCTCGGGATATTTGGCCGGTCTTACCTATCGTTTGCTTGAAAAGCGTAACCGCTATTTGGCAACTATGGCCAGTGCCATCGTTTGCCCCGTTGTTAACACCGGAATTTTCCTGATTGGATGTATGCTGTTCTTTGTTGACACCGTCAGCGCAGGCGCGGCCGCCGAAGGAATGTCGGTGGGCGGATATCTGCTTGTCGTTTTCGTTGGCCTGAATTTTGTGTTTGAATTGCTTTCCAACATTATCTTCAGCCCCGCCATCGTACGCTTACTGAATATTCGCAAAAAGCGTAGCAGATGAATCAAAAAATACCCATCGGCAGGATGTTTCCTGCCGATTTTTTTATTTTCCCCTTGCCCCGTGAAAAAAAGTATGGTATACTGTTTGTGACAATCCTTGATAAGAAAGGACACGATATGGCAAAATTATATTTCAAATACGGCGCGATGGGCTCCTCCAAGACAGCCAACGCTCTGATTACCAAATTCAACTATGAGGAACGCGGGATGAAGGTGTGGTTGATCAAGCCCTCCATCGACAACCGCGATGGCGCTGACACTGTTCGTTCCCGTATCGGTCTGGCGGCGGACGCTACCGTCATCACGCCCGACATGGACATATACGAAGAATTTTCCCGTTTGGACGGCTATCATGTCATCATCACCGACGAGTGCCAGTTTTTCACGCCCGAACAAATCGATCAACTGCGTCGCGTGGTAGACAAGCTGAACATCCCTGTTCTTTGCTTTGGTCTGCGCACCGATTTTTTGACGCACTTGTTTGAGGGAAGCCGTCGGCTGTTCGAGGTGGCCGATTCCATTACTGAGATTAAGACCATTTGCACCTGCGGCAAAAAAGCCATTGTCAACGCACGCATCGACGAAACGGGGCAGGTCGTCACGGTGGGCGGTCAGATCATGCTGGGCGGCAACGATTCTTACATTGCCATGTGCCACAGCTGTTGGAAACGTGCGATCGAAGAGCAAGGCGAAAAGAAGTGAGCGAGGATGATGACATGACCAAAAACGAGAACATTCTCATCATCGGCGTTGCAGGCGGTACAGGCAGCGGTAAAACCACGCTGGCGCGGCACATTGCCCAAGCCTTTGGTGATCGCGTAGCCGTCATTACGCACGATAGCTATTACCGCGCTCAACACGACAAATCCTACGAAGATCGTTGCAAGCAAAACTATGACCACCCGGATGCCTTTGAAACAGATCTGTTATGCCGTCACCTAGAGCAGTTGTGCCAAGGCGTCGCTGTGGATATTCCCGTGTACGACTACACCGTTCACAACCGCTCGAATCAAACCACTCGAGTCGAGCCGCGCGCCGTCATTGTCTTGGAAGGAATCTTACTTTTCTCCGACAAGGCGTTGCGCGACATGATGGATTTGAAAATTTTTGTTGATACCGATGCGGACGAGCGCATTTTGCGCCGCATCGCACGAGACACCAAAGAGCGCGGCCGCTCCTTGGAATCGGTCATTTCGCAGTATCTGACCACCGTCAAGCCCATGCACGAAGCCTTTGTTGAGCCCTTCAAACGCTACGCGGACATCATCGTTCCCGGTGGCGGCAACAATCCCGCCGCGCTGGATATGATCATCACGCGGGTGAAAAAGCAGTTGGGGGATATATAAGCAAAAAAGCACGTCTGCCATAAATTTGGCAGACGTACTTTTTTATTTCACGCCCTGCGAACCATCCTCGCCCCCCGTCTTGAGCTTGCCGAGCTCGAAACGATCGCAGGGGTATATGTAAGCAATATCGTAATATCCTTGCAAGCAAATAAAGAAAAATTGCTCCCCCTGCGTTGAGGTATTCAAAAGTCCCCTCGGGCTCAATTGATAGTCCTGACTCCATGAATAATGGGTGCCAAATTCAGGCGGCCGCCAGCTTCCGCCGCCTTCGAAATAAAACATCGTTACTTCTTTGTAGTTTCGGCGGCGCCCTTCGCCGCCGACCGATGCTGTGTACGGCTCGTAAATCATTTCCTTCGCAATATGGCTGAGCGTTTCCACCGAGACAGAGATATTCCCTCGCTCGATGGCACCTTTGATCAACTGCTTGGTGTTGCGGTAAGCACGCAGATCCCTGATGAAAGGAACGAGCGCAAGGAAGGACAGGGAAAATATCAGCAGTCCCACCCAAACACGCTGTGTGCCGAAACCAAGTATCACGGCAATAAGCGTAATGGAAAGGATGTAGGGAAGACGAAAATCCATACGATTGGACATATAAAAATCGGCCATTCTTGTCAAGTCGATCTGAATATTGGATAATTTCAGCGTTTCTTTTTTCATAGTCTAAATCCTCTTATTTTGCGTTTCCCTTTTTGTTGTAATCCTCACAAACCAGGTTCATCGCCTTGCACACCTTATGGTAATAGAAGATGGCAATAAAAGGGCCAAAGGTAAACAGACGCCAAAGAAATACAAATTTCAAAAATCGTTGGTCGAGAAAGCATGTTCATAGTCTTGGAGTGATCCGGCTTGGGTGCGATCTTATCCAATTCAAACTGGAGGAAACCAATGACCCGCACAGGTATAAAAGTTGAGACATTCGCATATTGAATAAAAAACGTGATAAAAGGTCAAAAATCGAGGTAAAAGCGAACAAAAGGTCAAGAACTTTTCCTTTTGACTTCTGCTCGATCAAATTTAATCTTAAAGGTGAAATCCTCGGGAAACGAATCAAAATCCTGCAAGTCTATCTCCAAAAGGTAATGGTCGTCTTGTTCGATCAATCGATCTGCTAACCACCAAATTGTTTTTCTGTTTTCAAGAGATATATCGGGCGTTAATATTTTGTAGTTGTAAAGATGAATTTCTTCCACGGAATTGTCGTAAAGTGCGCCTTTTGCATTGATTTTTAACACCAAGAGATTTCGATTATATTTGTTTTTCTCCCCAACAAATTTATTATAATCGAATGGAAATTCAAATACTTCAACGCCAACAATACCCGCATCGTGAAGCCCGTTTATCCAATACCATTCGGGAGGATTTTTGGGGCAAAGAGACACATATGCTTTACTTTTTGCCATAATATCACCTCTTTGAATTTATTATATCATATTTCAATAGTTAATTCAAGAGATTTTTGATGTCTTACATCCACATCACGCCAAAGGCGTGTATATCATCAATTCCGCAAGGAATTGCATATCATCAACACGAAGTGTTGTATATCATCAAACCGCAGGTAGATACACGCTGGCGCGTGATGAGATACAGCCCCACAGGGGATGATGATATTCACGACTGCGTCGTGATGATATGCCAAGCCTGCGGCTTGGATAAAAAAAACAGAACATTTGTCGGTAGACAAATGTTCTGTTTTTGTTGCCTAAGAGCGACCCAAAGGTGCGTAAAGTAGGGTAAGAACGACTAAAAGTACACCTTTATCATACGTATTTGTCAATATCCTTTTTGTAATATTTTTCTATTAGAGTTGTTGTTTTTTTGTTCTTTGGAACACACGCCTTTTCCCACAAAGGTATCGTGTTTTTGAAATAACCGATATGATATTCCCTCAACCAAAGAAATGCTTGGCAATAATGATCTTCAATTGTACGTAGTTCATTCCATTGAGCGGTGGTTTTTATGCCAAATCCATAGTATACAGTGATCCCTTTTTCATCAATCTTATAACTGTTTGGAAAAAGAAAAATATAGCCAAGTAAAAAAAGAGAGCCAATAACAATAACAACTATCGAAATAATAAGTTCATCGTCCAAAGTCCATATACCAAATAAAATAAGAACGCTGAAAATTGCAATCCAAAAAGCCCACCTTTTATTTAAAAATAGGTTACTGTTTCTCATTACGATTATCCTTTATAGTTCTACAGGATGCAATTAGCATCACTCTTAACGAGGTGCATTTTGACGAGAGGGTCTTAAAAGTTTGTTCATCTATATACTTTGTACGATAAAGCAATTCAAGCCAATATCCCGTTTCGCTTGCTTCTTTAAGAGCAATTTCAAACTTGGATATAAAATCCTTTGTACCCTGTGCGTATTGTGCTTCGTGAATATTCGCTCCAATAGAGGTACCGCTTCTGCCGATTTGGTTAGCGATGATAGTTTCGTGATTTGATTTTAGAAATTTAACGAGATTTATAATGTCAACGGAAAATTCCATTGAAAGCTCAACGAGTTTGTTTTCTTTCATAGCTACACCTCCTATCATCGCCATTATAC
>JAZQUX010000008.1:0-5121 GCA_045631585.1 Eubacteriales bacterium | reverse complement strand
TGCTTTACGGAAAGCCGTTCCTTGAACAGCAGTACGGCTGCCAAGGTGGTAAGCACAAGACCTCCGCCATTGACAATCGGGAAAAAGATGGCGCTATCCATGACCCCCGATAGATAGAGATTAAACTTGTTGTTTACAGCTACGCAAGCACCGTTTATTACCATAATTCCAATCAGAAGCCAAATCAGCTTTGTGCTCTTGTTCCGCTTTTCTTTCTCGTTTGTATATAGACCTTCGCGCCGTTTCAGCAACAGAGCGAAAATTGCGCAAAAGACCGCCGATGAGACAAAAGCGATGATCAAAAATGCGTTTAGCTCATTGCGGTATTCAGAGCTTTGGTGCACCTTCTGCATAACGCCGATACCGCCCGTTGCGGCAAAGGCTATAAGACACAGAAACAGCCATTTTACATTTGCCTTTTTTTCACCGTTGTCGCTTTTTGCGGCAAGAATAAAGCTCACCAGCATCAGTACAATTCCCACAATCTGCGCCCATCCTAAGCTCTCGTCAAAAAACAATACGCCTGACAGAGCGGATATCAGTGTGGAAAAAGAGATGATAACCGAGGTGTAGGACATCGGTCCGACTTGTAAAGCGGCAATATTCGTGATTCCTTGAAGAGCTGTAATGGCACCAAACACAACGCCGAGTAGGACTGTAAATGCAGATGCAGAACCAAAACCTCCCCAACACAGTAGAACTACGGCTGCGGTCAAACAACTGACAGCGTTGAACCAAAAACCTCCCGAAAGCTTCGTGGTTTCTTGATCGGTGTAGTACTTTTTCGTAATACCTCCGCCGAGAGCCGCAGCCAGAGATAAGATCAGTTTCGTCGGTATGCTCATATCTTCTTCAACCATAAAAGCTTGGCAGTGCGAGGTGCTTCAAATCGAAGCGTTACGACTCTGTCGGTTACGCTTTCCTCACGGCTGTCCTCGTCGGTAACGGTATATCTGTCGGCTCCACTTGCAAACGGCAGGGATACTTCAAGCAGATCCCCTGCGCAATTTTCCTGACGGAACGCCAATATGACACCGTCTTCTCGGTCGGGATCATAGTAGCAGAAGGCGGTGAAATCGGCGGTATCCTGCTCCCCGTGCCATGGCGTCAGGGTATAAAACTCTTTGAGCAGATACGGGGCTACCCGTTTCCATTCCCGGAGTCCAAATCGGAGCATATCGAAATTTTGCTCTGCGTCATATACGAACTGCGAATCCACGTTCAACGCAGGAAGATAGGACGCGCGCCAAACGTAAGGATCGCTGATGCCCGTGGGCGCAAGCTGTGACAGCTTTTCTTTGGTGTTCGCTCCGCAGAACGGAATCCATTTGTTAAAAGAGGTGGTCATGGAAAGCCGAAGTGCGGTGCCCGTCCTGTCACTGTCGCTTCGAAGAAGCGGAACGCCTCGGCGCATGGATTCAAGATCGTTTCTTCCGCCGCCCGACGCGCAGGAATCAACAAATCCACAGCCTCCGTAAGAAAGCGTACAAGCAATAATGTCGTCCCACATTTGATAATGACCGATGATAAACTTGGATTCTGTGATACCGTATCTGTTTTCACCCTCCAGGCTGTCAAGATGCTGCCACAGCGTTGCCGGATTACAGTTATTATCCTCTCGATACATCTCTACCTTGTTTTGGCGAAGCATTTTGCATATACGCTCCGTTGTCCACTTACGACACGCAGGATCTCCGATATTGTTGGAGATGGTTGCTTCTCCATCTACACGAATTGCCCAGTCTATGTTGTAGCCGTAGTTTTTGGCAAGACTTTCGGGATCGGTAACGCGCTCAGGTTCAAACCAGACCAGCGTTTTCATGCCGTGCTCCCGCGCAAAATCCGTAGACTCGAGAAAGGTTTGATCGGGCCATTTGCTGGGATCCAGCTCCCAGGTTCCGACCGTATCCCACCAATCGTGTCCCGGCACGTAAGATTCGGCACTTGTACCGTCCGGGCAGACATACCATCCCGCGTCAAACCATCTGAAATCTACCTTTGCGTCTTCGGCAATCATTTTTTCCAAAGAAGGACGCCACGTGGTATGGCACTCGGATATACTTCCGTCCGAATTTGGCAGTCCCGTATCATTGGAAAGACAGCAGGTGGAGAAAGGCTCAAGATAACGGCCGCTCGCATCCGCCTTTGGCACATTATATCGGATAAACCAATCACGCCAGAAATTTGCGGCGTAATGCTCGTCTCGCACCGTATAAGGAGCGAGTACAAACAGTGCGGTGCGTATTTTTTCGCCGGGCTTCAAATATGTTTTCAACCCGTTGACTGAGGATGCGGTATAGGTCGTCATGTCACCGATCGATGAAAAGGAGGCCTTCCACGTTCCCGCCCAACCAATGGCGAGCATCGCGCCTCCGTCACCGTATTCCAAATTGAAATAAGGAAAATTGACGTGCGTCGCCCGTCCCGAGTCCGACGAAAACTCTGCCGGAGCCTGGTGCAGATCGATGCTATACGGGCGATATTGGTTGATGTGATCTCCCAAAATACCCTTCAAAACAGGATTTTTGCCTTCAAAAGATAACTCCGCTTTCAACTCTTGGATCACGCCGCTGCTCTTGTCCGAAGTGTTTTCAAGCCATACCGTCCACTCGGTGATGCCATGGGAGAAATAGTGCGTAAGGATCAACGTGACCTCAAGGGTATGTAAAAACAAAAATCGAAAAGTTTGCGTTTCTTTCCCATCCGATCGTATGGTATCCTTGCTTATAAGCGTAAAATGCTCGGGCGAAAAGCCTTGATATTTCCTGCTATCGTAAACAAACGAAAACGGCATATTCGACAGATCGGCAGACAGCGTGCGATACTGCTCGGTTGCTTGAAAATTTTCATAATTATTTTTCATGTTTTTCTCCTTCGCATATAATTTGGACTTGACAAAAGACTCATCATGTGATATTATAACATTTGAATTATTATATTTATATGATTTTTCATTCGTTTTATATAAAAATTCGCTCATCGGGAGGAAACATGTACGAGCCAAGAAATTTGCCGCAGCTGAATGAAGCAATCAGTGCCTTATCAAGTATGCGTTTTTCTATCGTTTATAATAATAAATACAGCAAGGCTGACGATCCCGACGCCGATCCATTGCATATTCATAACTATCTTGAGATTTTTCTCAACGTTTCAAGTGACATATCCTTCCTTGTCAATAACAACCTATATCCCGTTCCCGAGGGAGATGTGGTCATATCACGCCCTGGTGATATACATATGGGAATTTTTCACAAAGCAGCCGTGCAGGAGCATATATGCATCTGGATCGATGCAGACTTTGCCTCTCCCATATTCTCTTTTTTGCGCAAAGAGGACTTTTGTCCTTTGTTCTCCTTTGACGAGAAAACAAAAAAGGAATTGCTGTCTCTTACCTTCTCGCTGCTGGATATATGTGAAAATGAAGGCTCTGAGTTGAAAAAAGCGTCTTGTTTGCTCCGAATTTTAACGTTGTTCGAAAAGGAGACATCACCTGATGCCGCCGCACAGTCTGATATTCCCGAACCGCTTCAAAAAATATTGGATGATATTCACGGGAATTTTGCCGAGATCCGCAGCGTGGGGGACATCCTTGCCACCCACTTTGTAAGCTCTGCCACCCTGACACGGTGGTTTCGACAACACCTTCATACCTCCCCGCGGGAATATCTCGAATCAGTCAGACTTTCCAATGCGGCGGTTCTGCTTGCAAACGGCCACTCGGTAACGGATGCGTGTATGCGCTCCGGATTTTCAGATTGCTCCCATTTTATCGTCCTTTTCAAAAAGAAATTCGGAGAAACGCCGTTGAAATATAAGAAAAAAGTAAATGTCGGCTCATCTTTTCAAGCGTGACTTATTGTCAAATTGTTGTTGGTATTTTTTAGACCGATTTCCGCTACACTCAAAAATATTTTGAAGGAAAACGCTACAATGGAAAAAGTGCTGTTGGAATACAGCCTGATGATAAAGGAGGAAAAGCCATGAAAAACACCGTTCTACGCGCCCTGATCTGTACCCTTGCCGTCCTGCTGGCTATGAGCCCGGCTGTCTTAGCTATCCTGCCCGCATCTTCCGCAGAGGATACCGTCTACCTGGGCGACCGACAGGATCTGTTCATTGCCCGCGACAGCCTGGACGATTTCGGGTGGAATACCGCCCATTCGGGAGAACCCATCACCATTGGTACCCAAAAATACGACAAGGGCATAGGCTTCCATTGCCAGCCCGACCGTGATGCCTACGTGGAGTTCGACATCTCCTCTTTGGGGATGAAATACTTCTCCGCCTTTGTTGGTGTTCTTCAGGAAGCAAACTATTTCGTAGAATGGGGAAGCATCTCCTTCCACGTCTACGGCGACGGAAAACTGCTGGCTTCTTCACCTATGGTGGAGTGGAACAACGAGCCCTACCTCTTATCCTGTGCGGTAGAGGGCGTGAGCACCCTAAAACTGGTGCAGAAGAACGAGAACGGCCATGCCTGCGACGCAGGCGTATGGGGCGATGCATGTCTGACCATTGAACAACCCAAGGCCCCTGACGCAGGGGAGGAAGGAGAGCCCACTATGAATCCCGACAAGACAAATCTGCCACAGCCCTCAGAACTGGTGAGCGGCGACTACGCCTATATCAGTGATCTGTACTGGATAGACAACAATACCTACCCCGGCAATGTGGTAGGCCGTGACTGCAATACCGCCAACGAGATCATCTTTTCCAACGACGGCAAGTTCTTTGAGAAGGGCGTGGGTTTCCACGCCACCTCTTCGGATTTTACTTCCTACGTGGACGTCAATGTTGAGGGCCTGGGCTTTACGAAGTTCGCCGCCTATTACGGCGTTTGCGAGACCCTGACCGCCCACGACATCACCATGGCTTCGGTCAAGTTCGCAGTCTTCGGTGACGGCGTAAAGCTCTGGGAAAGCGATACCATGAAGTTTGGGCAGGATATGGCCCCCATGGACTGCGATATCAGCGGCGTTTCCGTCCTTCGCTTGGCCGTTGCGGGTGCGCCCGGTATCGGTGGCGCGTGGGGCACCTGGGGCGGCGCTGTGATCTCCAAGAGCGGCAATATCCCCGACGATATGCTCTTCACGGATCCCGCTGCCGAGACCGAGCCTCCCA
>JAZQUX010000007.1:0-6259 GCA_045631585.1 Eubacteriales bacterium | reverse complement strand
GTCAGACGATTATCGAAGGGGAAGAGGGACAGCAGTTGTGCGTAGGTGACGTCTCCCGCGGGAAGGTAGCCCGGACTGCGAGTGCTGAGATAGCCGCCGCCTAAGACGATATCATACTGATCGCCCCACTGAAGAACGCCGAATTCGTAGTATAATTGAGCGATGAGCTGTCGCAACTCTCCGCTGTTGCGGGAACGCGCATTCTGTCCGAGCAGTTCATCTGCCGCAACGATTTGATCCTCATACTTCTCCAAAAGATCCTCGATCAGCGCATCGTCGGGTAGGGAATCATATCGGGAAGTAGCGATGAATTCAGCCGTTTGAATTTGATAGGAATCTGTGATGGGATTGACAGCCACCTCTACATGGCATATTCCCTTGTTGTCACCGCCGTTTTGCAAATGATATACGCCATAGGCGTCTTTGAGCACGTAGCGTTGGTGGGTGTGGCCCTCAAAGACGAGATCCACATAGCCGTTGGACAGAGAAATATCGTAATAGGAAGTGAGCTTGGAGGTGGCGATGACGGACATGCCGTCATAACTGCTCTGATCGTGACCGTCATGGAGCGAATAGACGATAAAATCGGCTCCCAAGGCGCGCAATCGTTCAGACTCCGCTTTGACCAGCGCTGTCAGCTCGTCGCCTGTTTTGAAATATACGTCCTCGACCTTGTCCGGTGCGATAGAAGAATAGCAATCTCCCATGGCACCAATGATCCCGATGCACAAACCGTCCTGTTCGATGAGTACGGATGGCTCGCAGTAGTCAACGCGCGCGTTGGTTTCTTTGTCGTAAATGTTGATGGCCAAAATGGGGAATTTGGCCAGTGCTGCATTTTGCTCAATCGCGCTTTCGCCCCAATCGTATTCATGGTTACCCAACGTCAAACAGGCAAATCCCATCTCGTTCATCCAATCTGTAATGATCAGACCGCGAGTGAGATTAGACTCCGCCCCGCCTTGCCAAACGTCCCCGGAGGATAGCAAAATGGCGCTATCGTCGGCGGCGGTGCTGCTCTTCAAATAGGTGGTCAGTTCATCGACACCGGGGTGGTTGTCGCCATCGGTGAATTTGCCGTGCAGATCGTTGATGGCGTAGAAATCCAACACCACCAATACCGATATGCCGCAGGTGTCACAGTGTCCATCGTCGTTGTCGTCTGTGGAATGTGTACAGTCTGACACTTGCTGAGCAGGCGGCGTCGCTCCGCATCCCCAAAGGCAGAACAAGGCAAGTATGAGTGCGCAAAGGCGCAGAGAAATTTTCATGTTCTTATCTCCATAATAGATTTTTATCAGTATAACAAATTTTTTGTCAATTTGCAAGATATATCGTCACTTTGATGTAAAATGATGGTGCGTATTTTACCATGCAAACTTTTTTTCCTTCGAGTAAGGTCAAACATTGACACGTTGTGTGATTTGTGGTATACTTTTGATGAGACGGAAAAGACGAACAAAAACACCTGAAAGGAGGCAACCATGGCAGAGGAAAAACGTTTGCAAAGCGGCACCGTTGTGCCGTCTTGGAATCGCTTGGAGGTCAATCGGTATATGCTTCCTGTGTTGCGAGCGGTGGACCACGAGCGCCTTGAGGATCTTTCAGAGGAAGAATGCCGCACCATCATGGATCAAGCCAAGGATGCTTGCTGTCAAAGCCCGGAGGCATATCGCCAGTTGGCGTACGTTTGGTGTCACGGCGACACGCCCACGTTGGATCGTTGGTTTGGCTGGATTGAATGCGAGGATGCCCTGCTGGATGAAGCGTTCGACTTTATCAACGGTGTGTTGTACGGTCAGGAGGAGAATCATATTCCCCCGTCTTTGGAACAGGATATGTATTTCTCGTCTCTGTTCCAAGTTCATGAGGGGGGCAAAACGCTGGATCTGTCCGAACCGTTTGAACAGTATTATTTTTGCGACGCTGTGATTTATCGCGACGCCAGATACCGTCGCATTGAATTGCTTGAAAAATGCAAGGAATGGATTTGCAAATATCGTCAATACTATCAGCGCATCCGCGCTTGGTATCGCAAAAACGGTGAGCGCAAGTGCCCCGTCAGCGCGGAGCATCATGAATATATGAAGCTATACGATCACTTGGTGGCTCGTATGGAATATGAGGATCGGCTTCACTCCGAGCGAGAGACGCTGGAATATGAGCGTGGCGGCTTGGGATGGTTTCGCGGGGATCGAAAACGCGAAATCGCGCAGAAGTTGCATGAGATTGAATTGGAAGAGCTGGAAATTCGTCTCAATGATGCGCTGGAAAAATATGCGGCCTATGAAGAGCAGTTCGCAGACACTCGCGCCGGCTGGGAGGACGAGCTTGCTACGCTGTCCTTGACCGCCTTTGCGCGCCGCAAGGAACTGAAAAAGAATTTGGTTGCGTTGAATGAACAGTTGGATAGTTACCGCCGTCTGTTGGATTTGGATCGTTTACA
Source organism: Eubacteriales bacterium (assembly GCA_045631585.1). Taxonomy (GTDB): domain Bacteria; phylum Bacillota; class Clostridia; order Oscillospirales; family CAG-272; genus SIG644. The sequence goes on along the minus strand of JAZQUX010000007.1, from coordinate 3,813 downwards.
GACGCAGTATGACGAGATGAGCCGCAGGGGCTGAGTCTCGGGAAAGGACGTCTATGATTGCCAATTATCATACACATACGTTTCGTTGCCACCATGCGAGCGGCACCGAAAGAGAATACATTGAAAAAGCTATTGCAGAGGGACTGAAAATTTTAGGATTTTCGGATCACGTCCCAATGCCCTTTCCGGACGGTCATCAATCGGGCTTTCGCGTTCGTATCGAAGAACTGGAAGACTATGTCCGCACGCTGGAAGCACTGCGAGAGGAATACCGGGACCGCATTCAAATTTTGATCGGCTTTGAAGCGGAATATTACCCCGATTATTTCGATGCGATGATGAAATTGCTCGCTCCTTATGAATATGACTATATGATCTTGGGACAGCATTTTATTGATAGCGAACGCTCACCCTACGTTGCCACGCCTGTGACGGACGAAGCCGCTCTTGCTCGTTACGTTGATCAGGTGCTTGCGGGGCTTGCTACCGGAAAATACACCTATTTGGCGCATCCTGATGTGTACAATTTTGTCGGCGATGAAATGGCGTATGCACACCATATTCGCAGGCTTTGCGAGGGCTGTAAGCAGATGAATATTCCGATAGAAGTCAATCTCTTGGGGCTGATGGGACATCGTCATTATCCCTCGGATCGCTTTTTCCGTATCGCAGGCGAGGTCGGAAACGATGCTGTCATCGGATGCGACGCGCATCAGGCAGAAGCGGTGGCCGCTCCCGAAGCGCTGAAGGCAGGTGCTGATTTTGCTGCAAAATACGGCCTTCGCGTGCTGGAGACTGTCGAATTGAGAAATCCCAAAAAATAAGGACAAAACGGGGGAGGCCTGTCAGGTTTCCCCTCTTACCATGTAGATGAAGGAGGTTTGTATGTGCGCCAAGCGACGACACTATCATCATCGTGGCGGACACGCCCAACATAAAAAGTCAAAGACCGGACGGCAAATTTTGCAAAGCGAATTGGAAAGCCGCGGTTGGACGGTTGATATGCGAAAAAAACTACTCCCACCGGCCGGGCGAGTCAATGTCCCCGACGGGAAAGGGGGAGCTTCGAGTGAACGCTTTTGGTGGGAAAGAGACGTTTTGGCTACCGAGGCAACCGAGCAGTTCCGCGATATGTTAACGCAGGAATTGCAGAAAAAGCGCCGCCGTGAGCGACAAATGCAGGAGTTTTTGCGGCGCATGGAGCAGCTTTCTCCCACGTCCGCACCCAAGGATGAATATCCCTTGGCGCGTTCGATGAAGCGCCACTTTGTCTTGCACGTAGGACCGACCAACAGTGGAAAGACCTATGACGCGCTTGAACGATTGAAAACAGCGGAATCAGGTGTGTATCTGGGGCCGCTTCGCTTGCTGGCGCTTGAGATTTACGACCGTTTTCGCGCCGAGGATGTCCCTTGCTCCATGGTGACGGGTGAGGAGGCCTTTATCGACGAAGAGGCGGGTATCACGGCCTGCACCATCGAGATGCTGGATACAGCCAAGACCTACGACGTCGCCGTCATCGACGAGGCTCAAATGTTGGCGGATCCCTTCCGAGGACACAACTGGACCAAGGCCATCTTGGGTGTGGCTGCCGATGAAATCCACGTTTGCTTGGCACCTGAGGCGATGAACCTGGTGCTTGCCATGATCGAGGAATGCGGCGATGACATTGAGATCGTCCGCCATGAGCGCAAAACACCGCTGATGTTTCGTGCCGGCCGCTTTAAGCTCAAGGACGTACAGCCGGGCGACGCACTAATCGTCTTCTCCCGCCGTTCTGTTTTGGAATTGGCGGCCGAATTGGACAGCATGAAAATACGTGCCAGCGTGATCTACGGCGATCTGCCCCCCGCCTCTCGGCGTGAGCAGGTGCGCCGCTTCATGGAGGGCGAGACACAGGTGGTTGTCAGCACCGATGCCATCGGCATGGGGATGAATTTGGCGATCCGCCGCGTGATTTTTGTGGAAAGCCGAAAGTTTGACGGGGTAGAGTACCGTTTGCTCAAGCCGGGCGAGATCAAGCAGATTGCGGGACGTGCCGGTCGTTTCGGTATCTTTGACGAGGGCATCGTCATGGCCGCGCAGGACGCCGATGTGATTCGCGCGGGACTTGGCGCGACGGTTGAACCTATCACGACGGCCTATCTTGGCTTCCCTGAGATTCTGATGGGCATGGAAAGCTCGCTCCGCCGCATTATGACCGACTGGTCACAGACGGAAACCGCCGGCTTCTATCAAAAAATGGACGTGGGCGAGATTCTCACCCTGCACGACGCGCTTTCTTCCGCCGACCGCGTGACCTTTGGCGTGTTAGATAAGCAGACGTTGTATCGCATGATCACCTGCTCGGTGAACATCAAAAATGAGGCCATGGTTGCCCAGTGGATTTCTTATTGCGGCGAGTATTTGCGGCAGATGGAATTGACCCCGCCGGAGCCGTGCCACTCGCAAGATTTGCGCGCGCTGGAAACGGAGTATCGTTGCTTGGATTTGTACTTCCAGTTTGGACGTCGCATGAAGCGCGGCTATGATTACGACTACCTCACCCGCCGCCGACGCGAATTGGAAGACGCCATCGACGAGCAACTGCAAAAAGGCAAGCGTCGCTACGCCAAACGCTGTACCCAGTGCGGCGGTATTTTGCCCTACGGTTCCAATCAAAAACTATGTAAAGCCTGCTTTGAAAAGATGTATGGCTGGGGCTTGTTGAAATAAATGACGAAAATCCGGGTCTTTTTGACCCGGATTTTCGTTTTTTTGCACAACCCCTTGACATGCATCCATGATGGTGATATAATGAAATTACAAAAAAATAATGGGAGGTAAATCCATGAAAAAGGTATGGTCTGTATTTGTTGTTTTGCTTTGTGTTGTACTACTTTTTAGCGCTTGCGGCGTGCAGAACACGCCGGATCAGCCGGATCAGCCGGAAACGCCGAAATCTCCCGATGAAATTTTTGCCGGTGTCTTTGGCGATGAGCCGTATTCATTGTCCTATATTTCCGCGTTTGACGGCGATTGCTACGTTTCCAACATTGTTTTTAATCCGAACTGCACCGAGGATTACACGCTCGTCATTCCTGCACAGCCGTCTAATGAGACGGCAGAAAAGGTAACGGAATTGCGCAGGAGCAAGTACTGGGCATTCCGCACGGTGGAAGCTGCCAACGTCCCCTGCGTGATGACAGAAGCGGCCTATCAGGCATTGATCGCCTCCATGCAAACGGAGGGTGCTTCTAACGATCAGCTGATTGCCGCGTTGATTGTAAAAAATTGCTATGAGCAAGAGAATCTTGCGCTTGCGAAAAACGATAAAACGGAGCGAATGCTGCGATACTATTTTCCTTTGGTGGACTATACCGTCATTTACAATTTGAAGGCGGATATTACGCCGGAGGAGCTGGCGCGTTTGTCCGATCATTTGATGACGTATGCCTCCTTCACTGAGGCCGACAAAAAACAAGCCTATGAAGAAGTGATTTTGCTCACCAGAGATCATTTGGAGGAAGAGAAACACTTTGCATCCCTGTGGTATTTGAGCAATCACAGCACCAAGTATATGACAGCAGTAGAATTGCCGGGTACCTTGGAGGAAATTAAAAGCGGTGCTTTGGCGGGATGTACTCGCCTTGAAAATATCCGTTTCGCCGGCTCCAAGGCGCAATGGGCAGCGGTGGAAAAGGGCGACGGCTGGAACGAGGGTGTTCCCGCAACGGTCGTCCACTGCACCGACGGCGACGTGCCGATCAACCAATAACGAAACAAAAAACAGGGCTGTTTCAGCCCTGTTTTTTGTTAGTTCACGCCATATTC
>JAZQUX010000006.1:0-4466 GCA_045631585.1 Eubacteriales bacterium | reverse complement strand
ACGTTGGAATGCGAGCATTCGGTGACGCGCTCACCACGATGCAGGACCGTCTCGTCCACGCCAGCTTTGGATGCCAATTCTGCCGTTAGAACGCTTGGCAGAAGATTGAGCGTTTTCATATTGCAGTACAAATATCTCTTATCCTCGGCGCTAATTAAGCGGATCGGCTGATATACGGGTTTAATTTTCACTGGGCGCAGCATGATCATCAAGTTAGACTTAATATCCTCTTGGGGAAAGACATGATCGCGCAGGGCAGTTCCGCGCGTTGCTTGCCAATACACAAATTGCTCGCCGTCATCCACGCGCTTCACCAGCTCCGCCAAAAGCGCGGCAAGCTCCTCCGGAGGCATAGGCGAGGCGATCTCCAGCCGTTTAAGATTCAAATAAAAACGGGCAATATGCTCGTCAAGAGCGTAGATAATATGATTCCTTGAGTAAGCGGCGTCGTAAATGCCGTCGCCAAAGTACAGACCACGGTCGGTCATGGGGACTCTCATGTCCTCGATCAGACCAATCTCGCCGTTATAATATCCTAGATTACGCATATATGTACACTCCTTATATGTCAAAGGGTTTCGGGCTATTCTTTAACATTATATCATGTATAACGAAAAGTTGCAACTACATCGCGAAAATTTATTTTGGGAAATATAAATTTAGTTTCACGCAAAACATTTCCCAAAGATAAACCGTGTAATTTTTCTTGGCGTTTTTCACAAAAAAGCATAAACTGTCTTTACAAAATAGTAAAAACATGTTAGAATATATTATCAAATTATAGCCTCGGAGGATTGATATGCTTCACTTTTTCAAAGCATTCTCAAGACGTCATATCAAGCAATATCTTTTGCTGATATTGACGCTCACCTTGTCACTTTCGCTATTGATCGCTTGCCAAAGCAGCGATCCTACCCAGCCGCCGGATGACACACCAACCGACGATCCTTCCCAGGAAAATCCCCCACAAGAGAATCCTCCCGAAGAAGATCCCCCTCCCGAAGAAGATCCTCCCAAGCAAGAGGATCCTCCGAAGGAAGAGGAGCCATACATTCCCAATACGGAACCCCTGATCCGTGAAGACGGTGGCTTGTATCTGTATATGTCGGGAACGTATCAATGCAATTCCTCATTGCAGGATCTTTCGTTTATCTATCGCTATGGCGGTACGGTATTGGACTACTGCCGCTATGCGGATGGATACAACACCATCGTGTATAAATTTGACATTCATACCAAGTTTGAACCCATCATGGCGTTCACGATTGGAAATGACTATAAAATTGAAATTTCCACCGATGGTAAGGAATGGACGAAGGTTTACAACTGGTTAGATGAACATTCAACCTGCCGTGACCGTAGCAACCAAGCGGTATTTACCATAAACCCTTACGATTTTGAAGTATACGACATTTGTTACATTCGTTTCTCCGACCCCTCTACTTCCGATGGCTGTGGACCGTGTCTTGTTGACTTAACATTTTCTTATTACGAGGATAGTAAATTGGAAAGCTTGAATATTTTTGATTTGAATAAAAATATGTATGAGGTCTTGGATGATCTGAGTTACACCACGGAAGATCCGTCCACCGTAGATTCCTACACCATCGCTTCCGATGGCGGGTTGATCTACAATCCCATTTCGCGCGAAAAGGCCGATGAGTTGAGTAAATATGATGCCGCTGATTGTTATCAAGGCACCATTCAAAAGACCGTGAACGGCATCGATTACACGTTGACTTACAGAATTCCGAAAGAGGCCACGGCATACGATGCGGTACCTATTTGGTACGAGATCACGTCCTCTAAAAAATCTTCTGCCATTGTCTACGTTAATGCCACCGCATTTGAGGACAAAGACCGAGAGAACGGAAATCTTTATTATGACCTGACGCTTCCCGGTAAGGTGGATGTTACTTGGGAATATTTGGGCTACGTTGGCGGAACCGACAAGATTTCCAATCGCGCCCAGGTAACGGCAAACTTTGAAAAGGATAAGCTCGGCAAACAGTATCCTCAATATGAAACCTCCGATTTGATCTACTCGGGTAACGTGAAGTCTTCCTCCCTGTTGTGGTGGAAGTTCAGTTACACCAATACGGGTAACACCATATTGGACGGTGACGGAAACGGAACCTTCTGTGTCGAAGCGCTCCTGTACCGCAAGAACGGCAGTACTTGGGAACAGGTTGCTCAAATGGAAAACTTATACAACCGCATCATTGACGAAGTTTATCCCGGTGAAAGCGGTGAAATGTACTTCACATTTAATGGCGCGTATAATTTGAAATCCGGTGAGTACAAAATTGTCATCAACAGCCTGATCCGTAACGAGACCTCCAACCCCGAAAATTATGGCAACAAGATTTGGGGTGGTGCTACAGCGTCTCAATCTGAATTCACTTTTACCATCAGCGGTAACAATGATGTTACAACTCCCACACCTGTCAAAAAATCTGCTCCTTCGTCTAATCTTCGTAACAGATGGCTCCACACCTACGAAGAATTTATGACCAGCTACGACAGCCATCTCAAAGGAACAAGTAACGGTAAGATCACGAACACAATGTATCTGCAGTGTGCGCCTTGGACCAACCAGGTTGTCCTTCGTTTGATCATCGGAGACGGCGACACGATGGAAGCGGTTTCGATCCCCGTTGCCATTGAATCCGATTCGATTAAGATCAATTTCAACCCTGACAACAACAACTATGTCGTTCTTGAGGACGGCACCCGCTTCCCTGCCATCACCGCTCAATCCATGGCGGATATGCGCGGAAACGTACAGCTTGGCCCCGACGCCGCCTTCAACGTCATCAACAATCTTTTGGCAATGAAGGAAATCGGCATCAACGTCATCAACACAACAGCTGCATTTGAATTTGATGGCTCCTTTGGTAAAAACAGAGCCAACAACATTGATGCCTGCTGGTTCTCCTTGGACGTTGCCCGCGTGTTGGGAATCAAGGTTCAAGGTTGGATTACCTATCCTTATGAATCTCCCAATTCCATGAATCAGGCAAACACCCTGTTTGGCACAAAATTTGTTGAAACCGGTTTCGGTTCCGCTGATTTGGCTCAAGCCAATGCTCTGAATACGATTTGGCAGTATCAGCGCTGGGGTGATAACTACTGGATCGGCGACGACAACACCGTGATTTTGGACGTTGAAGATACCCGTGGTTGGATGCGTATCGACTTTAACGCTCGCTTCCGCATCGATAATTCCTCCAAGCAATACTTCCGCTTCTTCCTGATGGATATGTACAACAGCGACATCAACGAGCTCAACGAAGATTGGGGCACAAATTATGAGTCCTTTGAGGAGATTGATCCCGAAGAAGGTACGACCGATGACCACGGTTGGGCAAGTTACAAGGTTGACGGCATCGTATTTGAAGAATGGGGACGTCCTCAGGAAGTTCTGGATATGTTCCGTACCTTGGAGCGTATTCAAGATTATCAGCGCGTGTTGGAAGGCGTGAAGGATACACTGCCGACCGGAAAGATCTGTGTGCGTACCGAAGGTGCTAACTGGCTGGCTACGGTAGATCCTTCTACGGAGAATCCTCATCTGCGTCATGTTTATTACAGCCAGCGTCGTTGTGCCATCATTCCTGAGTTGATCGCAGAATCCGAAGTCCTCTATGCATCTTCTGACTATACAACTCTTCCCTACACGCCGAGCGAGGTCGCAGAGCTGACGGCTTCCAGCATCGATAATGGTATCGTTCCGATTCTGTTGCCTCAGTTCAACCGTATGCGTGATATTGCCATCAATACCAAGTACGGAAACGATTTCACCTACGAGTACAACCTCGACCCCAAGGGTGCAACCAAGGGCGCTTATATCAGCACTGTTTGCTCGGTCTTTGAGTGGTTCCGCGCAACCTATGAGAACGGCGGCGTTCCCGGTATTCTGTGGCAGGATTATCTGTGCGACGGCTATGCTACCGCAACTCAACGCAAGGAAATTGCCTTCTTTACCCAAAAGCTGATCGAGGCACTGAACACACCCGAGGGTCAGGCATGGGCCAAGAACTTCAACCAGGATACTTCCGTTTTGGAGGGTTCTTCCGCTTGCTGGACCTTTGATGAGCAAATGATCAAAGACCTGATTGACCAGGCCGAAGACAAGAGAAATTAAAATTAACCTCAACAAAAGGAAGCAAGTGCTAAAGCACTTGCTTCCTTTACTATTATTTTCCCGTCATCCAATGCCAAAGCGTTGCCGCACATTCACGCAAACAGCTTGGTACAATTAAATACCACACGGTATCGCTATGCATGTGCGTTATATTATCATATCCCGCACTTTTCGCGATTTGTTCTGCTCTGAAAATATGAAAATCGCTGGTGATAAACACCGCCGAATATTCATTGCCGAACCGCTCGTCAAGCAAAACTTTGGAAAAAAGGAAATTCTCTTTCGTGCTTGTTGAACGATCTTCTTTTATGATACTTTC
>JAZQUX010000005.1:0-13560 GCA_045631585.1 Eubacteriales bacterium | reverse complement strand
CATCTGAAGGCACTGGCTCGCGCCAGAACCGTCACAGGAGTCGAATATTATAATGTTGGAACCGGCAACGGTTATTCCGTTCTTGACATGATCCACGCGTACGAACGTGTTACGGGGCTTGATATCCCGTATCAGGTCGTAGAGCGTCGCCCCGGCGATATTGACGAATGTTATGCCGATCCGTCTTTGGCGGAGAAGATGCTGGGCTGGAAGGCGGAATTCAATTTGGACGATATGTGCCGCGATGCTCATCGTTGGCAATCTCAGAATCCCGACGGCTATCCGGATGAGGTATGACTTGTATGAAAAATATTGAGATTGTTGCGCTCGGTACGTTATCTGACGGCCGGCAGGTAACGGGATATCGACTTTGCAATTCGTCCGGAATGCAGGTTTTGGTCTCGGATTTGGGCGGTACGATTTGGCAGATGATTGTGCCTGACCGAAACGGTGAATTTGCTGATGTTGTTTGCGGTTATGATGACGTTCGCGCACTGGAAAACAGCGAAGGTTACCTTGGCGCTCTGATTGGCCGTTTTGGAAATCGCATTGGCGGAGCATCCTTTGATTTGAACGGAAAAACCTACAAGCTCTATCCTAACGATAACGGTAATCACCTTCATGGTGGTCGTGTCGGCTTCGACCGTCGCACATGGCGCGTCATTCCCGTGGACGGAGAGGAGCCGAGACTGGAGCTTTCTCTCACGTCTCCCGATGGCGAGGAGGGCTATCCCGGTACACTTGAAGTTGCTGTCACATATACGCTGAGAAACGATAATGCGTTGGTCTTGAATTATAAGGCAACGACGGATCAGACCACGCCGATTAACTTGACCAATCATGCTTATTTCAACCTCGGTGGGTATGCATCCGGTACCATATTGGATCATATCCTTTGCTTGGACGCGGACAGTTATCTGCAAACGGATGAAAAACTCATTCCTACCGGTGTAAAGGCGTCTGTAGAGGGAACTCCGTTTGATTTTCGCAGTCCCAAGACCATCGGTTTTGAATTTTGGCCGGATGATCGGTGTCACGATATGAAACTGGCGGGCGGATATGACCACTGCTTCAATTTCACAAGCGGCGAAGCAACGGATGGTTCCGTTCCGATTCGCGGCTATTTGGAGCATACGGCCAGCGGTCGTCGGATGGAATTGTATACCAATTTGCCTTGCGTTCAATTCTATTCGGGTAACTTTCTGGTTGACGACGGAAATCTTCTAAAAGACGGTGTCAAAAAACAAAAGCAAATGGCATTATGTCTGGAAACGCAAAAAATGCCGGACAGTATGCACCATGACAACTTTACCAACGTTATGTTGCAGCCCGGAGAAGAGTATAACTACACAACCATCTATCGTTTCTTGACGGTATAAGGTATAAAAAAGAACCCCGAGATTTGAAATCTCGGGGTTCTTTTGTTATCCATTACAGATACTTTTTGATAATGTCGGTTGCATTTTCCTCGGGCATGGAAGCCGTGATGGTAACGTTAACATCTCTCTTAACCGTAAGAAGATCCAGCTCTTCTACCAGCTTTTCGAAAGCGGCGAGATCCTCGCAGCAGATCTTAAGAGCGGAGTCGATGAACAATTCGGTTACGTCGTGATTGCTTGCAAGAAGGCCGGCCACAAAACCATAGAGGGACTGAGCGTCGTTTACATAGTATTCGTCAGTGTTGACAAGACGTGCTTGATATTTAATGTCATATCTCAGCTTCTCACCCTTTTCGAGCACAACAACGTTGCCGCCCGTGGTTTGCAATGCCGAGTTGACCATCTGAATCAGTGTTTTGGTTTTACCTGTGCCTTTGATGCCGATAATGAGTTTAATCATATTAATTTTCCTCCTCTGTGTGTCGGTCTTGTGGGGATGATGTCCCTGGGGACTGACTTTATTATAAACTGTTTGCGATAAATTGTCAATATAAATTTATCACATTTGATAAAAATTGTTGATTTTGCACAAAATATTTTTATGAAAGACGCGCTTCCAGAGCCGCTTTTTGATCTTCGTATCCGGGTTTGCCCAACAGCGCAAACATATTTTTCTTGTAAGCTTCAACGCCCGGCTGGTCGAACGGGTTTACGCCGAGCACATAGCCAGAAATAGCGCAGGCCAGCTCAAAGAAATAGATCATGTAACCGAGGGAATGGGCGGTACGATCCTGCAGTTCCAAAACGATATTCGGTACGCCCCCGTCTTCGTGAGCCAACAAAGTGCCGATCATCGCCTTGTTTTTCACTTCATCCAGTTCCATGCCGGACAGGAAGTTAAGACCGTCAATATTGTTGGGGTCATTCGGAATGAGGAAGTGATCTTCGGAATTTTGTACGGAAATCACCGTTTCAAACTGGTTCTTGGTACCGTCTTGAATGAATTGGCCGAGAGAATGAAGATCGGTCGAGAAGACGACGGATGCAGGGAAAATACCTTTAATATCCTTACCTTCGCTCTCTCCGAACAGCTGTTTCCACCATTCGCTGAACATCTGTGCGTAGGTTTCGTAACTAACCAAAATCTCCGTTACTTTGCCTTTGCGGTAAAGAATATTACGGATGGCAGCATAACGATAGCAGTCATTGTGATTGATGTCTGCATCCGAGAAGGCCAGGCGAGCATCATTGGCGCCTTGCATTAGCGCATCGATATCAATGCCCGCAACCGCAATAGGCAATAGTCCTACGGCAGTAAGGACGCTGAAACGACCACCGACGTCGTCCGGAACGACAAAGGTTTCGTAACCCGCATCATCCGAAAAGCTTTTGAGTGTGCCGCGCGCGCGGTCGGTTGTAACGAAAATACGCTCACGCGCACCGTCTTCACCGTATTTTTGTTCCAACAGAGCACGGAATACACGGAATGCAACCGCGGGTTCTGTCGTTGTACCTGATTTGGAAATGACGTTGATGCAAACATCCTTTCCCTCACAAATGCGCAGCAATTCGTTCATGGATGCGGCGCTGATGTCGCGGCCGGCATAGTAAATGTCGGGGGCACTGCCGTTGATCTGATTGTATTGCTGTCCGTTCATAAACTCAATGACAGCTCGTGCTCCCAAATAGGAGCCGCCGATGCCGATAACAATCAGAACGTCACAAGATTTTCTTATTTTTTCGGCCGCAATTTTGATACGGGCGAATTCATCTTTGTTGTAATTCTGGGGGAGATCGACCCAACCGAGAAAATCGTTTCCGGCACCGCTTCGATGGATCAGTTGCTCATGTGCAGCCGAGATCGCGGGCTGAATATTGACATATTCCTGAGGACGGATAAACTTTTGAAGGTAATGATCATTTAATTTCAAAGTCATCTGATAATATCTCCTTTGCTTTCTTTGCTTTATTCTACACCCTTTTTAGCGCAAATGCAAGCGTATTTTTTGTTTTTTATTCAAATAAATAAAAAATTTTTCGACCGGTTGATCTTCAGAACAATATTTTGGATATCAAGCGTCGAAATACACCCCAAAAGCTGATTTTGGGCACGTCGGTTTGTGTGATAATATCGACGCTACCGATTGGATTTCCATCCAAGAAATATTCTATTTTACCTACGCGGTCACCCGTTTTAACGGGAGCCGAAACGGAGTCTTCTACATCAACTTTTTTCTCTATTTTTCCAAGCTTTTCCTTGGGAATGACAGTACAAAATCCCTCATATCGGACGGGGCAGGATAATTGAACTCCACCTTTAACTTTGATATCTTCCAGTGTCGATCCTTCCTCTTTGAAGGACGCGAAATTTGCAAATCCCCAATCCAACAGCTTGGCTGCTGCAGCATTGCGCTCATCGCGGCTTTCGGAGCCCATAATAATACAAATCAGAGAAAGACCATCCCGCTCGGCTGTGACGGAAACACAAAATCCCGCTTTGGCTGTAGAGCCCGTTTTCAGCCCTGTTGTACCCGGATAAAAGCGAACAAGCCGATTGGTATTGGTCAGTCCAAAAGCACCGTCACGGATGGTATCCATCCATATAGAACTATACTTTAGAATGGTTGGGTGAGAGATGAGGGCACGAGACATCAGGGCAATATCTTTGGCGCTTGTCAGATGATTTTCTGCGGTATCATCCAACCCTGTTACGTTTTCAAAGTGAGTGGAGGACATACCAAGCTCGCTTGCGCGCTCATTCATTCGGCGGATAAAGCTATCAATGTCACCGGATACAAATTCCGCCAAAGCAACGGCGGCGTCATTCGCAGAACTGATCACGACACTTTTGAGCATATCTTCTACGCTCATGCGTTCGCCTACTTTCAAGTAGACTTGAGAGCCTCCCATGCTTGCCGCATATTCACTGGTCGATACCATGTCGGAACGGGCGATTTTACCGGAATCGATTGCCTCCATCACAAGAAGGAGAGTCATGATTTTGGTGACCGAGGCAGGCGGAAGAGCCAAATCAGGGTTTTGTTCGTACAGGATTTTTCCGCTTGTCGCTTCCATTAAAACGGCACTTTTGCAGTTCAAATTCAGTTCTGCGCCGGTCTGAGTTATTGTGACTTCCGATGCAAATGTTGGATGGATAAAACACGATAAGGTTAAAATGACGGTAAGTATGACAGCAAATATTCTTAATTTCAAATTAAAACTTTTTCTCATATCTTCTCCTTACAGTAAAAACGGTGCTTCAAACAACATTTGCCTTAGCGCTGCGTACACGCAGAAATATTCTTCCAGTGGCAGAGGATTTTTTCCTTTTCCGCATTCGATGGTAAACGATGGAATTTCAAGAGATTGGATACACCAGTCGGTCAAGCCGCCATACGACGCAGGTCCGTCAGGCTTGTTCAAACGGTAACCGCAAAGACGAGAAAGCGCTTTGGCCATACGCTGAGAGCGAGGCAGAGTTTTACCGCAACCTGTATAATAAATTTCTTCTCCTTGTGTGTGCAAGGTAATGATGGCTTGGATGTTTTCTTGGTTAAATCTCAAATAGTTGCAAAGATACCCCACTTCAGGCTCAGATTCCGGACATTCACCGCTGTATCTTGTTGGCCCTCCACCCATGATACCAAGCTCTTGCTCCATTTTTTTGTATTCCAGAAAACCGGCATCATAATTATGATTAAGATCAACCCCTCGCGCATTGGCTTGCCACTCGGAATAATCCGGGTGAAACGGATTCATTCTCTCCAAGCGGGACTTTAACGGGTTATCCGCCTTGACACCTTCAATGGTGTAGTTTACGCCGTCGGGATTAAGCATAGGAACGATGACAATGCGCCGTTCTTTGAAAAGATAGGGAATATGGGTGTTATAAATTCGTCGTCCTTCTTTATATGCCTCGGCATATTCGTTGATAAATCGAAGCAAAAGAATAGAGGTCATCCATTCCATGCCGTGATGTGTACCAACATACAATATGGTTTTCGATCCTTCCCCCAGCGTAACCATTGGAATTGATTTTCCGAGCAAGGATTCCCCAAGGGTCGAAAATCCCATTTGACTATATCGCTCGGCAAAGCAATTCAAATAGACCATCATACGTTCATAAGTCAGCGGCAGGGGATAATCCAAAATGGACTTGTTTGTGTCGATGGGAAAAGTGGAAAAACGTTCGTCATGCGGTTTCTTTTTTGTCATATAAGGCTCCTTTACTTTCAATAGATACAACATTATATGAGAAAAAAAGAAAAAAATTCGATCCCAAAGAATTTGTTATAAAAATTCTCTTTACATTTAGGGCAGAGTTATGGTATACTATCTGTATTAAATACAGGAGATATTGGTATGCAAACAAATCAACAGGAAACCACTTGTCAGGGTCCTTCCCGCACATCACGGCTGCGCTATGTGTGGGTGCTGGCAATCGCGTATGCCACATATATTATTTTTATCTGCTTGAATACGATCATAGGAAGTAACATTGTTTTTGAGAATACGATGCTATATGAGATTACGGAGTGGACCTACCTCGGAATTGAGTTAGCAGCTTTCTTCTTCGTCTATGCTGTATCGATTTACGGCGTTTTTCAATACGGTGAAAAAAAGGCTCTGCCGTACGCATATCTTTATGGCGGTATGACCTTGGCAAGACATTTGGTCTTGTTTATCCTCAACTGGGCATTCTTTGGTTTGAGAACGCGCTACGTCCCGTTCCAATTGTTGATGACCTTTATCACGATACTTTTGGAATTGTTACAGTATGCGATCATATACGTGATTGCCATGTTGTTTACCCGCCGATTCAACCGCTATATCGATGTCATGAGACAGGGAGCTTCGCGACTGCGCGGTGTACAAATTGATCGACGTAAATTCGCGTTCCCGTTCCGTAAAATTCCTCTGAAGAATGATCCGATTCGAATCACCTCACTTGTAGCGGCCGCTTTGGTCAGCGCGATTCGTGTCGTCAACCGTATGATATACGATTTTTCTTATGGCGCTCCAACGGACACCGCAGACCTTTTGTGGATGATTTGGGGGTATACGCTGGATATTTTGATTGGCGTTTTGGGGTATTGGGTCATGCTATACATCATTATCCGCCTGTCTAAGAACAGCCAAAAGAAAAAAACTGAAAACATTGAAGAGTAACCGAAGGGTTGCTCTTCTTTTTTGTGACAGAAATTGTCGGGGGTCATTCGAGCGAATTCGATCAAACTAACAGAAAAGGAAGGTGAACGTATGAAGATAAAATATATTTTTGCTGTCATTCTTGCGCTTGCTCTGCTGTTTTGTATGATTCCAACGGTAGGAGCAAAGAGTGGTCACCATTGGTATTGTGTTCATGCCAAAAATCATGAACGTCCGCGGATCGATCCTCAGCTCACTATGATAGAACAATATGATGGTTATTATTTATCCAAGAACGAAACGGATCGTGTGATTTATTTGACGTTTGATGCAGGCTATGAAAACGGAAACGTGGCGAAAATTCTTGACGTGCTCAAAGAAAAACAGATTTCGGCCGCATTTTTCGTTCTTTCGCATCTGATAACAAAAAACACGGATGTGATCACGCGGATGTTTGAAGAAGGACACACGGTGTGCAATCATACCGCGCATCATAAAAACATGGCACTGGTGGATCGCTCGACATTTGAAAAAGAACTGGGCGAACTGGCTGCCGTATGTCTAGAAAAGACGGGAAAAGAAATGGCGAAATATTACCGTCCGCCGGAAGGAACCTTTAGCGAAGAAAATTTGAATTGGGCAAAAGAGTTGGGATATAAGACGATCTTTTGGAGCTTTGCCTATGCTGATTGGGATAATCAGAAGCAAATGTCCCGGGAACATGCCAAGCAGAAAATATTGTCAAACATTCATCCCGGCGAGATCATGCTATTGCATCCCACATCCGATACGAATGCTGAAATTTTAGGGGAGGTGATCGATGAATGTCGGGCGATGGGGTATCGTTTCGGAACGTTGGACGAACTAACGAAGGACGCATAAAACAATTCCTTGCAGTAGGCTGTTTTCTTATATTTCTTAGTTTATTGTTTCATTTGAGCGTTGAAGCCCTACCGATCGGTGTGTATCACAATCACGCAAATGACGAAAATAAAATTGCCTTGACGTTTGACGATGGTCCACACCCGAGATACACGATTGAAATTTTGAACATTCTGGAAGAATATAACGTTCCCGCCACATTCTTTTTTGTGGGTGAAAATGTTTCGTACTATCCCGACGCCGCACGCAAAGTGGTAGAGAAGGGGCACGAAGTTGGCAATCATACCTTTTCTCATCCGTGCGTTAAGAAGCAAGGAGAGGAAGCCTTCAGACAAGAATTGGTCAAAAGCGAAGAGATCATCCAAAAGGTGACAGGGAAGAGGCCGATACTGTTTCGTCCCCCGCAAGGCAGTTGGAATACTCAGGTGTATGAAATTGCTCGCGAAAAAGGCTACTCTGTTATTTTGTGGGATATTGATACGCTGGATTGGGCGCATACGCCATCGAATAAGATTTCCGAGTATGTCGTGTCAAATGCGAAAAGCGGCAACATTATTTTAATGCACGATTATCACTCAGGCGGATGTACCACCACGGATGCTTTGCGAAGTTTTATCCCTAAACTTTTGGAGCGAGGGTTCCGATTTGTCACGGTGAGTGAACTGATTGGCTCGTAGACAAATGCCAAAATGCGTCGATAACTTTCTCTTGACAATTTGCGCTAGTTATGCTACAATAGGAGCGCAACAGATCATCCATTGGGGGTGCAATGGTCTCGACGGGGATTCTGAGGCATGATAAGCGTGGCGGGCTGAGTAATCCCGTAAACTGCTCAACTTTAAAAAATAAACGACAACAATACTGTTGCTATGGCTGCCTAATTGACATCCCGTAAGGGATGCCAATTGGCGGTGCTGTGACCTGCGGGTCACCCGTTCCTCCTCGGAGTACCGCGACCGAGGACTGAGCGTCATCACAGCGGTGAACATGCATCGGCCGTTCGCTCTTGAACCGATCATGCAAAAAAGGGCTACCCAGACGCGGAGCGTGTTTGTTCGCGCCACTGACGGGGAATGATAAATAACAAACTGCCCACGGAGAAAGTTGTGTCAAGGGGTTTTCGGACATGGGTTCGATTCCCATCATCTCCACCATAATTTAACCCTGAGCCTTTGGGCTCAGGGTTAAATTATTATATGGATGTCGGGATGAGAAGTTATGCGCAACGTTAAAGTACAAAAACTTTTGTTTGGATTCCTTTCAAAATTGAAGTAAACGGTCCATGGATAATGGAGCAAGTTCGCAAAACAAAAATCCCAAAAGGGAATTGACAAACAGGGGAAAATCGGTTATAATCAACGTAAAGAAATCATAACGCTCGGAAAGGGGGATGGAAATGAAGAAGTCAGTCGGAATTTTGCTATTGGTGATCATAACGTTGTTTATGTCCGTTGGATATGCTCAGCTGAGCGACACGATGCAAGTTACGGGATCAGCCAACATCTCTATCCCTTATGGTCTGTTTATTACCAAAATGGACCAGACCGGCAGGAGCAACGTTGAAGAAAAGGATGTCACCGCCAGCTTTATACCGTATACCACGACAATCGACCTCACCATCGACAAGAAAGACGATACGTCCACGGGCGGCTGGCGTCCCCAAACAACGAAGTACACAGGCTCCGTTACGTATAAGATTACTGTATTAAACAACACCGAGTACGAATACGCCTATCGCGACTTGTATTACCAAAAGTCGGACTATCACAACACCAACGTGTCCACCACGGCCTCCGATAATAAGCTGGGCGTTGTCGTTTCCTTTCCCAACGGCTCGCTGGTTGCTCCCGGTCAGGAGTTGGAGTTTTACGTCACCTACTCGGTAGGTAAGAATATGGACAGTAAGACCGACTGGAGAACCTTACTCAACTATCAGTTCGGCATCAACGTCAACTCCATCGACAAGGCGGCCGATATCGTTCACTCTAAGTTCCTCAACGTTTTGAACACCACGTCAACCTATCAACAGCTGATCGATGTTCTTGACGATAAGTTCGACGGTGAGCAGACATGGACCTCCAACTACGTTGGTAACGTAGGTAATGCTGTTGACAATGATATGATGACAGTTGAAACTTTGTTTGCCGGCCAGCTAACTATGATGATTAACGGCAATGCGCAAAAGGCCTGGGTCATCATCAAGCACGAGAATATTGACGAAAACGAATTGACGGGTGATGATTATTCCCTGAACTATACGTGGGGTCCACATACCCACAAGGGTTGCGAGATGACGCTGTATATGACAGTTGACCCCCTGGACAAGGCCAATGGTTGGGCACCTGTCTATGCCACCGTCTTTACCTGTGACCGTGACGCAAACGGAAATAAGATCAGCGACTGGTATCAAATCGGTGATACTTATGAGGGGCAAGCAAACATCGTTGGTTACAAGGGTGAAAGCGGACAGACCGGATCGTTCGTTACGGACAACTGGATTTCCTACGCCGCAACGTACAAGGTTACGGATCAGTATTCGTACCGCGTCACCGCAGATAATAAAATCATACCGCTGATGAAAGAGGTCGACCCATCGGCCATTGCTGAATTCCAGCGCCTATTGACCGAGGCTGAGGCCATGATTGCCAACTCCAAATATGCGGGAACGGGTATCACCGTCGTGGAAGATGCCTACGCAAGGGCGGCTACCTTCTATACCAAGGATGCCGACGGACACGCCGTGGCCAACACGGACACTCGCAGAGTTTTGCTTATTCCCATCGTGAATGATTTGGATCACGTTTTGAGTGTGGCACAGGATGCCATTGATAAGATAGAGCAGGGAATTCAACCCTAAATAAAGAACAAACAAACCGGCTGTTTTGCCTTGTGCAAAGCGGCCGGTTTGTTTGTTTAGCCTCGAAAAAATTATTTTAATTGAATTTTTTTACCAAAAGATATTGTAAAATCTCAAAAATATGATATAATGAAGGCAAGCAAGGAGCTGCCCTTGCCGACTTTTATTTTATCTCAAATAAGGAGAAAAGACATGAAGAACAGAAAAACAATCGTAGTAGCATTTCTGCTCTGCGCGGTTATGCTCCTTGGCGTAGGTTACGCTGCACTGTCCGACACCCTGGACATCACCGGTTCGGCTGACGTTAACCAGTCCGCTGCAGAAGAGGCGTTCAACGAGGACGTCTACTTCTCCGCTGCCGTTGCTAACGAGACCGGCAACACCGCTTCCGTTAACGCTGACAACAACGACAAGGCTTCCTTCACCGCTAACACCCTCAAGGGTAAGGGCGACAAGGTTACCTTCACCTTCACCATCATGAACGCAGGTGACGTTGCTGCTACCATTACTCCCAAGCTCAATGCTTCCCTGGGTAACACCAACCCCGAGTACTTCACCATTACGAGTGACTGGGATGGCGCCGCAAAGAATCTGGCCGCTCACTCGAGCCTTACTTACACCGTGACTGTTGAGCTGATCAAGACCCCCACCGAGACCATCTCCGGTTCCTTCCTGATCGAGCTGACTTCAGTTTCCGCAGACGCTCCGTAATTTAGCAAACCATTTTTTAGCAAAAACCCATTAAAGGAGGCCGGCCATGTCCGACAAGAGAGTCATACATATTTTCTCGACGTCTGTCTTGGCCGTCCTCCTGTTGGCTTTACTCTTGCCGCTGGGAGAGAGCGGAAGAATTATGGCAGCTATTCTTCTGCTCCCCGCGGCGGTGCTCGTTCCGACGTTCATCAAAAAACGTAACATTCTTTCCATCAACAAAGGGCAGGTGCTTTTGATCCTGACGGTTGCCGCGCTGGTGTTCGTTATGATCTATTATCTGACCGGCCTCAAGTTCGGGTTTTACCAAAATCCCTACCGCTTGACGGTCAAGAATTTCTTTAAGTACTTTTTGCCCATCGCCACGATCATCGCCACAACCGAGATTATTCGCTTTGTGATGGTGGCGCAAAAGAGCCGCATGGCCCACATGCTGTGCTATCTCTCTTGTGTTGTCGCCGAAATGCTGATTTTCTCCAATCTCCCCTCGGTCACGACCTTCAACCGCTTTATGGATTTGGTCGCAGGCGCGCTTTTACCGGCCATCGTTGCCAACTTCTTTTATCATTATCTGTCTCGGCGATACGGAATGTATCCCAATATCGTCTTCCGCGCGATCATCACGTTACACTCGTATCTGATTCCCGTCACGTCGGGTATCTCCGATTCACTCCTGCATTTGTTCCGTATGTTCCTTCCTCTGGTGCTGTTCCTTTTCATCGACGCCCTGTTCGAGAAAAGAAGACGGTACGCCCTGAGGAACACCTCCCGCTTTTGGCGGGGCATGTCCAAAGTCTTGACAGCTATCGTGGTCATCATCATGGTAGGAACGGTCATGTTGGTCTCCAATCAATTTCGCTACGGTGCTCTGGTCATTGCGACCGAGTCCATGACAGGCGAATTGAACAAGGGAGATGTTGTTATCTTCGAAAGCTATCGGGATCAACAAATTCAAGAAGGACAAGTTATTATTTTTGAAAAAAACAATTCTATGATCGTTCATAGAGTTGTCGATATAGAAATCATCAATGGAATTCCTCGTTATTACACCAAGGGTGACGTCAACGAGGATAAAGATTTAGGTTATATCACAGATCCGGATATCAAGGGATTGGCAAACTATAAACTGCCTTATTTCGGATATCCTACTCTCTGGATCAGAAGCCTGTTCAAACGTTAACAGAAGGGAGAGCTATATGTCTGAGCTTGAAATTCAAAGACGAAAAGAATATAAGCGAAATCGAAAGCGCTGGAAAATCATTCAGTTGGTTGCAGTGATTTTGTTTGCCGCGATTGCGATCGGTTCTTTTGTCGTCTACACCCGAATGAATCATACCTACTACATTGAATATACGGAGAAGGGTGATATCGATTACAAGGTACAATATACCGATAACAGTTTCTTTGAAAGCGAATGGATTGAAAAAGATCAATCGTATATTTCTTCGCTGATTAAGAACATGGTGGCTGATTTTACCTATCAAATGAAGGTGGAATCTTCCGACTTGACATTTGATTATCAGTATCAAATTGATGCCAAGCTGTTGATTGCGAGCAAAGAGTCGGGTGCTCCGTACTATGTGTATGAGGAGAATCTTCTTCCTCAAAAGCAAGTGTCGGTCACCGATAAGAACGTGATCAAAATCGACGAGACGATCTCCATCGATTACGTCAAGTATAACGGAATCGCCAATTCGTTTGTTCAGGCGTATGACCTGAAAAACACGGCATCCTGCACCTTGCTTGTTACCATCGACGTTGACGTTCTGAGTTCTAACACTCAGTTTGACAAGAAAAACCAAAATAGCTATTCTACAACGCTGAATATCCCCTTGGCTGTTGAAACCTTCAACATCCACAGAACCTCAGCTACGGTTGAAAATGAAACCAAGGTTTTGGAGTATACAAGCATTGCAAACAGAGACATCTTCGCTAAATTGTGTGTTGTCTCTACTTGCGCAACGATCTTGTTGACGGTCATACTGATTGTCTTCCTCTACCTGTCTAGAAACGAGGATATTACGTATGCCGCTAAGGTTCAAAAGATCCTTCGTACATATAGCTCGTATATCCAAAGAATTTACGGCGAATTCGATGAGGACGGTTATCAGATCGTCAGCATTAAGTCCTTTGTGGAAATGTTGGGCATCCGCGATACCATTCAGTCGCCCGTCTTGATGTCTGAGAACCGTGACGAAACTATGACGAGATTCCTCATTCCCACCAACACCAAGATCCTTTACGTGTTCGAAATTAAAGTCGATAACTACGATGCCATCTACGGCACAGGCGAACCCTTTGCTCCCGTTATTCTTGAATCCGTTGATGAAGAAGAACTAATCGAGGCATTGGCACAGCCGGACGTTGATCTTTCCAAGGTAGAATATGTCCCCGATGATGACGATCAGTTTGAAGTTGCCGACAACGAACCGGGTGTTGAAGTCATTGGCGTCGTTTGGCCCGAGCATCCTCATCGCAACAAGGTTTACCGCTACGACCCCAACGGCGAAACGCTGGAGAAGGGCGACGTGGTCTTGGTACCTACGTTCGATGCCGGAAAGAATCGCAACGTTCTTCGCAAGG
>JAZQUX010000004.1:0-1971 GCA_045631585.1 Eubacteriales bacterium | reverse complement strand
ATCATGAGACTGGAGAACGTCGGCGTGTCCATTACCGGTAACTCGACCAACCCCACCAGATTCCAGCACCCCGTTGCAGGCACCTACAAGGAGTGGTGCTACGAGAACGGTAAGCAGTACTTCTCCGTCGCTTCCGGCGGTGGTACCGGCCGTACCCTGCACCCCGATAACATGGCTGCAGGTCCCGCTTCCTACGGTATGACCGACACCCTGGGCCGTATGCACGGCGACGCTCAGTTCGCAGGTTCCTCTTCCGTCCCTGCCCATGTCGAAATGATGGGTCTCATCGGCGCAGGTAACAACCCCATGGTTGGTATGACTGTTGCGGTTGCTGTTGCTATCGAAGAGGCGAGCAAGTAAAAGGGACGCGGGTCGCTTTTTGAAAAAAGCTCCGCAAAAACTTCAATAAAATTGGACACATCATTCTGGAGAAATCTGAGATGATGTGTCCGATATTTTTTTGATTTCACGAGAATTGAAAAGATGCTTGCAAATCGTATTATTTAGAGGAAAGTACTTGCAAAAAGCCGATATTTATGTTATAATCACCAATACTATCCATTCCAACATCAGAAAAGGAGAAAAAAATGAAGTCTACATTTAACAAAAAGCGCATTTTCATTTCATTGTCTGTCATATCACTTATGGCAGTGCTGTTTCTGACCATGCTCACTTTTACCTCCTGTAATAAATCGCACAATGTTAAACTCCCCAAGACTCCTACAACAATCGATAACCAAAAAATCGGAAATGACGGTTGGTACGTATATCAGACCATAGACATATCAAGTATTAAGTGTACAACAAAGGGAGAAACTCTGATTATTTTACTTTCAGGTGAATCAGGACGCAGCTATGACTCCGCTTTTATTGGTTATCGCTTGAAAGACTCTAAAGGGAACATTATGATTGAGGATAAATTTCTCATATCTGGCGGATATTTTCTCAATAAAGAAATCCGATTCGATCACCTTAACTTGGATGAAACATATACATTTGAGTTAGCTGATGTTGCGATTGGACAATTTGGGGAAGAGGTTATTGAATAAAACTTTTTTAAAAGCTCCGCAAAAACTTCAATAAAATCGGACACACCTTCAGGAGAAATCCTAAAGGTGTGTCCTTTTTCTTTTCGTTTTGTCTTGATATCCCATGCGATTTATGGTAAAATAGGGGTACATTCGATGAGGGGAGGTGCGCCCATGCTTGACAAAATCTATTTAGAGATCACCAACGTGTGCAATCTCGATTGCACGTTTTGCCACAAGACGTTGCGGGCGAAAAAATTGATGAGCGAGCAAGAATTTGACGTTCTTCTCGGCAAGATCGAGGGAAAAGCAAAATATCTGTTCTTTCACTTGATGGGCGAGCCGACCCTGCATCCTCTGCTTCCCCGCTTCATTGAGGCGGCGCGCGCCAAAGGATTCTTGCCCGCCATTACGACCAACGGTTCTCTCCTGGCCCAAAAGGGGGAGCCGCTGTTGACCGCTCTCCCCTATAAGATCAGCATTTCCCTGCACGCACCCGAGGCCAACCCCGCGTTCGCGGACGAGGGCTACTGGGAGGGGTGCATTCGCTTTGCCAAGGAGGCGGCCTCGAAGGGGTGTATCGTGGCGTTACGTCTGTGGAATCTCGGATCGACTGCCGACAATTCGTCCATTCTTTCGTATTTGCACGAGGCGTTCCCCGGCGAGTGGCGCGACATTCGTGGTGGCAGTAGCCAGCGCTTATCGTCCAAGATTTTTTTGGAGTGGGGCGAGCGTTTTGACTGGCCGGATCCTACTCTGCCCGCGTGCGACCCCGACGCTGACCGCTTCTGCTATGGGTTACGCGACCAAATCGGCATCCTCGTTGACGGCACGGTTGTCCCCTGCTGTTTGGACGCGGACGCCAACCTCGCGCTTGGAAACCTATTGGAAACCGATCTTGACACCATTCTTGTCTCCCCTCGTTCCAGAGCCATCTACGACG
>JAZQUX010000003.1:0-2519 GCA_045631585.1 Eubacteriales bacterium | reverse complement strand
GGCGGGTATCCTTGCGCGTGCCGGGAGAGCATAACGTCTACAACGCGTTGGCGGCAACCGCCGCGGCGCATGAGTGCGGCGTATGCTCGCGTGATATCATTTGTGGTTTGGAAGCGTTTGAGGGTGCTGTGCGCCGCATGGAATACAAGGGCAAGATGAACGGAGCTGTCGTTTACGACGATTACGGCCATCACCCGACCGAGGTCAAGGCGACGTTGCGAGAGGCTCGCCTGTTGGGCGAGGGGCGTTTGATTTGCGCCTTTCAGCCGCATACGTATAGCCGAACGGCAACGCTGTTTGAGGATTACGTGGATGCGCTTGGCGTGGCGGACGAGATTGTGGTTGCACCCATTTATGCGGCGCGGGAAACGGACGACTGCGGCGTGAGCGCGACAAAGCTGGCGGCGGCTGTCAACGCAAAAGCGGGCAGACCGATGGCGCGGGGATGCGAGGATATGGCGCTTGTCGCAGACGCCCTGTGCAAGCTGGCCGAGCCGGGCGATACCGTCATTGTTATGGGCGCAGGCAACATCGACAGCGTCTATGTCGGACTGCCGATCGATCTATAAAAACAGAGATTCTCAAAGCAACGGGAGGTTTATCATGAGCGTAAAAAAGCAATATGTGGTTGTCACGGATTATATGGAAGCCAACACAGGAAAGGATATTTCGGATGCGCTTCAGGCGTTGATCCTCGACCATCCCAACCGTACCATCTATTTCCCCGATGGAGAATATATCCTCGGCAAGCCCGTTCTGACTCCTGCCAATCCCCGTCACAGCGTGTCGCTCGAGCTGTCGTCTTACGCGGTGCTTCGTGCATCGGACGATTGGACGGATACGGAGGCCATGATCCGTCTTGGCGCCGCCGAACCGTTCAATAACATCACCTTGCCGGGCAGTAACTACTACTTCACGGGCGGTGTGGTCGACGGTAACGGACGTGCCAGTGGTATTTCCATCGACAGCGGTCGCGAGACTTGCATCCACCACGTGTCCATCAAAAACACCCGCATTGGGATTCATATTAAATGGGGCGCCAACAACCGTTCCTCTGATGCCGACGTTCACCACGTTAATATTTCGGGTAACAATGCCGCCGATTCCATCGGTGTGCTGATGGAGGGCCACGACAATACGCTGACCAATATGCGCATCGCCGGTTGTCACAAGGGCGTGTGCGCCCACAGCGGCGGTAACATCATGCGCGACATCCATCCGCTCTACATCTACGACGGCGAAAACGAAACAGTCGAGAACTTTTTGACCAGCGTGGCGTTTGAGAGCGAAGGCAACGATAATTATTTCGACGTTTGCTACAGCGATCAGTTCTGTACCGCGTTTTCGATTGGCGACGGCTACAAGGATATCATCGATAAATCCTACATTATGTGGTACCACCCCTGCGGAAAGGAGGTTGCCTACGAAGCCAGAGGCGTGTTCAATTCTGTCATCACCAAGCCCAGCGTCAATTTTCTGGAGGGCACGGAAAACATTCTGCTCTCAGTTGATCGCGAGGGCGGCGCGGGCATCATTGAGTACCCCATCGTCAATAACGAAAACCTTATGAGCGACCATTCCTATAAAGAATACCTTGTGGGAAAGCTGCTCTCCCGTAACCATTGATATACAAAAAGAACCGCATCGGGCGATGCGGTTCTTTTCTATATGGATTTACGGTTTATCTGTTTGACATCCGCCCCATTCGACCACGGTGAAGCCCAGACGCTCAAAGCCCTCAAAGGTTTGAGGCTCGATGGTGATCTCGGTGTCCGTGGGGTAGTAGGCCATGAACACGCGCAAGAGGCTGTCGGGCGCGGGGGTGATCTCCAATACGGCGCCGTCCGTGTAAGCGGTGGCTTGGAAGGAAATGACGTTGTAGGGATTGTCCTGCATCAAAGGCAGCCAATAGACGATAAACTCGTTGGCTTCGCGCGGTGTCAGGCCAAGCTCAGCCAACGCCCATTCGAAAAAGGCCGCGGTGTCCTCTCCCCGCACGCAAAATCCCGTGGAGAAATCCCACGCGCCGTGTTGCAGGCCCTCCCAGTACAGAGCGTAATATTCCTTGCCGTCGGGGAAGACCAGCGTGCCGTCGGGGTAGGCGGTGAAATTCTGCCAGCCGTCTTTGCCGTGAGCGGGATAGGTGCAGGTCAATTTTACGTTCAGCGTAATTTTTGCCGAGCAGACGATGGGCACCTCGGGGTAGAAATAGAGGATGGGCTTTGCAGGAGCTGCAGGTTCGTCGTACGCTACGATTTCTTCTGCGCGGATTCTTATGTATTGCGTGGTATCATGCGGGCGCTCGGCTTCGAAAAACATGATGCGAACCATGTCGCCGACACACCACTCGGCTGCTTGGTCAGTGATGGCGTAAACCTTCTCGCCAAAATCTTCAATGCTCTGCCGTCCGTTTACGTCTAACAGCAATATATCGGGCGAAATTATTTCAATGATCTCGCCGGATATATAGATATCACCCGGGCCTTCCCGGACAATGATCTCCATCTCATCCTCGGACA
>JAZQUX010000002.1:0-3996 GCA_045631585.1 Eubacteriales bacterium | reverse complement strand
GCCGCGGCGCCTTGCTCTAACGCTTGCTTTACGTAAGCGTGACCGTCCGCCGTCGTGCCCCGAATGCAGACGGACATGCATCCGGGCACGACAGCGCGCGAGTCAATCGTGATGGCGTTGATTTCACACGCAGCCATCCGCGTGTCCGCCGGGGTTTCCAAGCCCGACAGAAAGCATAATGTCTCCAACTTCATACAAGCAACACTCCTTCATGCCAAAATTTTCCACGTTTTGACATCCGTGAAGAAGCATCTTCACCTTGTAATCCGTCCTTTATATTTCCGGTAAAATAAGCAAATGTTATTCGGTCTCACCCGGTGTTGTAAACACCAGCGTGATCACGGTTCCGGGTGCTACCTTTTCCCCGGGCGCATGGCTTTGGCTGATGACAGTCGTGCCGATGCCCGTCAGATGATTCTTGGTACCCGTAATGCGGATATTGAGTCCGCTGTTGATGAGCAGCTGATTGGCAGCCGCTGCGCTCTTCCCAACCAAATTGGGAACAACAACGCTGTCTTCCTTGACTGCGTCACCGGTGTATACCACCAAAACGCCGCCGTTGATTTCCATTTTCGTGCCGCTCTCAGGCATCTGAGAAGTGACTTTATCACCGTTGCCAACCACGCGAAGGGACACGCCCAAAAGTTCGGCTTGCGCTCGAACTCTGTCAAGGGTAAAGCCCGTCACATTGGGAACTGTGATCGCCAACTGCTCAAGTTCCTCTGTTGTGTATACCGCTTCTACGCCCATATAAGGTAAAACCGTCTCTAACAGTCTTGCCACGTAAGGAGCCGCCACCGCGCTACCGTACAACAAACCTTTTGTCGGTTCGTCGACAATGATGATCGCTGCGATATTGGGATTCTCTGCCGGGGCATAGGCTACACAGGAGCAGATATAAGCGTCCTTGTTGTCACCAACCTTCTCAGAAGTACCCGTCTTGGCTGCCACGCGATATCCGGCTACATAAGCGTTTCTCGCACCGCCATCTCCCGCCACGCCCTCCTTGAGGATCGTCGAGATCCGGGAACAAACTTCTGTGCTGATGACCTGACGTTTGGTCATTTCCGTCGCGCTTTGTACGATATTTCCGTTTCCATCCACAATCTTGAGAACGCTGTGGGGAGTCAGAAGATATCCACCGTTGGCGATGGAGGAAATGGCCGTCAACTGTTGAATCGGTGTGATCTTGAAGTTCTGGCCAAAGGAGGCCGTCGCCAAGTCCAACACCTGGAAATTATCTTGTTTATGGAAGATACTGTTGCCTTCGCCGGGCAGGTCAATGCCCGTTTTTTCCAAATAACCGAAGGCTCCGAAATAATCGTAAAATGTTTCCCGCCCGACCTTCAGACCAACGTCCATCAAGACAGGGTTGCAGGAGTGCTGAATTCCGCCGGCAAAGGTCAAAAGCCCATGTCCTTTGGTGTCATGGCAGTGAATGACAATGCCGTTGACTGTATATGACCCGCGGCAAGTCAAGGTATAGTTCTGTGGAACCTTGCCTTCTTCCAGAGCCATCGCTGCCGTGATGATTTTGAAGGTCGATCCGGGAACATAGGCTTCCGTGATGGCCTTATTTGACCACGTATTCAAAAGAAGCGTGGACTTCAAATTGGCGTATTCGGTGCTGTCCGGCATCAACCCACTATTCGACAGCGCTTGCTCATCGTATTCATTCAAAGCCCACGGGTCATTCAAATCAAAAGCGGGATACACCGCCATGGCGAGAATCTCACCCGTCTGAGGATCGGTCACGATGCCGCTGGCGCGGTTGGTACCGCCTGAATTGACGTAGGCGGCCTTAACTTGTTCTTCCAGCGCGGCCTGAATGAAGATATCAATCGTGGCGTATAGGTCATACCCATCCACCGCAGGAATATATTGCTCGTACTTAAAGGGCATTTCGTTGCTCTGTGCGTCACGGGCAATCACATATTTGCCGGGCGTACCGGCAAGCTGTTCGTTATAGATATACTCAAGACCGTAAAGTCCTGTACCGTCACTGCCGGTAAATCCGATCAGATGAGCGGCGAGCGAGCCATAGGGGTAATAGCGCGAACTGGTCGCCTCCAAATATACCATATTGCTCAATTTGTTTTCGCCAATAAAAGCAACGATGCGATCTGCCGTCTCCTCATCAACATGACGGGCGATGGTACGGTCGAGATACTTGGTGTATTCGGTCTGCCCCGCCACAAAATCGTAAGTAACTCCATACGATTCATTCAATTCGGCCGACAGTCCGCGGGAAATTAAATCCACCAAATTTCTCTCTTCCCCCGCCTTGTTCTGCTCGCTTGCAATGGTCGAAGGAGATATAAATACACGGTAGGTACTGATATTGGTGGCAATCAGCACGCCGTTGCGATCATATATATTGCCCCGCTTGGCATTGACGGTACTTTCGGTGGTCATCTGTTCGATTACCTTGGCTTGATAGCGATCGTAATCTACCGTCTGAATCCAAAAAATACGAACCAGAAGCAATGCAAAGATCACACCCAAACCGATGCCGACCCACCGCGCTCGTTTTAATACACACGAATGAATCCCGGAATCCTTCAAAGCGAAACTCTCCTTTTTTTGATGTTGTATCGCAAGTTGGTATCGCAGGGTCAAAGGATCATGCGTCAACGGCTTGGTCTATGCTTATGCAAAGGGAGCGGCTATTATTACTTTCCGAAGGGGCCAATGTGAATGCCAATCGCAGAAAGCAACGTACCAAGCTTGATGTTATCCTCACCATCATCCTCAAATGTCTCAATGGTGTTCCCTTCCGTTCTGTCCACGTAAATGGAATCTGCATACGCGGCGGGAATCATACCGTACTGCTCGGTAGCGATGCGATAAATCTCAAGATAATTCACCGAGGCTTCTACGCGGTCGGTCACAAACTCCGCTTCACGCTGAAGCGCGTTGACCTCGTTGCTCAGATCGCTGACCTCTCGTTCCACGCTCGCAACCATCACCGTACTGGAAACGATCAACATAAGCGAGATGGCAATGACAACCAAAATGGAGATCACCGACATGGGAATTGCGCGTTTTTTGCCTTGGCGGCGTGTCGCGGGATCGTCGGGCTTGAGCCAATCCTTGGCAAAAGCGATCAGACGGTCAGCTGTATTGGATCTTGCTGCACGTTTTTGCTCAGCAACAAGCTCTTTGCTCTTAGGTGCAAAAGAAGATTCATCTCGAGTGCGTGCCGGCACCATCTGCACAGCGGCTGTTTCTGTCGTCTCTACCGGCTGCTGCTTACGGTGAGCCCGGCACGTCTCGAAATAAGCGGCAAAGTCATCCACATTCATGACCTGCTTACCAAGATAGTTTCCATGACGGAACTGGTCCCCCCGACCGTTAGCACACAACTCATCCCAACGGTAATAGTCGGGCGAGAGCGTCCTTGCTTCCTCCTCCATGGTCTCCATTTCTTGCTTGTGATGTTCAGCCGCGCGATTAAAACCGCGGCCGTTGCATCGACGGGTCAAAGCCGCCAGAGCAGCCTCCTCACGATCAGAAGCCGCCTCGCTGTAAGACACACGAACGTCAGAAACACGACTGTTCCATTCATTATTCAAATAAGTGTCGCGCGATACACGAGTTGCTTCTCTCATGATGCTCCTCCTTTGGATGTGGCCTCTGCCCCATCAATTTATCTATCAAAATGGTATTACAGCTTAGTAATGACCCGCAATTTTGCGCTGCGGGAACGAGGATTTTGTTCGAGTTCCTCGGCACTCGGTAAAATCGGCTTGCGCGTTTCCACGCGAACCTTTGGTTTGTTGCCGCATACACAGACCGGCAAGTCTCTCGGGCAGGTGCATCCTTGCGCCAGAGCGGCGAAAGCCTGCTTGACAATGCGGTCTTCAAGCGAGTGGAAGGTGATGATCGCCATACGCCCACCCGATCGAAGCAGGCTGACTGCTCCGCGAATGGCCGGTTCGATCACGGAAAGCTCAGAATTCACCTCAATGCGAATGGCCTGAAAACTGCGCTTGG
>JAZQUX010000001.1:0-1865 GCA_045631585.1 Eubacteriales bacterium | reverse complement strand
GCAACCGTCGCAATGGTCGATGCCAATCTCCACCGAGATCATATCCTTCCGTCCGAGAAAGCTTTCGCTTACAAAATGAAGCTCGATGCTATCAAGAGACAAGGTGAGCGCACCGATCTGACTTCTGCCCAACTTGGGCAGAGGTTGACCTCGGTGGAAAAGATTGCCGCAGAGAGCGACGAAAGCAAAAGCCAAGTGCAGAGATATATAAGTCTCACGCGACTTATTCCCGAACTGCTTCAAATGGTGGATGAGGGCAGGATCGCACTTACCCCTGCGGTAGAGCTTTCGAAGCTCCATTGGCAAACACAGAAGCTTATCTATGAGATCTGCGATGTGGATGACTTTACGCCGTCCTATTCGCAGACCGTTCGTATGCGTAAGCTTGCTGATGAAGGCGCGCTTGGAGAGGATGCCATACGTGAGATCATGAGCGAGGAGAAAGCCAATCAGCGAGAGCGAATTGTGATCTATATGGACGATATAAAGCAGTATTATCCTCGCAATATGCTCCCGAAGGATATTGTAGCAGACATTAAGAATCTCCTGCACAAGCGCCGCTTGGAGCAATTACGCCGAAAGGAGAACCGAGATGCGAGGTAAGAAGAACAAAAATAGTTGGGTGATGGGTATGGCAAACGAGAGCACCTATCAAGTCAATGGTGTGACTTATGTCGTCGCGTCTCAATTTGAGACACGGAGCGAAGAAGCACACACTTTACGTTCAAGATTTGAAAGGCTGATAAAAAATAATTCCGCAGATTTGTCAACGGAAACACAAGGTGATATAATAACGGCGGAATATGTTTCGGCTGCCAATCCGATTTCGGATAGAAAGGAGCAAAATGCAGAAGAAAACAGCAGCCAAACAGAATGAAACCATTATAGGCATTACCGCGCTATATTGCCGTCTGTCCCGCGATGACGGAGCAGAGGGTGAGAGTAACTCTATCGCCAATCAGAAAAAGCTTCTCGCCAAATACGCAAAGGAGCACGGATTCACAAACACCAAGTTCTACGTGGACGACGGATACACGGGAACCAACTTCAACCGCCCCGGCTTTCAGCAAATGCTTGAGGATATGGAGATGGGATATATCTCAACGGTCATTGTCAAGGACTCATCTCGTTTCGGAAGAAACTACCTTGAGGTAGGTCAGTACACAGACTATTATTTCCCCGAGCACAATATCCGCTTCATAGCCATCAACGATTGCATTGACAGTGAAAACGGTGAGGACGATTTCAGCGCGTTCCGTAATGTAATGAACGAGATGTATGCCAAGGATATCAGCAGAAAAGTCCGTTCTTCTCACAGACTG
The DNA here is from genome assembly GCA_045631585.1 of Eubacteriales bacterium. Lineage (GTDB taxonomy): Bacteria > Bacillota > Clostridia > Oscillospirales > CAG-272 > SIG644. Next base: position 543 of record JAZQUX010000001.1, on the reverse strand, counting down.
CGCGGAAATGCAGGAGAGCCGTTAGCACCACCGCCGTATGGATACGTGAAAGATCCCGAGAATAAAAAGAAGTGGATCATCGATCCCGATGCGGCAGAGGTTGTGCAAAGAATATTTAGACTTTGTATTGAAGAAAACGGAAACGAGACTATTGCAAGAATTCTCCAAGATGATAAAATTCTTGTACCGCAAGCCTATTGGCAGAGTAAGGGTATGAGCAGGGGCGGTAAGAAAACTCAACCAAATCCTTATAAGTGGTGCAAGACCACGATAGCCAAGATGCTTGAACAACAGGAATATTGCGGAGATATCATCAACTTCAAGAGCTATTCCAAGTCCTTCCGCAACAAAACCCGCGTTGAGAATCCCAAAGAGAATTGGGCAATCTTTAAGGACGTGCACGAGCCGATCATTGATCGAGAAACTTGGGAGAGAGTGCAGGAGCTAACCAAGAATTCCAAACGCCGTAAACCGAAGAACGAAAACGTAAAGAAAAGCATTTTCACTAATCTTCTTTATTGCGGTGATTGCGGGCACAAGCTT